>JBAZHD010000001.1:0-142069 GCA_041652515.1 Methanoregula sp.
ACTGAACCGCCGCGGGGGCGCCCCGTCGGGGGCGGCGGAGTCTATCCTGCATGGGGGCGTGGGGGCGGCAGCCCCCACTTCAGTACTCACTTACCCACTCAGAATAGCGAAGAGCCTAAAAAAAACTATAAATGAAGCGGTATCCTACCTTTTATCTGAAGTGAGTAATACCGCTGTTTTGCGATTTGCAACCGGATCTTTGACGTTAATGAGAGGATAACGTGACAGGTATTGTTTTTCATAAGATCCAAAGGACTGGCTGGCATCAGGTACGCCATACCTACCTTGTTGATGTTGGTTCTGTCATCGATATCCCGCTCATGGATGTATCGAAGCTGTACGAGAACTGCATTCTCGAGCCACCCTACCCTAAAATCCGGTACTTTGAGATCGAGATCGATGAACAGCGGCAGGGAAAAAACAAGACCGCGCTCTTCCAGAATATTTTTCCCGTCCAGGCAAAACGGAATCCTGACTGGAATTTCCTGAAATTCCGGATCAGGCGCGGCAGCTGGATCATCACGGAGCGGATCCATTTTCCTACCGACACCGGTGAAGCCCAGTGGCTGTATACTGACGATTTCAATATCCTGTTTCTCTCAAGCGGCGGCAGGCACGATCTCGAAATGCTCACCAGCTTAATCACCGGGAAACTTAACGTGATTGCACAATCTTTCAATGAGGGTAATCCCATCCCGTCGGAATTCGAGAATCAGCTCTCGTGCCGCCGGGCGATCGATACCATGTTCAGTGAAGGAGTTGACGAAGCATTCCGTGAAGCGGTGATCTACCAGGACTACGGCCTGATCGTGACCAATGAACATGAAAAAGACCTCCCGCTGCCTTCAGCAGCGCGGATATCTGGCCATCATGGCATAGCAAAGGTCAGCCCGGAGAAGATAGCGGAGCTGCATGTTGATATTAATGAGATAGAAGATCTTCGGGATCTGAGTTGGCTCAGTAACTGATGAGAAGATGCTTTTGCCAGTTGTCTTGTTTACCGGGAAAAAGCATACAAAAATTTATAAATATAAAAATCGCCAACCTCAATGCTAACACCATATCTTCTCAATACAATATTGTACACAATAATTGCTGATTCTAAACGAGATGAAAACATGACCCATATCGTGGAATATCAAAGCTTCAGATATACCTGGGAGCTTGTCCGCCACACTTATATCGTGGATTCAGAGATCGAGATCGGGATCCGGCAGGTCGAGATATCCCCCTCCCATGAAAACCGTCTGCTCGATCCTCCGTATCCACGTACTTCCTTCTTTGAGGTCGAGATCGACCAGATCCAGAAAAACGGGAAAACTGTCTTCTCATTACGGAATATCTGCCCGGTGCAGATCCAAGAGAAAACAGGTTTGAATTTCCTGAATTCCTTAATAATACCTGGCAGCTCGCGTATTATAAAACGGTTCCAGTCCCAGGAAGGAGAGACCGAGACCCGGTGGCTCTATACCGATGATTTTTTCCTTATCTCTCTCTCTAGCGGAGACCGGCATGATCTTGATATGCTCGTTTCCCTGGTAATCGGTAAACTGAATACGATCGCTTTATCGATCCAGACGGGGAAACGGATCCACTCGGAGTTCGAGAACCAGGAGAAATTCCGCACGGTGATGAGTACCATGTTCTCTGAAGGGGTCGACGGTGCGTTCCGCGATGTCCCGGTGTACCAGCAGCATGGTGACATGACCGATAGCGATATCGACGTGAGTGCCGCACTTATGAGCGCGGAATTTCAGGATCTCATGACAGTATGTGCCTCGGAAGAGGGTGCAGTCTCAAAGATCCCGGTTGTGGAAAGCACTCGTATCGGTGCTATCGTTGAAGGAAATTGTCCGGCAGAAGGTACGTTGACAGAAAGCACTGATGCAGAACCGGCCACTTACGTAAGTATCCCGGAAGTAAATTCCCCGGAGTGTGGTACGCGAAGAAGTACTATGGTTGAGAGTGTTCCGGAAGAAAGTACGCAGACAGATATTATTGCGGAAAGTACTGGACAGGCAGAGAGTGTTCCGGAAGAAAATACGCAGACAGATATTATTGCGGAAAGTACTGGACGGGCTGAGAGTGTTCCGGAAGAAAGTACGCAGACAGATATTATTGCGGAAAGTACTGGACAGGCAGAGAGTGTTCCGGAAAAAAATACGCAGACAGATATTATTGCGGAAAGTACTGGACGGGCTGAGAGTGTTCCGAAATTCAGGTGCAGCAGTTGCGATGCAAAGATTTCCGCCACGACAAAATTCTGCGGCAATTGTGGTGCAGCAGTCAGTATTACGCCCCCTCATGAGAGTACTCCTGATTTTCCCGTGATTCCGGCAAATTCTGGTGGTGAGTCTTATCCTGTCCGTTCCCAGCCAGCTGCGGAATCGGCTGTCAATTTAAAATCTATTAAAGAACTCGAGGATCTCAGCTGGCTGTCAGATTAAGGGCCCTGCGCTTGCTTGTTTTATAAAACTCAAAAAAAACCACGTTTTTCTGTTGAAGGGATTCGACAAGACAATTATTGGAGTATATACAAAAAAGAGGAAAACGGTAAACCGGGGAATATTATTTCTCGGACTTCTTCTTGAAAAGGGCGTTGGCGAAACGGTCGATGAATCCCTGCTTGACTTCGACCGTCTTCTCTTCCTTGTATGCTACACCAACGAGATCCGAGGCGATCCTTTTGATAGCTTTTGATGCAGGGGAGGTGGGGAACTTGATGACAATGGGAGTCTTTGCCGAGGCTGCGCGGCGGACATTGCTGTCTTCCGGTATGATACCGATGACCTTGACACCCAGGACTTTCTCCATCTTCTTGGTTATGATTTCCGTCTTGTCCTGGTCGACCCGGTTGATGATGGACCCGAGGACATGCCCGCCCACGACTTCCGTTAAGATCTTGGTCTTCAATGCATCGACAATAGAGGAGAGTTCTGGGTTCACGACAAGGATAACTTCATCAGCAACGGCAAGAGGGACAACGCCATCCTTGCTGATACCGGCGGGGGCGTCGATCAAGAGGAATTCGCAGCGCTTTACGATTTCTCCCATGACATCGCGTATCCTGTCAGGATCTGCCTGCTGGAATCCCTGCAGCGAGATACCGCTCGGGATTACTTTTAATCCGGCAGGGCCTTCGTAAATCGCGTCATTGATATTCCCCTTGCCGGCAAGGATCTCGTGCAGAGTAATCGGCGCGTCCTGCAGGCCGAGGATAAGGCCTACATTCGCCATGCCGATATCTGCATCCATGAGGTAGGTCTCCTTGCCCAGCTGGGCGAGCATTGTCCCGAGGTTAACAGAAAATGTCGTTTTCCCTGTTCCGCCCTTTCCGGAAGCGATTGTGTAAACCTTGACCATTGAACACCCTGTGGTGATGAGTATTTCTGTTAAATTTATATAAGATTACTGGAATTTACTCATATCGTGTTATATCCACCTGTTTAAAATATCTTTTGTATCACTCTCAATAAGTTTCTGTATCTCCCCCGTAATAATGCCTTGTGACCGGATGATGCCGGTCAACTCTGAACCTTTGTGGTTGACACTGAACAGCGCAACGCCGACAGACTCCCTGATGTCATATTTCCGACAGTAACTGGCAGCATCCTCCTGAGATGTGTTGCCGCCGGATGATGCGAAGACGAGCCCGTCAGAAGTGGCAATCGTAAACGAATCAAGGGAATATTTTCCTGCCAGCGCACGGAGGCTTTGCTGGAGATCCTGGCAGTTTTCCACAAGGTCCACTTCGGGGATGTGGGGGGCGGTTCCTGACTGTTGTTTCTGGTTCTGCCAGGAGATCGGAATCGGTATCGCGACCCAGCCGGGTTTTGCGGGTGGCTGGTAATCGAGACGCTGCTTGCGTGCACGCCCTTCTTCTGCGGATCGCGCTTTGAGGCTTCTTTTCAGTAACAGGGCGGCGGGGATGAGTATGATGATAAGGATTGCTACGATGAAGAGGATTGTATTGTCAATGCCGGGGATAAGTTGCGCGATGGAAAAACCCTCCTTTGAAATGTTCTTGTTTCAACGCTCCATCAGGTGGTCGAGATGGAGCTGCTTGATCATTGTCTTACAGTCGGAACGGATCTTATCTGTTACATTATCGAAGTCCATGGTATCAAAGGTGTCAAGATCGGTTTCGAAAGAAGTTGTCTCACGCTCATTCCCGGGCAGTTCTTCCTCTGCTGGTCGCTTCTCTTCCTCATGCCGAAGAGCTGAAATCGGGGGTGGTGAGGGGACCGGCGCCGCGGCTCTGGAAAACGGGTGCGGTGGCGGGGTATGTGCAGGGGCCTGTGGCGCGGGGACGTGAGAGCGGGCGGGGGCAGCAGGTTTTACCTGGGGCTTCATAGGCGCAAAGGGGGTTCCAGCCTTCTGTGCCATAGCGGTCCGGGGGTGCTCATGGGATGCAGCCGGTGCGGCTCGGGCGGATGCCTGGGATGGTACATTTTTTATTGCCTTGAGGATCCGGCACGGCTTATTGAATTCAAGTGCCAGGTCGATCTGTGCATCTCCAAGCAGGGAGAGTGCTGCATCTACCTCGATATTCCCGGCGTTCATAACCTCATCCCACCCGGCATCGCCGCGACTGTTCTGGATCTTGACAAGGATGCATTTTCCTGTCTTGAAAACGAGCGTTCCGGAGCTTGACTGGGATGAAATATTGGCAACCCCGGAGAATCTTTCTGTTTCCAGATCGTGCAGGAGGCTCTCAATCGCCACGTTTTTTCTTATTTCACGAAATGTGCCCCTCGGGAGTTGCATTATGTGTAGGTGTGCGATGCCAGACTATATAATTTCTTTTTGGCCGACAGAGATTTTTATGTCCGCGCTCTTTGCACCCGGCGATTTTACTCCGTGAATCGCTCTCGTATTTATACCCGGTTTACCGGCATATGGCCCATTACTTCTGCTTATTTTACGGCTCAGGACCATTTTTTTGGCCGGAATGAAGAATAAAGACCAACATTTTAATAGAATAGAATAGAGAAGATACATTTATTAAGTGGTGAAAAGATGCTGAAACCATTACTAGAGGAGTTTCTGAAAGTGGAAGGGGTATCAGCAGCGGTTGTTGTTGGAAGAGATGGGTTTGTTATTGAGAGTGCGGTATCCGGTAAGGTGGATATTGAAGCACTCGGTGCCATGGCTTCGACGGGTCTCGGGACATCCGAAGCGATGGGCAATACTCTCGGAAAAGGTGAGCTTTCTCAAATGCTTGTCGAGCTCGAAAAAGGCCCCATTATTCTTTCACCGCTGTCTGCAGATGAACTTATAGCGCTCGTCGCGGATACCACGGCGAACGTTGGACGGATCAGGTATGAACTGAAGAAAAATAAAGAGCGTATTGTTGCTGCGCTCTGATCTGCTCTCTTTCTTTTTATGAAATTACCAGCAGGAATTGACGGGGGGACTATCACAAATCCCCGGGATGAAGAATTTTTCAATGAACTGTCCGCCTTCCGTGGGGCCGTTGAAATACGAACCCCCGCCGGGACCGGTTTTATTCTCGTGGACGAAGGCAGGCTGCAGGCCGCAATGTTCCGTACGGCCACGGATGCCTACCAGGGTGCAAGCGCGCTCTCGTGCCTGACCACGGATTCTGGTGATGAAGGGGCCGTTCAGACGTTTCATCTTCGCAGATACAATGATGTGGAAATGGAACGGGCTGTGGAGATCTGCCGTGATGCCGGACTGCTGATTCCCGTTGCGGAATCACCCGAGCCCGTAGCTGGAATGCCGCAGGCAGAACCGGCTGAACATGCCCGGGAACCTTCAGGGACGATGCCGGAACTTGACAAGAGCAAGTTACAAAAGATACTGAGCCAGCCGGGTGTTATTGCCGTGTCTGCCTTCTTCGAAGGATTTCCGGTCCAGTCCATGGGGGATGCCGACTTTGAGCATGTAGCAGCGTCGGCTGAGGATTTCATGCGGGCAGGTGTCAAGATCGCTGAGGAGATGAAGGCCGGCCCGCTCGAACAGATGATCCTTGAGACCGCCGACAATAAGTTTATCATTGCACCCTGCGGTGATCTGTTTTTGTGCGTGTTCACAACCGCAGACACCCAGCTGGGACTGATCCGGGTAGTGCTAAAAAGCATCCAGTCCGAAACGTGTCATTAAAAGTACCGGATGATCATCAGATTCAGGAATCTGGCAAGAAATGAGCCATTTTCCACTTTACGATGTTTTTTATATGATAACTAAAGTATCCGGAGAATACATATACTCTGGTGTAAATTATCTTTTACCGTAAATAGTACCCAAACAGCACAGGCTATACGCGGAGGTTATCTGACTTGAACAAAGAAGACGACGATACGCTCGAAGACGTCAATTCCCTCATGAAGATGATCGGGGGAAAGAAAAAGGATGCGCCCCCCCGGCCCACGGTAGCAGAAAAAGCCTCCCCCACGACCGGTGTCCCTGCACCCGATGCCGGAGATTTTTCGGCATTGATGAAGAAACTGGGCATGGCAAATAAGCCCGAACCAGCCCCGGGTGCCCCCGTACCCGCTGCGGCCCGACCGGTACCGGAACGCGCCCGCCCTTCAATTACACCCCCGGATCCCCTGGACGATCTTTTTTCCGACTCTGATGATCAGTTCGAAGAGACACCCGCGGAATCCCCCCGGAAAACTCCGGATATCAGTGGCAGGGACATGCGCGAGACCCTTGGGAAGATGCTGGCACACGGAACTGCTCCCGCCGCGGAAGTAGAGCCTGCTCCGGTCCCGCAGAAACCAGTCCCCGTTCCTGCGCGGGCTGCCCCGCGCCCCGCTCCCAAACCCGTTGCAGAGGAAGAAATCGTCGAGATTATCGATGAAGACCCCAAGGCTGCGATCCGGAAAGGAAAACCGGCCAGGAAAGTGGTTGCTGCCGAACCCGCTGATGCGACCCCTGCGGTGGCTGATGGCGACGAGAAAATCATCAGTGTCGACCAGATCACTGACCTCTCCGGTCTCATCCTCCCTAAGGGTGCCACGTTCAAGGTAGAGGAGATCAACCTGCACGGGCGCATCAATGCGTTTGAAAGCACCGGTACCGGTGCGCTGCCTCCGGAATTTGCCGAGATCTGGAAGAAGGAATTCTCAACAGCCGGGTTCAAAGATCTGGACATAGATGATGAGATCATCACCGATAAGGTCAAGGCAAAACCCGAAGCAAAAAAATTCGGGTTTGCGTCAATTTTCAAGGTAATCCGTGCAGAGGTGGAGGAGTACGACCCGAAGGTCCACGGCCCGCTTGTCGACCTTTCCTTCTCCCCAAAACCCGGCATCGAAGAAATGGAAATGTATCCGGTTAATGAACCGTATGCATATGTACGGATCACCTATGACCATTCCACCCATGAATACATGTACCATATCCTCGAACCTGTGCTATCCGATCCGGAAAAGGACCTCTTAAAGGAACTCAAAGAGCGCCTGTTCGAGACACTGGATATCAACACCAAGGACATCTCAAAGGAAGATGCACGCCAGAAACTGCGTGCAGCCTCTAATGAGATCATGGAGGATTTCGGGCTCCGGCTCTCCCCCATTGAGCGGGAAAAGATTCATTACAATATGTACAAGGATTTCCTGGGTGACGGAGTGATCGACCCGATCATGCACGACAAGTACATTGAGGATATCTCCTGCGATGGTGTCCATACTCCGCTGTTTTGTTTCCACTCCAGTTATGAGTCCATGAAATCTTCGGCTTCTTATCAGGCTGCTGAAGAACTTGACTCGTTCGTCACGAAGCTTGCACAACGCGCAGGCAAGTACATCTCCATCGCCGAACCGATTCTCGATGCTACCATGCAGGACGGCTCGCGTATTCAGATGACGCTCGGTCAGGAAGTGACCGCGCACGGTTCTACCTTCACCATCCGTAAGTTCAAGGACGAGCCGATCACACCAACAGACCTTATCGAGTGGCATACATTCTCACCGCTCGCGATCGCCTATATCTGGCTCTGTGTTGAGGCCGGTAAATCCGCAATCTTTGCCGGTGGGACTGCATCGGGGAAGACCACTGCCCTCAACGCAATCTCCCTGTTCATCCCGCCCATGGCCAAGATTGTATCTCTTGAAGATACCCGCGAAGTGAAGCTCCCGCACCCGAACTGGATCCCGAGCGTTACCCGGGACTCGTTCGATACAGCAGGCCGGGGCGAGATCAATATGTATGAACTCCTGCGTGCTGCGATGCGTCAGCGTCCTGAATACATCATCGTGGGTGAGGTTCGTGGTAAGGAATGCCAGACCCTGTTCCAGGCAATGAGTACGGGCCACGTCACCTATTCCACGACGCACGCGGACTCGGTTGCCAGTGTCGTCCACCGTATTGAGAACCCGCCCATGGACGTACCGCGGAACATGCTCTCGGCACTGGACTTTATCCTTATCCAGGTGCAGGCTCGTGTCGGAGGTAAGCGTATCCGGCGGAACAAGCAGATCGTTGAGATTCTCGATATCGACCCGCGGACGAACGAACTGATCACGAACGAGGTATTCAAGTGGCGGTCGGCAACCGACGAGCACTCTTACTCCGGGAAATCCTATCTCCTTGAAGAGATCATGGAGGCAAAAGGCTGGAGTGATAACCGGATGCGCGAAGAGCTCAAGCGCCGTCAGGAAGTGCTGGAATGGATGAGGATCAAGAAGATCCGTCATTACAAAGACGTTGCAAAGATCCTCATCTCCTACTTCCGTGATCCAGAATCAGTCATCGAAAAAGTAAGGAAGGACCTCTATGAATAGTTACGAACGGTTCTGTTTCAATCTCCTCGGTAAACGGATGAAAGCGAAGCGGGAAGAATATTCCCAGCTGAGAAATGATATTATTTCAGCCAGGTTCAAGACCCCGTTTGAAGTATATCTCTCGACGGCATTTGTCAGTTCCATTATCGTCGGTCTTTCGGCAGCCGTGTTTATCGGTGCACTTTCATGGTTCCTCAATCTGCCGAGCCTGATTAAGTACAAGGGAGCAGTACCCCAATTCCTTGTGGCACTTAATCCCTACAGTTTAATCCTTGGCACCATTATCCTCACGATCCTTTCCCTGGTTATTTTCGGGGGGATCACCTATGCAATCTTTATGTTCTACCCCAGCGTGGAGGCCGGTAACCGCCGCAGGAATATCGATGCGACCCTGCCCTATGCAATCAATTACGTCACCTCGATGTCCACGGCCGGTATCACACCGGCAGAGGTGTTCCGTCTTCTCGGGGACAGCCCGATTTATGGGGAAAGTTCCGTGGAAGCCCGGTATATCGCGAGAGAGATTGATATCTTCGGGAGGGATCTCATCGATGCGCTGCGTCTGGTCTCGTCCAGCACTCCCAGTAAACGGCTGAAAGAGTTCCTGCAGGGAGCCATGGCGAGCATTGCGAGCGGTGGTAACCTGACGGATTATTTCCGGAACAAGGCGGACCAGTACGCCCTTGAGAACCGCCAGACCCAGAAACTGTTTCTGGATACGCTCGCACTTATTTCCGAATCATACGTGACGGCCATGGTGGCAGGGACTCTCTTCCTCATCATCCTCCAGTCGATCATGTCAGTTCTTTCAGGAGATAACAATCCGATGTTCCTCTATGCCATCATCTATATCATGATCCCCCTTGGCAGTGTTGCGTTTGTGATTATGATCAGTTCCATGACCCCGGAGCAGTGATATGGGCGTCAAAGATATTTCCGACAACCTGCTTAACAAGGGCGAGCATGCCAAGGAGCAGGTGAAACCATCTGAATTGTCCTCGATGGAAGCCGAATTCTCCGAGATCACCACCAAACTTGAGCAGGAGCGCCAGACCCGTGAGGGGCTCGGGCGGCTCATGAAACACCCTATCGAAGTAATTACCGAGAAACCGGAAAACATCCTTTTCGTATGTGTGCCGGTTGGTCTGTTGTTCTTTTTGATCGGGTCCGGTTATATGATAAGTTCGTACGGCATGTCGGTCCTCTTCAAAACAACTTCGATTGATGACCTTGCAGTATTTGCCGTGCTGATCTGTATTGTTCCTCTTGCAATCCTCGATTTCAAAGAACAGTCGCGTATCAAGAACCTGGAAAATGCCCTGCCGAACTTCTTCCGCGACCTTGCGGGGATGAACGATTCCGGTATGACTCTTCCTAACGCGGTGCACATTGTGTCAACTGCAGAGTACGGGACCCTCACGCCCCATATCCGTAAGCTTGACAATGAGATGTCCTGGGGTGTTGGATTCGTCGAAGCGCTCTACCGTTTCGGGAAGGGTCTTGGTACGAACCTTTCCGACCGGAGTGTAGACCTGATCGCAAAGGCAAGCAGGGCCGGCGGCGATATCAGTGAAGTGCTGAGGGCTGCGGCAAAGGACACGTTCGAGGTGGTGAACCTCAAGCAGGAACGCGCCAACAACATGATCATCTACGTGGTCATCGTGCTCGTTGCGTTTGCCGTCTTCTGTTTCGTTATTGCTATCCTCGTGTCGTCATTCCTGACCACGATGGCAGTAGCTGGTGCCAAGGCCACCGCATCCGGTGCAACGGGTTTCGGTGGAATCATCGATCTCTTCCTCTATAAGCGGCTCTTTGCCCACGCGGCAATGCTGCAGGGATTCTTCTCGGGGATGGTGGCAGGGCAGATGGGTGAAGGACGGTTTGTTGCCGGTTTGAAATACTCTGCAATTATGCTCATCATTGCCTGGGCTACATTCCGGTTCTTTATCTGAACCCTTTTTTTTCTGGTGATCCGTTCTCTGATACGATACCGGTAGTGCTTTAAGTTTCGCCGGGAACATGGTTTTTTCCTGATTATTACAGGGTTCCCTGCCACGGGACTTCCAGGGAATTATTGGGGTCATCAGGACCACGAATGTCGGCTTGTGGCTCCCTTCGCATCATCGGAGGTTCTTTGGAAACCTCACCGATTCCAAAGAAATGAGGTGGGAAAAATCCTTGAGAATAATACTTAAAATATCTTCGTCTTGTTATGATGAGGTGCGGCCGGGCAGATAACCGGTATCTCAAAATGATTCATTCATGAATTACATTATTGAAAAACAAAGAAAAAAGAAAAAAATCAGGAAATATTTTCCGTGCTGTAGCCTTTGATGGACAGCAGTTCCTTGACGCGATCGCGGTGGTTGCCCTGCAATTCAATGGAATTGCCCTTGACCGTACCGCCACAGGCGAGTTTACTTTTCATAAACTTTGATAGATCTTCAAGATCGATATCAGTTGGATCAAGTCCTTCAATAACGGTCACTTCTTTTCCGTAGCGCCGTTTGTTCACTTTGACATTGATCCTTTGCTGTTCCTTTGCTACCTCCTCACAGATACATAGTTCATTAGGTAGTCCACACGTCGGGCAAATCCCACCAATCATTAGCACTATTTTTACGTTTCTCTTTATTTATTACTTGGCATTGACGGGTAAAATTCTTGGGAATAATCGTGAAAATCGGTCATTTCTGGCAGATTGCCAGAGTCTGCCCTGAAGATTCGTGCAAAAGAGTACCTGTTTTTTTACCCTCCGGATCAGAATCTATAGCAGGATATGTCGCTCTTCGTTATGGGTACGGCCTCGCATGTGGGAAAGAGTGTAACCGTCGCTGCTATCTGCCGCTGTCTTGTCCGGCGCGGGATACGGGTTGCCCCGTTCAAGTCCCAGAATATGAGCCTGAATTCGTATGTCACACCGGAAGGTGGGGAGATCGGCATGGCACAGGCAATGCAGGCTCATGCCGCAAAGGTCCCCCCCCACACGGACATGAATCCGGTGCTCCTCAAGCCAAAAGGGGACTGTATCTCCCAGGTAGTACTTGGCGGCCGTCCCTACAAGGACGTCCCGATAACGGATTATTACCGGGAAACCCCCTATCTCCTGAAAAAAGCACTGGAGTCCTACAGTCACCTCCTTGCAGCATATGAGCAGATCGTGGTCGAAGGTGCCGGCGGTGCTGCCGAGCTGAATCTTTATGACCGGGATATTGCCAATATCCTGCTGGCCCGGTCCCTGAAACTCCCGATCATTCTCGTTGCCGACATTGAGCGGGGCGGGGTCTTTGCACAGGTGTATGGGACATTCACGCTGCTGCCGGAAGATATCCGGCCGCTCGTTAAGGGGATCATCATCAACAAGTTCCGCGGCGACCCTTCGATATTTTCCCCGGGTGTAAAGAAGATCGAGGAATTGTGCGGTGTGCCGGTACTGGGGGTAGTCCCGTATTTCGCCCTCCCGCTCCCGAGCGAAGACTCCCTTTCCCTTGGCGATAAACGGACGGGAGGGAGCGGAGTCCGGATCGCAGTTATCCGCCTTCCCCGGATTGCGAATTTTACGGACTTTGAGTTGCTCGAACAATATGCGGCTGTGGAATATGTGCAGCCCGGCTCTTCACTCGACGGATATGACTGCGTGATCCTCCCCGGGACCAAGAATACCATTGATGATCTAAAATGCCTGAAGGAAGCGGGAACGGATCGCGAACTGATCCGTGCCAGAAACGCGGGTATTCCGGTCATCGGCATCTGCGGCGGGTACCAGATGCTCGGGGCAACGCTCATCGATGCCGGTTTCGAGTCAGCTGCCGGCACTTACCCGGGTCTCGGCCTGCTGGATTGTACTACCTATTTTTCCAGTTATGACAAGAGCACCACACAGGTAACAAGGGTTGTCCGTCCGGTCCCCCCGATCCTGTCGTCTATGGGAATTGTCACAGGGTACGAGATCCATATGGGTAAGACCGAGCCCGGCACATGTGGGGAAGCACTTGATGGGGACGGTCTCGTGAGCAGCGACGGCCTGGTATTCGGGACGTATATGCACGGGATCTTCCAGAATCCGGCAGCGGTAAATGCCCTGCTCTCGTACCTTAATGCTAAAAACGGCCTGCCATTCACTCCCATCCCGGCCACGACTGTCGACCCGTATGACACGCTTGCTGATCTGTTCGAAGAGCACGTGAATATGGATGCGATTGTGACACTGGTGAAACAGTAAACCCCTGACAGGACACGGGTAAAAAGAAAAAAGAAAAAATTCAGCTGATGAGACTGGTAATGCTGTGGAACCCCTCGCCCTGACGGTCAGCACATTTCACGGCATCGGCTTTTGCAAAGTCAACCCGTTCGGTTACCCGGCATTTCGTGCAATAAGCAAGCGAGGGGGATTTGACAAATTTCCCGGCTACCCGGAATTCCCGGCAGTGGATGCAGAACCCGCAGTTCTCGAGCGGCTCCTTCTTTTCGGCAAGGCACTGGACCCTGCCACCGGTTGCCGGCAGGATGCGATAGTCGTCGTCGGTCATGATAATCTCTCGTTCTGTTGAGATCCTGTTTTACCCGTGAGCATATAAAACCGGAGAATCGTGACAGGAAAAAAAGCACTAGCCTTAAACCATCCCGGCACAAAACCTGTAGCATGAAGGTGTGCATTATGTGCGGCGGGGAAGGAACCCGCCTCCGCCCCCTGACGTTCGAGCGGCCAAAACCCTGTATTCCGATTGTCAACCGCCCGTCGATCCAGCACCTTGTCTCACACCTCTCGAACATGGGCTTCCGGGAAGTCGTGCTCACGCTCGGGTACATGGGGTCCTCCATCGAAGAAGCGCTGGGTGACGGTTCGCTCTTCGGTGTCGAGATAACATACGTGCATGAAAAGACCAAGCTCGGGACCGCGGGGAGCGTGAAAAATGCCCAGAAATATCTTGACGGGCATGATTTCCTCGTGGTGGGCGGTGACCATGTCACCGATTTGAATGTCCTCGAATTTTACCGTGCACACCAGAAAGAGAAAGCGGCGACTACGATCGGCCTGCTCTCTATTGACGATCCCGGAGAATACGGTATCGCGGAGATCGATGTGAGCTACGAGATCAAGCGTTTCAAGGAGAAACCGGCTCCCGGGGAGATCTTTTCGAACCTTGCCAGTACCGGGATGTATGTCTGCAATCCCGAGATCTTCGACCATATCCCTCCGGGTGTAAAATATGATTTCGCCCGCGACCTTTTCCCGGATCTCATGGAAAAAGGGTTTAAGATCAAGGGCTGGCTTGCACGGGGCAACTGGACTGATGTCGGGAGCCCGCATTCCCTCCGCCAGGCCGAACGCTGGAAGTTGCAGGATATTGCATTCACCGATATCATTGGCAATCTCTCAAGCCACGGTGCCCAGGTCAAAGGTCCCGTGCAGCTCGGGGAATCGATCACGCTGGGTATGAACACGAAAGTGATCGGCCCGGTGGCCATCGGGCAGGGCACCACAATCGGTGATAATGTCCTGATCGGGCCGTACACAAGCATCGGCGACAAGTGCATCATCCGGAATAACGTCAAGATCTTCTCATCCTCGCTCTACAACCGGGTAATTGTCGGAGCCAACAGCACAATCTCGGGCAGTATCATGGACAACGACACCCATATCGGGGAGCAGTGCAGTATCGAGAACGATACCGTGATCGGCCCCCGTGTTGTCCTGCGTAACCGTGTGGTCATCCACTCCAAGACCCGGCTCTGGCCTGAAGTCGTTATCCCTGACGGGACCATCGTCAAGGAGCATGTGCTCAACGAGAAGTTCGACATGCGGTACGACGGGTCATAGAGATCTCTTTTACATCTTCAACAGCAGGAAAAAATTTCGCATCTGGCGATTGCATCAGGGATTCTGCTGAAAATATTAAAAAAAAATGGACGGGAATTCTGACGCTGGTCATGCTTGACAAACGAACCGGATCACAATCATATGAAAAAAAAGGGATATTAATCCCTTTTGACAATGCGGTGAGTGATTGCCACCAGCGGGTGACGGGCGTAATCGAGGATCTGGACATCGTCAAGGGTCTTTAAGTTCATTGCGTGGGCAGTACGCTCCATGCCGAGTTCGATATCCTCCTTGACTTCGATGATATAGGCGTCAAGCGCCGTGATTCCAAGTCTTTTGGCGGCAATCGCCCGGTGGTGACCGTCAACAAGGATCGTCCTCCCGGGCCGCTTCACAACAATGATCGGCTCGGCGAGACCTTTATTAATCTCATAGATTCTCCCCTCAAGTTCGTCCTCATAAATCTTGGACTGGGTCGGGAGCAGGTCCCTGACGGGTATCGTGCCCCGGTCAAGAGTCGGGTCAATATTATAGAGCTTCTTTAAGGTCGTGATAAAATTGAAGACTTTTTCCGGTGAAACGTGCTCGATCTGGGAACGGATCACGTCCGAGTTCGAGATGATCCCGAGCAGGTGGTTCTTCTCGTCGACGACCGGCAGTTTCTGGATTCCGCTCCGGAAAATAACCCTTGCAGCGTCATTGATATCCATCTCCGGGTCGGCCACGATCAGGTTCTTGGACATAACCTCTTCGACCGGCGTGGTGGGCTGCACGAACAGGAGATCCCGGGCGGAGACGTACCCTACGACACCGCTCTTATCGATGACGGGGAACCCGTCGTGGTGTGTCTTGTGAATCTTATCGATGACGTCTTTTGCCGTGCCGGTAATATCGACACTGACGACATCGTAGGTCATGTAGTCCTTGACCTTTTTCTTGTCCATTACTACAGTTTTAGTGAAAGAGGACTAAAAGACATCGGTAAAAAAAAGGAAGGCACTCATGCCGCAGGAAGCGGAATAGTTTATGACGCTTGGATGACGATCTAGTAAGGAGGAATTGAAATAATGGGCGCTAAGAAGCAGAAGGAAGCAATGATCAAAAAGGTAAAACAGGTCCTCATTGTCGGGGTTTGTGTCCTCTTCGTTGTCCTCATGGTAGTATCCGGTATGGGATCGAGCTGGCTCACTATGTTCACGGTGATAAAACCCGGCGATACCGTTGTCGTTGATTATACAATGAACGATATCAATGGAAATCCAATCCTGACATCCAGCCAGCAGACGTATGAGAAGGCCACAGCGAAAGGTATGGACATCATTTTCTCAAAGCCGCTCTCTATTGTTACTGGTCAGAACATAACAAAATCCATCTATCCGGTATCTATCTATACGACCAGCGGTGGGTGGACAAAGGGGTATGCCCTGTTCTCTATAGAATATAATGCGATAAACCAGCAATTGGCCGGCATGAAAACCGGTGACCAGAAAAGAATCGCAGTCCCCAATGCCTCCATGTCTCAGGAATGGTCGGCCGAGCAACTTTTAAGCAATGGTGTGGATATCAGGGATATGAAGGTCGGCGATGTCCTCGCTATGGGTGTTTCGGATAACCCGGAAGAGATGGCAACAAACATCACTGCCATTACGTATACCCGCGTCGGCCAGTTAACCAATAAAACCAACGAGAGTGTGGTTGTTGACTTCGGCTATCCTACGGTGGATATCAGTATTGTATCCATCAACGCGGATCGATGAACCATTCATCCAGTCCTTTTTTTTGCACCTGTTGGTTTACGCCAATGGTTCTCAGATTCTTCAGGTTTACAGAATGGATGCCAGACGTTATGCGGAACAGGAATCCAATAAGCCTGTTGTGGAAAAGCCCGCACTCTCATGACTGAAGAGATTGAACCGGTTGAGAGCCAGTTGTATATCAAAGAGATCCGGCTGACAGCAATCCAGACGATCAGCCTTGTCATATGATAACCGTGTCCGCAAGTGGTTCGCCAGGGCCGTCTGCCGGGAACCGCCGCTGGTAACTAAAAAAAGAGAACTTATAACCGGAAGCCGTAGATCCGCTTCACGCGGTGAGCGACCGTCTTCCAGCCTTCTTTGCGCATGAGCGGGCCGTCACGGAGTTTAAGGTGGGAGATTTTGAACCTTTTTCCGGAAACGGTGTACATGTCTCCGACAATAAACGGTTGTTCTCCATCGCATTCCATGTAGACCGGGATGGTCTTCCTGCCGTCATGGATGGAGATCTTGACCACAACATTCTCGATAGTCCGTGTCCAGAGCGTCGTGATCTCGGGCGCTTTTGCCCGGTTCACCCGCTTATCGCCGCATTCAATGGACGTAATTTCCACACCGAATGCATCGTCACCGCATTCGGCAACCACGTGGTCTTCCACGTTACACTCGTCATCTTCGGCAAGCTCGATACTGCAGACCCGGGAAGTACCTTCGCGGGAAACGATCGCTTTGATCATGAGAGCCTGCGGTTCGCGTTCTTTTGGGATCCGCTGGTGGTGACCGCATGTTGTGCAACGGATGAGCAGGTCGCGGGATTCGGCGACCACTTCATGCTCGGTCTCGTCTTTGCATTCAGGGCAGCTGGCGGTGATAAACATTGAATATGAATGGCAGCCCTTACATGATAAAGTATGGAGGCGCAGGAGATCATCCGGTGCCGGGGACATCCGCTTGTCCTTGGCACCCACCCGACAACATGTGAAGTGACCCGCGAGGCTCATCTCACGGCGAACGGGAACTGTATCATCGGGATTGCCGCGGACAATGGGTGTGCCGGGCTTTCACCGGCATTTAAGGCGGTTCTTGCCCATGATGATACGGTTCTTGTCACTCGTTTTGCGTGCGAGGGGATTATTGCGGAGATCCGATCACGCGGGTCATCGCAGTTCACCCTGAACCACCCCACCGACATGGTCTGGCGGAAGAGCACGTTTGTCTGTGGTCGCACGATCGGTATCATGTCCGACAGGGTGGCACTGACCCTGCCGCGCGAGCTTATGGAAAATCTTGCCCGGGGAAAAGAGATGGTGGTAACCCTGACCGCTACGCGTCCCGGCTAAGAGTAGTAATCTTAAGTTCTGCATCGGCAAGCAGGGTCTCGCACTGTTTTATTAACGTAGCGCCCTGCTCGTAGAGCCGCATGCTCTCGTCAAGGCTCGTATTTCCATCCTCGATCTTTTCTATGATCTTTTTCAGCTGTTCGATCTTTGTTTCATACGTTTCCGTCATAGTCCACACGCTCCACGGTCACTTCGCTGCTGCCATCGTAAAACCGGAGTTTCAGCCGGTCTTCCTTTCTGAGGTTACCAGATCCCCGTACGACCCGGCCGTTTTTTTCCGCCATACAGTATCCCCGGGCGAGCACGGCACGTGGGCTCCTGCCCACAAGTGCTGCCCGCAGTTCTGCAAGGACGAGGTGCTCGCGTTCCAGCCGACCAGATATTCCCCGGTCCAACCGGTCGGCAATGTCGGCTGTCGCCGTCTTCCGCTCGTCAAGCTTCCGGAGAAACCGCTGGGGGCGGAGCCGGTCACGAAGGCCCCCGATCTCCTCTTTTGCCCACGCCACCCTGCCGAGGAGGGCTGAATCCATCCTGATCCGCAGTTCCTGCAGCCGGAGGGAAAGGACATTCCGGTCCGGGACCACGAGTTCGGCCGCAGCTGACGGGGTGGGTGCCCGCACATCTGCAACCAGATCGGCAAGCGTCACATCGACCTCATGGCCGATGGCGCTGACCACCGGCACCGGGCAGGCTGCAATTGCTTTCACAACATCCGGATGGTTGAAAGGAAACAGGTCCTCGAAACTCCCGCCGCCCCGGGCAACAATGACCACGTCAACACGGCCGTCCAGACGCCGGATCGCCGCTGCGATTTCACGGTGTGCCTCCTCGCCCTGCACTGCGGTCGGTGAGATGACGATCCCGACCGGGAACCGCCGCTCCACCACGTTCCTGATGTCGTGGATGACCGCACCGGTCTCTGATGTGACTACCCCGATCCTTGCAGGGAATGCAGGGAGTCTCCGCTTGCGCTCCGTTGCGAACAGGCCCAGTGCTGCGAGTTCCTTCTTCCACTGCTCGACCAGAAGGTATTTTTCACCCAGACCGGCCTTCTCCATCTTTTTGACCTGAAACTGGTAGGCCCCATGCGGTGCATACACCGTGACCGAGCCGGAGACGATAACTTCCATTCCTTCCACCGGTGTAAACGCGAGCCGGTCAGCATCCGATCGCCACATCACGCACTTGATGACCGCCGCGGTGCTGCCCCCGCCTTTCTCTGAGAGCGAGAAGTAGCGGTGGCCCCGGCCATGGTGTTTGTAATTGGTCACCTCGCCCCGGACCCGGATGTCCTGAAGCCGGAGGTCATCCAGGAGTTCCTGGATAATTGCCGAGAGCTCGGAAACGAGAAGCGGGGCGGCCTTTCCGCCCTTCGGCTCATCCGGGGTACTGAACCAGTCCATCAACAACTATTAGGACAAAACCGCATATCAAATAGTACTGTCATGGTTCCGCTCGCCGTATCCAGCATGTTCTTCCACGAATACACCAGCCCCGAGATCTTCAGTTTTGTCTCACGGGCCGGCCTTGATGGGATCGAATACTGGCTCGAGACCCCGCACTTCTGGCTCCGCGATCTTCCTGTGGAAGAAGTACTTGCCTGCCGGGAACATCATCCGGAAATCTCCACATTCACTGTGCATGCCCCGATTCTCGACCTGAATCCCTGCTCGATCAACCCGGAAGTGGCGGAAGTATCGATACAGTACGCGGTCTGCTCGGTGAAAATTGCGGAACAGATGGGTGCCCGTGTGCTCACTGTCCACCCGGGCCGGCGCACGGCAAAACGTCCTCCGGGGGCCGCGGATTTCACCCGCTTTGAGCATTACCTTTCCGCCCTTCGCGAAGCAGCAATGCACAATTCCCTGAAGATCGGGATGGAGAACATGGAACCTGCGGTCAACACATTTCTCTGCACGCCGGAACGCGTCCGGCAGCTGCTGGACGATGAACCGTGGCTCAGTTTTACGCTCGATACCTCTCACGCGCTGGCAAAATCTGATGATGAACCGCTCCGGTACATTGAGCTCTGTCACGACCGGCTCGCGAATGTGCACCTGAGCCGGAAGGAAGGAAAGACCCTGCACCACCCTCTTGATGAAGATCCGCTTATGGCAACGGTCATGCATGCCTTAAGAGACGTTGAGTATTCCGGGCCCCTGACGCTCGAGATCGATGACCTGAATTTCCCGCATCCCCTCTCCGCAGAAGAGAAGATCGCCGTCCTCTCCCGCGATCAGGCATTCATGCACGAGTGCATGGGGTGAGCGCTGGTTTTATTAAATCCGTTTCCGAATATATGGTACACTTTCAGCCGAAGTCAGATGCGTGCACCAGCACGTTGTGAAACATAATGATAGAAAACGCTCTAGAAATCTTCCTTTTTATAGTCTGTATCATCTTCTCTGCATTTTTCTCGAGTTCCGAGGTTGCCCTCATCTCGATAACCCGCGCAAAGGTGAGGACGCTCGTGAATGAAAACCGCTCGGGTTCAGCGGCTCTTGCCGCACTGAAAGAATCGCCAGAGCACCTCCTCATCACCATTCTCATCGGGAACAATATTGTCAATGTTGCGGCAGCTGCCCTCGCAACCGCGGTTGCCCTGCAGATGTTTGGTGATATCGGTGTTGGTATCGCAACCGGTTTCGTGGTGCTCGTCCTGCTTTTTTTCGGGGAGATCACCCCAAAAATCTATGCAGCGAGGGCGACGGATTCCTTTGCCCTTACGGTTGCCCCGGTAATCCTGTTCCTCTCAAAAGTCCTCAGCCCGATCATCTGGCTCATCGAACGGGTAAGCCCGAGCCTTGGCATAGGAAAGGACTCTTTTGAACCGGCCGTAACGGAAGACGAGATCAAGGAATGGATCGATGTAGGCAAGGAGGACGGGACCATCGAGCAGGACGAACAGGATATGCTCTACTCGGTGCTGGAATTCGGTGACACCACAGCCCGGGAGATCATGACTCCTCGTGTCAACACGATCCTGATGGATGAGAAGATCTCTTTTGAGGAAGCGATCCGGATCTTCACCGAGACCGGCTTTTCGCGCATACCGGTGTACCACGACCAGATCGACAACATCACCGGCATCCTGAACGTCAAGGATGTCTTCTCTGCCATGGTCTCTCACCGGAAGGACTCCACCATAAAGGAGATCATGTATGATCCCATGTTCGTTCCCGAGTCCAAGAAGATTGATGATCTGCTCAAGGAACTCCGCGTCCACCGGGTCCAGATGGCGATCGTGATCGATGAGTACAGCAGTTTTGTCGGGATCGTAACGGTCGAGGACATTTTAGAAGAACTGGTCGGGGACATTCTTGATGAATTCGACAAGGAGGAACCCGGCGTGCAGGAACTCGCCACGGGCGTCCATGTCGTAGACGCCCAGATGTGGGTGGAAGATATCAATGAGGCCATGGATCTTGCGCTCCCGACTCATGAGTCGTATGAGACCATTGGCGGGCTTGTCATCGACCGTCTTGGGCACCTCCCGCAGCACCCGGGCGAGAAGGTTGAGATTGACAACGGCCGGGTAACCCTGGTTGTCATGCAGATGCACGGCAGGCGCATTGTCAAGGTTAAGATCGTCAACCATGCGGCCCACGGGAACGGGTGGAAGACGGGTGAAAACAGCACACCCCTGGAGAAGAAATGATGAAACGTATCACCGTGCTCGCCTCGGGGCGGGGTTCAAATTTCCAGGCGGTCATCGAAGCCATAACCTCGGGGCGGATCCCGGGTGCATGTGTTGCCCTGATCACCGACAACCCGAATGCCTATGCTATTGAACGGGCAGAGAAAGCAAACGTTCCGGTCATCGTGCTCGATTATGCGTCCTTCTCTTCCAAAGCGGAATACGAGCATGCACTCCTCGCGGCCATGCGGCAGCAGAAGGCCGATCTCTATGTTCTTGCCGGGTATATGCGCATCCTTGGTGCTGCAATCATACAGGCTTTCCCGGGAAAGATTGTAAATATTCATCCCGCCCTGCTCCCGTCTTTCACCGGCCTCCATGCCCAGCGGCAGGCTGTGGCGTACGGCGTAAAAGTGGCCGGGTGCACGGTCCATTTCGTTGACGAGAACCTTGACTGCGGACCTATCATTCTCCAGAAATGCGTACCTGTTCTTGCAGACGATGATGAGGACTCGCTCGCAGAGCGGATCCTCATCGAGGAGCATACGTGTTACCCGGAAGCAATCCGCCTCTTCTGCGAGGACCGGCTGGAAATAGTTGGCAGGACAGTACGGACCCGCTGACCATTCGTGTCAGGGAACGTGTCCGTGATCTCCATATCACCGCGACTTTTTTACATGGGACGCCCATAGTATGCACAACCGGATGCCGGCAGGTTCCTCATGAAGGAGCGATCGAAGAATCCCACGACAAAGATGGTGGCAAAGGAACGGATCGGTGTGCTGTTTACCCAGGCACAGGATGCCTTCCATGAGCACCCGGAGCGGAGTAACCGTTATGTGGCGCTCGCCCGCAGAATTGCAATGCGCCAGCGGGTACATATTGACCGCGAATTCCGTCGCCAGTTCTGCCATCACTGTTACGCGTACCTTGTACCGGGACAGAACATGCGGGTGCGGGTGCACCGTGGTAATGTAGTGGTAACCTGCGGGATATGCAATAAGAAGATGAGATACCGGGTGGTAAGACCTCATGTCCGAAACGACTGACCGATCAATGCAGGACCTCAAGCCGACCGTCTGGATTGGCAAGCAGGGTTGTACAGAAACCATGATTGAAGAGATTGTGGCACAACTCAAGAAACGAAAGATGATTAAGGTAAAATGGCTCCAGAACGCCGAAGTGGACCCTGGTGATATTGCCCTCAAGGCAAAGGTAACTCTGGTGGAGGTGCGGGGCAGGACGATGGTGCTTGCTGCGAAGGGGAGGACCGTGCCAGCATCTCCCGTGAAGAAACCGGTGATTAAAACGGCGCGGGAAACCGGGAAGGTGAAACGGGCAGGGAAGAAATAAATTATCCTGCGATTTTTACCCACTCGATGATCAATGATGGGATCTGATGCCCGAAAATCCACCTTCGGATTATGTTCTTAAATCTGCATTTCCTGAGTGGAAGTCCCGGAGAATACCATTCCTTTTACATTACCGTCGAATAATCCGCCTGTGGAAATATATAAGAACCCACCTCACCAATAAGTTAAGACTGTTATTTCATTATCAACAGTGAGGTATTAGATGACAACAGTATACGATGTCCCCCCGGACCACATCATCAGAAGGGTCGCCGAGGAGCTCAAGAAGCGGAAGGAGATAGTTCCGCCGGAATGGGCTGCCTTTGCAAAGACAGGTGTGCACAAAGAAATGCCCCCTGAAGACCCCGACTGGTGGTTTACCCGGGCAGCAGCAGTATTGAGACGTGTCTATGTCGACGGCCCGCTGGGCGTTGAACGGATGCGGAGTTTCTACGGCGGCAACAAGAACCGCGGATCCAGGCCCAACGCATTCCGCAAGGGCAGCGGCTCAATCCTCCGTAAGTCCCTCCAGCAGCTTGAGGCAACCGGCCTGATTATCCATGACAAGACCGGGCGCCGTATATCCCCTGCAGGCATGAAGTTCCTTGACAACCTCTCGCAGGAAGTCTTAAAGAACCCGCCGGCACCGGTACCCAAGCGCGTAAAACCCGTTGTCGAGGAGCCTAAGAAGGTGGAAGGCAAGAAGGGCAAAGCAAAGGGCGAGAAGGCTGAAGGTGCTGACGGAGCAAAGGCTGAGAAGAAGCCGTCAAAGAAGTCCGAAAGCAAGAAAGCAGATAAAGCAGAAGCACCCCAGTGAGGTGTACGATGGGAGATGACGAGCTAGCAGAACTCCGCAGGCGCAGGATGGCACAGCTGCAACAGCAGGCTGGTGACCAGCAGGGCATGCAGGAAGAGCTCGAACGCCAGCAGCGGCAGAAATCCCAGATCCAGATGATACTCATGCAGGTTCTCGAGCCCGATGCACGGGAGCGGCTGAATACCATCAAACTGACCAAGCCCGAGTTTGCCGGTGCGGTCGAGCAGCAGCTGATTGCGCTCGCACAGAGTGGACGGCTGAAGAACAAGATTACCGATGCACAGCTTAAGGAGCTGCTCAGGCAGCTCGCGCCAAAGAAGCGGGATTACTCCATTACCAGACGATAATGAAAGCTGGAGTGCTGTACAGCGGCGGAAAGGACAGTTCCCTTGCATCCATGATGCTGGGTACGTATTACGAGGTCGAACTCAACACGTTCGTGTTCGACCCGCTCCGCCATATCCCGTCTGTGGAGGCTGCGGCTGAAGCATTGGGCTATCCCCTGAAAAAAAGGGTATTCAGAAAAGGAATGCTGGACGAAATGGCCGACCTGGTAATTGCCAAGGGGTATCCGAATGATGCCATCAACGCAGTCCACCAGGCCGCCATCGAATTCCTTGCAGCGGAGTATGACGTGGTCGGGGACGGCACACGGTTTGATGACCGGGTCCCGATGCTCCCGCGCGAGGTTGTTCAGAGCCTGATGAGCAGGACAGGGTGTTCGTACGTGCGGCCCCTGCTTGGCATTCCCAGGCGCGAAGTCGACCGGCTGGCGGACCAGCTTCTCGTGGTAAAATACGGGGAGACGGGGACGATCCGGAACGGCGATTACGAATCAGAGATCAGGGATGCGATCAGGGCCCGCGGGCTCGATCTGTCTTCCCTGTTTCCGGCGCATCACGAGCAGTCGCTTGTCGTGGGCAGGAAAGCATAAGAGAGTTGGTGACAACATGAGCAAGTTAAGCAAAGGCAGGAAAATCCGGCTGGCAAAAGCATGCGACCAGAACCGGCGTGTGCCCCAGTGGGTAATGGTCAGGACCAAGCGCGGAGTTGTTGCGCATCCCAGAAGGCGCAACTGGCGCAAGAGCACGCTGAAGGTGTAAGTTATGGCAGAAACGATGCAGGAGCGCATTTATATCATCCCCCTGCGGGATGCACGGCGGATGCCCCGCTGGAAGCGGAGCAACGGCGCGATCAAGGACATCAGGAAATATCTCGCCAAGCACATGAAGAGCGAGGATGTCAAGCTTGACAAGGGTATCAACGAGAAGGTATGGAGCCGGGGCAGCTCAAAGCCGCCATCAAAGATCCGGGTCCGTGCCATGAAGATGGAGGACGGGCAGGTTCAGGCTGAACTTGCACCGGAATCGTAGATGGAACGCACGATCACGTTTGCAGGCGACCCCAACATAGGGGTGTTTGCCCGGGTAGTGGGCGATATCGCGATCATTCCTCCGGAATCGACGGAGGAGTTCAAGACTGCGGTCCGCGATGCGCTCCAGGTCAAGATCGTCGAGACCACGATACAGGGAAGCACCATCATCGGGTCCCTTGTCGCTGGCAACAGCCGGGGCATTGTTGTCTCGGGGCTTGCGACTGAAGAAGAGGTCGACCGGCTGGCAGAGTACCGCGAGGTGCTGCTCCTGAACGAGTCGATGAATGCCGCCGGCAACGTGATCATGGCAAACGACACCTTTGCAGCAGTTCACGAGGATATGCCCCCCGATCTTTCAAAGATTATCGGGGATTTCCTCGGCGTTGAGGTGATCCACCTCACCCTCGGCGGTGTAAAGACCGTCGGCATGGCCGGCGTGGCTACCAATAAGGGAGTCATTGTCCACCCACGGGCTACCGAGCGGCAGATTGCCATGCTCGAAGAAATCGCCCAGGTACCGATCGGCACGGGTTCGATCAACATGGGCGGCGCACTGGTCGGCACAGGTCTTCTCGTGAACGAGAATGGATACCTGGCCGGCAACGCAACGAGCGGGTTTGAACTGGGCAGAATCGAGGACGTATTTGGTTTTCTGGAGTAAGGAGTATGACAGAGCAGAAGTTTGAAGTAAAAGGCACGTTCCTGATGGGCCAGGACTGGATGCCGTATACCAAGGTAATCGCAGCGCCCAATGAGAATCAGGCCAAGGAACGCACGTTTGCTGTCATCGGCAGCAAGCACAACCTGAAAAGAGCCTACATCAAGGTCGACGCAGTCAAGGCTGTGAAGACTGAGTAATTTTTTTATTCCTTTTCTGGTATCGGAAGGTTTTTTCAGGTCGGATTATCAACACCTGACCGACTCAAAGTAATATGCTGGCAAAAGACAGATCATCCTGCAGGAGACCGGGAGCTGTTTTTCCTTCCATTCTTTTGCTCAGTACCTGGTTTCGGTCGTCTGATCCGAAGCGTCAGGATAAACCCGTAATGCCAGGATAACGATCATCGTATTTGCAATCCAGAGTCCACTCTTTCGCATGGAACTCCTGACGTGAACGGGAAAAAACGCGGTCTGCCCGGAAATGAGTGGGGGTTGGATCCGGCCGGGGGGTGGGGGGGTTGCCGGCAGACCCCCCCATGGTGGAGGGAGGGGGGTTGGATCAGTTTTGAAAAATAATGGCGGGGGTGTTGGCCATGGACCCCCCAACCCAAACGTGAGTAATGTACAGAGTTGTGCATGTTCCGCCCCACCCTTTCGCATGGAACTCCTGACGAGAACGGGAAAAATCGCGGGCTACCCGGAAATGAGTGGGGGGGTCGGATCCGGCCGGGGAATGGGGGGGTTGCCGGCAGACCCCCCCATGGTGGAGGGAGGGGGGTTGGATTGGTTTTGAAAAAAAGTGAAGGGGGGGTTCGGTGCCCACCCCCCACAGTTTTTTAGAAAACCGTTTGGAAATTTTTATCGTGAAGCCGGGACACTCTTTTCAGATACAAGTGGGTGCGATCCTGATGACCGTTGAAAAGAATACAATAATCCTCATCCTGATATTCGTCTGCGGTCTCCTCGCCGGTGTGGTATTCACCGGCCTGCTTTCCCCCCAGCAGACGCACGTGGCAAAACAGGTGGTCTTCACAGATAAAGCACCTCACCCCATCGGGCCGTACAGCCAGGCAGTAATTTCCGGTAATTTTGTGTTCGTCTCCGGGCAGGTCGGTATCGATCCTGCGACCGGCAACATTTCCGGCACCGCCGGGGAGCAGACAACCCGGAGCATGGAGAACCTCCGCACAGTCCTGCAGGAATCCGGCCTCGGGTTTGAGGACGTGGTCCAGAAGCGGATATATCTTGTAAATATGAGCGACTGGACAATGGTGAATACGATTTACGGCTCATATTTCACGGATAATTACCCCGCCCGGGCAACTGTACAGGTTGCGGGGCTGCCTAAAGGGGCACTTGTTGAGATTGAAATGGTGGCGCAGAAGCGGCAGGGTATATCAGATACCCCTTAAAAAAAAGAGAAATCTTCAGATCTCGCGGAACACCACATCCCCCTCGTGGACCCGTTCGGTCACCCTGATGCCGATGTCCTGGCCACGGTCGGCTTCCTTAATCGGAACGTGTTCGATCTCGATCGAAGTCACGGACTGGTGCACGTCATCGTGCGGCCCGCGGATGTGGATCCGGTCGCCTTGTGCAATATGGTCTTCCAGGATGACCGCAGCGACACTGATCTTCGGATAGTAGTGTATTACTCTCCCAATCATCGTCTCCATCGTCCTCTCCCTCCGGACAGGAGATTGATACCGGGTACAATGGGATAAAGTTTCCTCCCGAACGATCTACACCGGCTGGGTTCTGCGTTTTTCCCATTGAATGGCTTTTGGGATAACAGAAAATCCTTCTTCATAATGTACGTTATCTCAAAGGTTATCATGGTCTTAAAAAATTTTAAGGGATTGTAATAACATACCCGGTGAAAATTTCACCCGGTATGGTACTCTTTGCCATGCCTACCGTGCGACTGTTGAACTCATCAACCAATGTCGCCCTTGCTGCAGGATTCCGGCTTCACATTGCTTTCCTGCTTGCTGGTGTCACTGCGCGGATTCCCGAGTATATTGCATTCGGACTCATCATGTATGCAACATACACCCTGGATCGCGCTCTTGAATGTAAAGAAGACTCGATCAACAAGAGTGAGCTTTGTGGTGCAAACAGAACTATAGGACTGGTTGCATGCCTCACTGCATTCATGGCAGGGACTGTCCTTCTCTTTCACGACGGGATATATCTTGCCCCGCTGTTACCTTTCATCATCGGTTTTCTCTATTCAAAGGGGCTGCGGATTGGATCCTATAAACTCAAACTCAAAGGAAGTCTGGGAGGGAAAAATATTATCGTCGGTTTAACGTGGGCGGGGACGATTGCCCTTATTGTCAGCCAGTGGTGCAGCAGTATCCAGACCCTGAGTATCATCTTCATCTTCTTCGGCTTGAAATTGTTCATCAACTCCTGTGTTAACGATTTCAAGGATGTCCAGGGCGATATCGCAGCCGGTGTCAGGACCCTGCCGGCGTACCTTGGGGAAAAACTGACCAAAAAAGTTCTTCTCATCACTCTCGCTGGGATGTACTGTCTTATCGCTTTCGCGGTATTCTTCAGTGTGATCAGGAACGAGTGGATCATCCTCCTTTTCAGTCTTGTCATTACCCTTGTGTTCCTTGTAGTGTATTCGCCCTCATTTGAAACCAGTACTTCAATTATCATCCGTAAAATGCGCGAAATTGCTATTTACTGGGAATCCGGGGTCTGTCTTGGGCTGAGAGCGTGTGTGGCGGTTTAATCCGGCTTCTTAATTTTTTCGGAGTGTTCCAGTAGGAACGTGAATATCTGCTCTCCCCATTGAAGCGCTGAGGCGTCCCGGCTGGTCACATCGTTCTTGGAATCGAAGATCCCGGAATTATAGAATAACGAGATCGAGAAGTACGAATCGGTGACCGCATATGAGAATTTGAAGTCTCTTTTTGTTATATACAGGCTGCTTTTCTTATACCCCAGATATTCCCTGATCCAGCCGGGATATTTTTCATTGAGGATTTTCACTACATTGGGCGTGAATATCAGATAAGACGGTATCCCATTCCTTGCAATGCTCATGAAAAAATCCGGGAAATCCGGGTGGACTGTATGGGACAGGCCTTTTATTGTTTTTGCAGTTGAGAGATTTTTCAGGAATGTGGAGACATCAAAGATTTCCTCATCTGTGTTTTCGATAATTGTGTAATCGCCAAGGTCTCCGATATTCATGAGAATTTCGGAGGGAAGGACCGAGAGGTCATGGTCACGCCAGAACTTCCAGTTCTTGTCCAGAACGTCCATGGTCCTGATGAGTGGTTCCATCTGGGTGGCCAGGACTTTTCCTATCGGGGTTAAAGAGAATTTCCGGCCGTCCCTTTTTATGAGGCCTTCCTCCTCAAGAATTTTTATTTGGGGGAGCATTCCGGTTGAGGTGACACTAAGTATCCGTTTGATATCATCCCATTCCCGGGGCCCGCTGTTCAGAAGCATCAGGAGATTGCGCCGTTTATCTGATGCCGTGATGATACTCAGGAGATCGCTCATCATCTACCACTATATAATAAGTATTTGCATGAAAAGAAAAAACCTCCTGAGGTTTTTTTAATTCTTTTCGCTGATATATAGCACCGCCTTCCCTTTTGCTGGCCATTTAGTGCGTTTTTCAGATCCGCCAGGGACCTTATGAAATACTGTCGGGTTCCTGGCTTTCCCGATCGACGTGCCGATGTTTGCCCGGTGCTATGGTCTGCACGATACTGCGTTTCTGGAGTTTTTAACGCCATTAAAATTTTTAACGCCATTAAAATCATCGAAGGGGTAGCAATATACGATATCTTCCCAGATACTGTTTTGGAGTAGCGAATTCCTGACCGTGCATCACATCCACACTACACTCGGGACAGGTCGCATACTCCCTGATCTTAGAAAATCTCCCCTTGACCCTACACCCTGGTGAACAAGGATTGCTGGCAGATACCATGAATTTCTCTGGATACGGAGATTGCATCACCGAATCAGATATCGTCAGACCCCCTGTGCTGTCCGTACTGTACGTTGATGACGAGCCTTACCTCATGAATGTCTGTAAACAGTATCTCGAAAAGCGCCCGGATATCTCCGTATCCCTGTCCAGTTCAGTAAAAAATGCCCTGGAAGTCATTGACACCTTTCACTTTGATGTCATCATCTCCGATCACCAGATGCCGGGCACGGATGGTATCGGTTTTTTAAAGATCCTTAAGGAAAAACACTATTCGATCCCGTTCATTCTCTTTACCAGCAGAGGACGAGATGAGTTCATGGCAGAAGCGTTCAATAATGGTGCAATGTTTTGCATCCAAAAAGGTGGAGATCCTGATGCCCGGTTCACTGAACTCGAGGGAAAGATCCGTGAAGCCTGCCCGTGGCGGAAGGCAGATTGAGCCCGGCAGGGGGCTGGTCTGAATTATGTATTCCCCCGCTGCCTGAACATGCTGACAATTACACCTTGCTTTTATGGGGGTCCCGTGAGCCGGTTATCCGGTACAGAATTCTTATATCTGGTTTGTGCGGAGTGAGCCCATCAGGGTGTAAAAAACTCCGGCTTCCGTGTTGTATAAAGCCCGTGCCATGCGTCAAGAGTTGACGGGCTCATCACCTCGAGTCTCTTAAAAACGTGGAACGCGAACTCAACGGGAGCGAGTCCGCTTGCGGTGATGAGATTGCCGTCGGTCACCGCTGGCTCGTTCACGTAATAATGATCGCTCCGGTAGTGCGGGCAGAACATCCTGAGTGCTGCAGGATCATTGCTGGTGTGGCGGCGCTTATCCATCAGGCCGCCGTTTGCAAGACCGAATGTAGCGCCGCAGATAGCAGCTGTGGCAGTACCGTTGTCGATGAGTTCGCGGACCTTTGTAATGACCGGCTCCTGTGACGGGTCGAGCCACGTGTCGGCGCCGGGAAGGATAACCACATGCCCCGGAACAGGCCGTCGCGTATCAGTAATTCCGGAGCCATGCGGATCCCACCCATTGTCGTGATTGTGTCCATGGTCCGGCCACACAGAACAACGTCGTACTTCAGTGCCGGGTCTTTCAGGTACCGCCCCGACCGGAGTTCCGCAGTGACGTTGCCCGGCTCCCAGTCAGAAAGTGTATCGGTGATGAAGAGGTAGAGCGTGCGCATAAAAAAAGATGGATCTTCTTTTGTTTAATCCATATCTTTGAACAGGGCCGGGTTCTGCCTGCGGATCCACCAGCGACGGGCATACCAGCCGCCCCCGATTGCGCAACACCCGATAAGAATAACTCCGACAGCCAGGGCCGGTACACCCGGCGTTGTGTCTGTGGATGGCGAAGCCGGGGACAGATTCGCCAGGTCCCGGGGACGTTCCTGTGATACTGCTGGTATCGTAACCGGTATCGTATACCGGGAAACGGGACTTGTTGCTATGACATCCGGGATAGTGCTCAGGGAAGGCAGTACGGTCAGGGGCAGGGTCGTGCCCTTTGGTATTGCCAGCGACGGTGCTTTGCTGGTAATAACAAAGTAACTGAATCCGGGCGTTATTGCGGAGAAAAATGCCCTGCTGTTCGAGCTGTAGTCAAAGACCGTTGGCAGTTCCGTCCAGCGGGAGCCGTCCCAATGCATGAGGACAACGTCTTCCGGTTTCAGGCCAATAGATGTAAGTGTCTTCTCCTTGACGGAGAACTCGATGAGGGCGGATCCGATCTGCGAGGATTGCAGGTGAGGCGATTCAATCTGGTAGTAGATGGTAAATGGATGGCCGGTCAGCTCAGGTACGGTACCAAGATCGGGATTTTTTGTCACCCGCAGGATGGTTTCGCCAGTACTGTTCGTGGTGTTGACATGGATGTGGTGGACGGTTGTATCCGATGTCGTGCTGCTTCCTTCGGACCGGGTAAAATCGTTGAATATGAAGGTGAGCGGTTCGCTCCCGGGCCCTCCTGGTGAAAAAACAGCAGCACTGACCGGTTCCTCGCTGGAACTATCCGAGGATTCGTATCGTGCCGGCACTGCTGACAGCGAGGGGGCAAAGGCCGGCGGGGCCGGGCAGGACAAGGTGATCTTGTAACTGGTTGTAACGGTGGTATTTCCCTGGCAGGTCATCAGGGCATCGGTGTCATTATACGTATACGCGTAGGCCGTCGGGCAGGTGTTATAGAAGAGCTTTGCCGAGTTGGGCAGGGCATTCGGCTGGTTGAACGGGTAAAGGTTATTGTTCTGGCCGGCACAGGTTTTGCAGGATTTTCCTGCCGGGACATTCGTGCATTGGCCGGGGATCGATGAGTCATTGACGTACCCCTCGGCAATGGGACAGCAGTACCCGTTCAGGATATCATTACTGACAAACAACGGACTGCTCGAGTCCTTGTAACTGGAATACAGGTTGCAGTCAGAGAGGATACCGGCAACGTTGGATGTGCCCGGATATTTCAGCACGCTCCAGTTTGGTACAGCGGGACTGCTGAAATCATGGAGTCCGACGCTGCATCCGGCAGTGTTGCAGTGATGAGAAGGATCGGAAGTCGTATAGGATGGGTCGTGATTCACCGGCTGGATGACCATAGCGATATTGAAGCCGTCAACCCAGCTGACATCGTACCAGTCGATTGAATCATCGAGGTTGAACTCTCCTTTTGTTACAGGTGCCGCAGATCCCGCCCCGCCGCATTCCAGCAGTCCTTTACCGGCCGTATCCTTACAGTTGCCAGTCTCACAATTGCCGATGCCGTTTACAAACGAGCAGTTGGTTCTTGGATAAAAAGCACCCTGCCACCCGTGTTCAAAGGTAAACGTCCTGCTTCCGGTCGATGGATCCAGCTTGAAACCGCCATTGCTGATCAGGGAGCCGTTACAATCAATGCGGGAGAGGTGGTTTGCCGGATTATTGTACCCGCTCAGTGCATCGATCTGTGCCAGTGTCATCGTCGAGTTTTGGCATCCGGTTGTCTCGTGGGTACCGGGACAGTTATATCCCGTATTGGCAGTCTGCGGGATCCCCGGACAACACCCCCCGGCTACGCACTGGTTTTCCTTATTCCAGCAATAGTTCAGGTCCTGACGGATCCCCGGGCAGCAGAGCGGTTTGGAATCCCCGGTTGCTTCTGATGTATTGCAAAGGCCACCCCCATCGCAAAGTGAACAGGCCGAGCATTTCTTGAGCTGATGAGTACTAGGATCGATGACGCCATCACAGACACCTTTTGGTCCGCCCTGCAGGTTGATCCAGACCGGCTGGTCGCAGGTATTTAGGAATGTGACCGTGTGACCGGCAGCCGTTGCCGGAGCAATGGCAGCATATGCAGGGCCCATGATAAGCAGGAAAAATGTGATAAGGAAGACGCAGCGGAGATTCATGATTATTCCAGTCCTGTCAGTTGACGGGAAACCCATAAGAAACTTCTTCTTTTTTCATCGGCTTGCCGGTATATTTTCTGATGGTAATATACCATTCATATTAACGCAGTCGTGTGTCGGGAGGACCGCTGCCAGTCTTGAGAAAAATACGTTAAATCCATGGATCCGGTAAACAAAGGTCCTGATCCGGAATTTGAGAAAATAACCCGGGGTGGGACCCACAAAAAGAGTTGTTATTTATTGATATGTACAACCTTTGCCGGCGGGAAACCGTTGAAGTAGGTTGATGATGCGTGGGAATATGCACCGATATTCTCTGAGTACACAAGGTCCCCGATATCCAGGTCGGGCAGTTCCGCAGAGAGGGTGATTGTATCAAAAGCATCGCAGGTCGGCCCGAAAACAGCGGAGATCTGGGTCTCCCCCTCCTTAAACGGCAGGACCGGGTAATTGATGTGGTCAAACACCTGGCCTGAGTAGGTGTGGTAGACCCCGTCGTTGATATAGTAACAGGGCTTGCCGTCACGGACCGCCTTTCCGACCACCTTTGCCACAACCGTGCTGGTGTTGGCGACAAGGAACCTGCCAGGCTCGGCTAGGATCTGCATGTCTTCGGGGAATAGTCGTTTGATCTCGGCGTTCAGCTTCTTTGCCAGTGTCCGGATCGAACGGATCCCGGGGTGGTACTTCACCGGGAAACCCCCTCCGATATCGAGGATACGGATCTTACGGCCGGTCCGGTCTTCAACCTCCTTGATGATACTGGCCGAGATCTGGAGGGCCTGCATGTAGTTCTCAAAGTTCGTGCACTGGCTGCCGACATGGAAACTCAGCCCTTCCACAACGAGCCCGTTGTCAAACGCCTCGACGATCAGGTCCACTGCCTCGCCAGGGTGTGCCCCGAACTTACTGGAGAGCTCGACCATTGAGCCCGTGTTCGGGACACGGATCCGGAGCACGAGCCCCGCATGGGGGGCATGGTCGCGGATCTTCAGGATCTCGTGATGGTTGTCGAACGTAACGAGCGGTTTGTATTTATCCAGCGCCTCCAGCGTCTCAATCGGCTTGATAGTGTTGGCGTAGATAATCTTGTCCCAGATCCACTGCTGGCGCTCCTTTTTGGGCATATCCCTGATATTCTCGTACACGATCATGAACTCGGGCATCGATGCAACATCGAAGCTGCAACCAATGTCATACATGGTCTTTACGATCTCGGGATTGGAGTTGGCCTTGACCGCAAAATAGACCTGCACATCCGGCATGTGGCGTTTGAACTCCCGGTAATTCTCCCGGAGTTTCTCATGATCGATAACAAAAATTGGTGTACCGTGCTTTGCGGCAAGATCCTCTAAGAGGTCCTTGTTTACTTCCCCGATATGATGGACCGGTGTTTCCTCAGTCCCTTTTTTCTTCCGCCTCTTTTTTGCGTCAACTGCAACTTTTGTCATTATATGATTGATTTATTGCACGAATAAGAAGTTTTTGAATTGCCAGACATCTTCACGGTCGTAGTTGTTATCCGGGTTCTCCTTGAAGTAGACCACGCGGTTTTTCAGGGGCGTCCAGTTGGAGGGCCCTGACCGGAACTCTCCGAGATATGGCTTTGCGATGTTGAGCACGAACTCGTGCGGCAGGTCATCAGGCAGGCAGAATCCCATCTTCGGGTTCCTGATCATCCACATCACCGCGCTGACAACCCCGAGCGCGACCTGGATCGTTGTTGCGTTCTGGCCGGGGGCAAGTTTTTTGGCCTCATTAATCGGGAGGATGCTGCCAGTCCACCACGATTTATAGGGATGGCCCATCAGGAGCGCACCCAGAATATCTGCACCGGAGACGATCTCACTGTCGCTCATGATCCGGAGTTTAGGCTGGAGCACGTAGTTCCGTGCCCGGAGCTCATGAAGGGATGCAATGGTTGCATCGCAGGGCATATAGGCGTACATGACCGTCGGGCGGTAGATCGCCTTTGCGTCCTTCCAGACCGTCCAGCGGTCGGAGATGCCGAATGCCTCCCCGTGTCGGATCACCATGCCGATGATCTCCTGGTCGGGGATCCAGGACCTGACCCATGTGTTGATCCCCATCTTCGGAAGGAGGATCCCGTTTTTCGGGCCAACGGGGGGGATAATTGCCATGGGGGGGAGGGTCTTTTCATGGGTGCCCCACCCAATTTCGGCAGGGGCGGTGCCTTCTTCATGGAGTCCTTCTATGCACCAGGTACCGACGAATTCTCCTACTTTCTTCGGGGAACGGGAGATCTGGGTATCGTGTTCCGAACAGTGGATCACCTTAATACCGGTTTCCATGGCAAGATTACCAAAATCCTGGAGTTTGATCAATGTTTTAATCAGGTCCGGATCTTGTGCAATACCATCGGCGATCATCCGCTCTGCGATATCGACAAGGCCGTGCTTGGCAAAGTGGGAGATGAGGCCGGGGTTGGCGCCATGGTCGACGACACAGGTTGTTGCGTTCTCCCAGTCTTTTGTCAGTTCCATCAGTTTCATCTGGCGGTAATACAGGGTCTTCTCGTAGGGGCTGGCCGTATGCTTGACAGCCTCCGGATCCCATGCCTCGACCGATGTGTTGGCATAGAGAACCTGGTTCTCGTGGCACCACTGCACAATCTCGCAGCAGTCGATATTCCATGCCTCATCGATTAAAAGGCCACCAGGTGAGAGATATTCCGCAAGGGTTTCCCTGAGGTTCTTCTGGGTTATCCGTTTCTTGCAGAATCGGAGACCCGCCGAGGTCCATGCTTTGAGGTCGGCCGACTTGTCCTTGAAGTCAATGATGGTGATATTGTCAAGCGGGATGTTCACATGCCGGAGCAGGATCGGAAACATGCACTTGCAGACTGCGCCATACCCGATGATCAATACCTTGTTTTTAAAATCCATCATACGCCTCCTCAGACCGGTATGGCCTGTGCTGGTATGTTCGGCGTGAAATGTTATAAAATGAAGAGCCTGCAGACAGGTGTAATCCGTCACGCCATTGACGGGTAACGTACCACATATTAATTTGGACAGACCGGCGGGAGAGTGTCCACCATGATGTATTTATGATACCGGAGGACATACATATCAGGAGTCAGGATTATTTTATCCAATAAAAACGGGGTGGCAGATTTTGGAAGATACAATGCAACCAATGGACCAGCGCGAACTGATGACGCTTCAGCACTACCTGAAGGAATACGGGGAGCAGGCAGAGATTTTTGTCAGCCAGCTGGAGATGCTGGAAAACGGCAGGATGGAGGCCCACGCTGCCATTGAGGCACTTGAAGGGATGCTGGCATCGGAGGACGGAGTTATCCTCCTCCAGATCGGTGCCGGGGCAAGTGTCCGGGCAAAGATACTCGAACCCGAGAAAGTCATGCTCGCGATCGGCAGCGAGGTTGTTGTCGAGCGCAAAAACAAGGACGCGATCGAGTTCTTAAAAGAGCGGATCATGGAGATGGAGGCTTCCCAGAAGAAGGTGGCAGAGACCCTCGAGCGGCTCCGCTCCCAGATGAATGAGATCAACAAGAGGCTCGAAGCCGGGTACCAGCAGTCAATGGCTGCCGGTCAGGAATGATGCGGGGATCTTCTCTCTATGTTCGGGGGACTTAAAGCAAAGCTGCAGGCTGCCCGGAACCGGCTGGGTTCGAGTATCCAGACGGTTATTACAGCACCGGCAACCGGTACCACGGGCGGTGCGCAACAACAGGAACCCGGCCCGGAGGTGGAAAAATCTCCCGTATCTCCGGCAACCTCTGAAACCCTGATAAAACCAACCATTCTCGATAAGTTCAAGGTCCTCTTAATCGAGCGCGAACTGATAGTATCGGAAAAGGATATTTCAGATGCGCTCTCCGAACTGGAGCTGACTCTCCTGGAGAGCGATGTTGCCCTCCCGGCAACGGATGCGATCATTGCACACGTGAGGAAAAGTCTTGTGGGGAAACACCGCAAGTTCGGCGAGTCCGTGGATTCTCTTGTTGTCGGTGCTCTCAGGGCTGCACTGCTCGATGTGCTGGGCAATGGCTTTGACCTCCTTGCTTATATCCGGACCCACCCCCGGCCGGTGAAGATCCTGTTCACCGGTGTAAACGGGACCGGTAAGACCACCACGGTTGCCAAGATCGGCTCCTACCTGAAGAAGCAGGGTTTTTCGGTCGTGATCGGGGCCGGCGATACCTACCGTGCGGGTGCAATCGAGCAGATCGCTGTCCATGCCGGGCGGCTGGGGATCAAGATCATCCAGCACCCGGAAGGTGGCGACCCGTCGGCAGTGCTCTTTGATGCGGTGCAGTATGCACAATCGCATAAGATTGATGTTGTCCTTGCAGATACCGCGGGCCGGTTCCATAACAAGGCAAACCTGATGAGCCAGCTCGAAAAGATCAAGCGTGTTATGAAACCCGATCTCGTGGTGTATGTTGATGAAGCGGTTGCCGGCAACGACGCCGTCACCCGGGCATTCGAGTTCGACAAAACAGTCGGGGCAGACGCCGTAGTCCTTACCAAGGCGGACATGGACTCCCGTGGCGGTGCAGCGATCTCGATTGCCCATACTATCGGAAAGCCGCTTATGTTCATCGGGACCGGCCAATCCTATGATGATATTGCCCCCTTTGAACCTGCACAGGTTGTTGAGGAACTGCTGGGTGATACCTGATGCTTGACGGACTCTCATCATCGCTCAAGGACGCGCTGAAAAAGCTGGCCGGCAAAACGGTGATCGACCGCGCTGCCGTGGACGAACTGGTAAAAGATCTCCAGCGGGCGTTGATCTCTTCGGATGTCAATGTCAAGCTCGTCATGGAACTCTCCAAAGCAGTCCGGACCCGTTCCCTTGAGGAAGAACCGCTCAAGGGGATGACCGTCCGTGAGCACGTGCTCCGCATCGTGTACCAGGAGCTCGTCCGGCTTGTCTGGGCGTCGACGGACGTCAGGCTCGAACCCCAGACGATTCTCATGGCTGGCCTCCAGGGCAGCGGTAAGACAACAACAACCGCAAAGCTTGCCCGTTTCTTCCAGAAGAAAGGCATGAAAGTCGGCGTGATCTGTGCGGATACGTTCCGCCCCGGCGCCTTTGACCAGATTTCGACCCTCTGTACCAAGATCCATGTCCCCTGCTACGGCAACCCTCAGGAAAAGGATGCCCTGAAGATCACCCGGGAAGGGCTTGCGGCATTAAAAGAGCAGGAACTGATCATCGTCGATACCCAGGGGCGGCATGCTCTCGAAGCGGACCTGATCCAGGAGATCATCGACTTAAACAACCTCACGAAAGCAAGCCACCGCTGGCTCGTGATCGATGCAGCCCTCGGCCAGCAGGCTAGCGAACAGGCACGCCGTTTCCACGATGCTATCAGTATCGATGGCGTCATCATCACGAAGATGGACGGCACTGCAAAAGGCGGTGGCGCCATGTCCGCGGTGGCCGAGACCAAGAGTGGCATTGCGTTCATCGGCAGTGGCGAGACGATCGAGGACCTGGAGCGTTTCGATCCCGACGGGTTCATCTCCCGTCTCCTCGGAATGGGCGACCTCAAGGCGCTGATGGAGAAGGCCAACGAGGCACTCAAACCGGAGGACGTCAACGTCGATGCAATGATGAAGGGAAAATTTACCCTTCGCGACATGTACAAACAGCTTGAAGCCCTGAACAAGATGGGCCCCTTAAAGCAGATCATGGGCATGCTCCCGCTCGGGAACATGGAACTTCCCGAAGGCGTCTACGATGTGACCAGCACCAAGATGGTCCGCTACCGGATCATCATGGACTCGATGAATCCTTCGGAGCTGGATGACCCCTCCCTGATCAACAGTTCCCGCATGCAGCGGATCGCCCACGGGGCCGGGGCAACCCCGGACGAGGTGCGTGAACTCCTGAAGTACTACAAGATGATGCAGCGGACCCTCAAGGGCCTGCGGGGCGCAAGCGGTGGGAAGTTCAACATGCAGCGCCTGATGAAACGCTTCTCCGGAATGCAGTAAGATGACCTCGTTTGCGATCATCGGGCACCTTGCCCGGACGGACGGGGGCTTCTCGATCAACGATCTGCCGGGTAGCGGGGGGCGGATGGATGTGCTCTGCCGGTGCGTGAACACCTCGCTGTTCCTCTCGCACGATCTGCGCAGGGATGTAGACTGTTACCTCGTGCTCTGCGGTGAACCGGCCGGGCCAAAGACCGTGAAGTTCTCCGGCGCACAGGTGCGGTCTCTCTCGCCCGATGAGCGAAGTGCTGCAGCCCTTGTAAAAAAGGTCATCGACACTCCCTGCGGGAGCGAGTTCCGGGAGGCTGCACAGGGAGTTTTCATCCGGAAGGGTGGCCTTGAACGGCTGATGACTGAACATACATTTGGCGTGCTGGACGAGAAAGGGACGGATGTACGGAAGGCAGAAAGCCTTCCGGATGCGTTCCTGCTCTCGGACCACCTGAACTTCACGGATACCGAGGAGACCATGATCCATGATTGTTCCCGGTATTCCGTGGGGCCGAAGTGCCTGCATGCCGATCATACGATAACCCTTGTACACAATGAACTGGACCGGAGGAATAGCGGATGGAAATAAACGAACAGGTAAAAGCAATTCTTGCGTACGGGGATACGTGCGACCATTGCCTCGGGCGGTTCTTCGGGAAACGTTCTCACGGCCTCTCCAACGATGAACGCGGGCGGGGACTGAAGATAGCCATGGCCCTTGCAGAGAACCAACCCTACAAGCAATTCACGGGCACCTGCTGGGTGTGCGGGAACTTCTTTGACAACGTCCCGCTCTGGGCCGACCGGGTTGTGGAAGCAGTAAAAGATCTCGAGTTTGCGACCCTTCTTGTCGGTTGCCGGGTCCCCCCGCTGATCGCCGAAAACGAGGAAATGGTCTGGAGTGACCTCTCGCTTGCGGACCCGGAGCCCTTCAAGTCGGAAGTGAACCGCGAAGTCGGGAAGGCGGTCTCGGCGCGGAACGGTAAGGGTGTTGATTTCAAAAAACCCGATGTAGTGCTCATTCTCGATCCGTCCACCGGGGCTGTCGAGGTCCAGGTCAATTCAGTCTTCTTCTATGGGCGGTACCAGAAGTTCGAGCGGGGTATCCCCCAGACGCACTGGGACTGTCGCGCATGCCGGGGCAAGGGGTGCGAGAAGTGCAACTTCACCGGCGCCCAGTACCTCGATTCCGTGGAAGAGCTGATCGGGAGGCCGGTTATCGAGATGTTCGATGCTGAAAATGCCGTGCTGCATGGCGCGGGCCGGGAAGATATCGATGCCCGGATGGTCGGGACCGGCCGTCCGTTCATACTCGAGGTTGTTTCCCCGAAAAAACGTTCTATCGACCTTGCGATGCTCGAAGCGGAGATCAACCGGACTGCAGACGGGCGTGTTTCCGTTGCAATTAAGCGCTGGGCTGACCGTGCGGAGGTGGAAACCCTTAAATCAAACAAAGCGCATAAAAAATACAGGATCCTGGTCGAGGTTGACGGCGAATTATCTGCGGATGAGTTCGCAAAAGCCTTAAAATCCTTGAACGGCGTCACAATACTGCAGCGCACGCCCGAGAGGGTTGCTCATCGGAGAGCAGATAAAATCCGTGAGCGCAAAGTCCTGGATATCGGGTTTGTGGGGGAACAGGACGGCAAATATATTGTCGAAGTCCTGGGCGAAGCCGGCCTCTACATCAAAGAACTCGTATCCGGTGACTCAGGCAGAACCATCCCAAGTCTTGCCGAGATCCTGAAAAGAAAGGCTCACGTCACCAGCCTCGACGTCACGCAGGTGGAAGGAGCAAAGGAGGGAGAATAACATGGCACATCACAATGGTCCACGAAAGAAGACACGGTATAAATTCAAGAAGGATTTGAGAGAACGCGGGCTGCCTCCGTGCACCAGCGTTATCCAGAGATTTGAGATTGGCGACAGGGTACACATTGTCTGTAACCCCAGCGTCCAGAAGGGTATGCCCCACCGCCGATTCCATGGCCTGACCGGAACAGTCCTTGGTCAGCGCGGGCGTGCATGGGTGCTTACCATCCGCAATGGCAACGCCGACAAGATCGTCATTGCCAGACCGCAACATCTAAAAGCACAAAAGTAAATTCACTGTCAGGTGATTGGCATGAAAGTTAAGGGTATCATTAGCGAAGAGAAGGTTACGCTCCCGGAGATGCGGGCTGTCCTGTCCGGCGTTGAAGCGGAACGGATAGCTGCCGAGAAGGAAACGTCATATGAGTTCCGGCGCAGTATCGAGCATGCCAATCAGCTTGCAAAGACAACCCCGGAGAAATCGAGCGAGCTTGTTCAGGAGCTCGTGAAGATGGAGAAGATGAAGCCGGAGATCGCCTACCGCATTGCAAATATTATGCCAAAGACCCGCGATGAGGTAAGGGCGATCTTTGCCAAGGAGCGGTTCACGCTTACCCCTGAAGAGATCGATTCGATTATCGAGACGGTAACGACACACTTCTGAGGTGTGCCATGAAAGTCGAGAAAAAAGAGGTCAACGCGATCGTACTGGATGTCCTCATGAAGGGGCATGCTGAAGATCCCCGCCCCACTTTTAAACGAGAGCCGGTTGTTCAGGCCATGGGTATAGAGCAGTTCAAGCTTCTTGAGCTCGTCCCGAAACCCACGATAGTGATCGATCTTCACGAGAAAGTGTATATCGGCGATGCAGAGCGCGAGAAGGTCGAGCGCGTCAAGCGCCGGATTGGTTACGCAGAGCTGACGCATACCGCCCAAGGGGAACTCCCCTTTGTCATTGAGGAAGTGATAAAGAGCCGTGAACAGGACTTTGTCATGTTCTTCAACAAGGCGATCTCTATCACGCCCAAGCTCCACATGCTTCACCTGCTCCCGGGCATTGGCAAGAAACTGATGTGGGAGATCCTTGAACAACGCGACAAGAAGCCGTTCATCAACTTTGCCGACATAACCGCCCGGATCAAGTCGATCCCGCACCCGGAGAAGATGATTCAGGCCCGTATCCTGGAAGAGCTCCAGGACAAGGATGTAAAATACCACGTCTTCACCACGCGATGAAAGCGTACCACGATCAGCACTTCCTCATTGATCAGCATGCGATACAGCGGATTGCGGATCTTGAGGATGTCCGGGGTAAGCAGGTGCTCGAGATCGGGCCGGGTAACGGGGCACTCACCCGTGCCCTGCTCGACCGGGGCGCAATCGTCCATGCCATTGAACTCGACAGCATCCTGTGCGAGCAGCTTGCAGATACCTTTTCTGATGAGATTGCCCGTGGACAGCTTACGGTGCAGCACGGTGATGCGACCCGGTGCGGGATCCCCCCGTTCGATCTGACTGTTTCCAATCTCCCGTATTCCGCATCGTCCAAGATCACGTTCAGGCTTCTCGATGCCGGTTTTTCGGTCGCAGTCCTGATGTATCAGAGCGAGTTTGCTGACCGGATGGTTGCCAGGGCCGGGACCAAGGACTGCGGGCGTCTCTCCATTATGGTCCAGACGTATGCGGCAGTTCAGACCTGTTTCCGTCTGCCACCCCAGTGCTTCTCGCCCCGGCCGCAGGTACATTCCACGGTTGTGAAGATATTCCCCCGCGAACCGATCTTTTCGGTCAATGATCGGCACCTGTACGCGGACGTGGTCCGGGCGCTCTTCTCCCACCGGCGGAAGACCGTGCGGAACTGCCTGAAAGGATCGGTGGGCAGCATGCTCCCGGCCGTATGGGTGGAGCGGGCCATTGCAGCGCTGCCTGATGAGATACTCACCAGCAGGCCTGAGGCACTGTATCTTGAGGATTTTGCAACGATAGCGAATATCCCGTAAAACGAGCCGCAGGATTGCCTGCGGAATCTTTTTTCCATGATGAAGCCGGTATTTCTGTAATTAGTTTCTTGCGAGTAGTGGTATGAGATGGAACGGATGGGAGAAGATCCCGCTTATCGTAACCGACCCGGCGGATCCCCCGGAAAACCGGGCCGTTGAAGCAATCGCTCCCCTCATCGTCTCCGCCAGCCGTTCGACCGATATCCCGGCGTTTTACGGCGACTGGTTCAAAGCCCGCCTTCATGCCGGGTACGTGCGGTGGAAGAGCCCGTTCGGGGGAAAACCGCTCTACGTGAGCTTTGAAAAGACCCGGGTGTTTGTCTTCTGGTCAAAAAACCCGGCACCGTTCTTTCCCCATCTCGATTTACTTGACCGTCTGGGATATGGCTATTACTTCCTCTTCACGCTGAACGACTACGATGCCGAACAGCTCGAACCGGGTGTATCTCCTCTTGGTGAGCGCATCGATACGTTTATCCGGCTCTCCCAAAGAATCGGGAAAGGCCGGGTCGTCTGGCGGTTCGATCCCCTGGTTCTTACCGAACGGATAACTGTCCGGGACCTCCTGGAGAAGATCCGCCGCACTGGTGACCGTATCTCCCCCTTTACCGGCCGGCTGGTATTCAGCTTCGTGGATATTGAGAAATATGCGAAAGTCCGGTGTAACCTGAAGGCTGCCGGGATTGCCGGTGCCAGGGAATTTACCGACGATGAGGTTGACGAGTTCTGCTCTGGTCTTGCCGCCCTGAACCGGACGTGGGGCCTCTCCCTGTCTGTCTGTGCAGAGGGGCGTGACCTCTCCCGTTTCGGTATTGGCAGGGGGCAATGTATCAGCTATGATCTGCTGGTGCAGGAGTTTGGGGATGACCGGGAACTTATGGAATTCCTCAGGCCGGCCGGGCAGCAGACCCTTGGGGGTATACCGTCTGTCGACGATCCCTCACGACGGCTCAGGGACCCCGGCCAGCGGAATTCCTGCCGGTGTATTGTCTCAAAAGATATCGGACAGTATTCCACCTGCATGCACCTCTGCTCGTATTGTTATGCCAATACCACCCAGACAAGCACTCGAAGGAATTATTCCCGGTATGCCGCGGACCGGGATCGCGGGATATTCCACGATACAATAACGGAATAAGCCGGGTACCCGGGTTTTTCCTGCATGGATATGAGGCAGGATCCGCTCTTTCGTTCTTCAGCGTTCAAACCATCCTCGGTTTCCTGTTCTGTCAGGTATCTGATTCACATTTTGTGAAAAAACGGGAAAAAATCCGTATTTTCTTGATATAAACTTCCGGTAGGTTTATGGAACAGTGCCTTGTTTCGGATGGTTATACAACGGATTGTCCCGAGGGTTCAGATATGATGAAATCCCTTTTTGGTTCACCCCGTCCAATCCTTTCCTGCGCATGAAGTACGATCCCTGCCAGGTTTATTCGCCGGAAGCCGATACCGTGCTCCTGCTCAAGGCTGCCCGGGCCGAGGTAAAACCCGGTGACCGTGTCCTTGAGGTGGGGACGGGTTCCGGGCTGGTCGCGGCAGAGATTGCCCGGATAACCCGCGTACTTGCAACCGACATCAATCCCCATGCAGTGCTCTGTGCCCGCAATGCCGGTATAGATGTGGTGAGGGCCGATCTTTTCGCAGGGATCCGGGGATCGTTCGATCTCGTCCTGTTCAACCCCCCCTACCTGCCGACGCAGCCGGAGGAACGGATCGATGACTGGCTTGAGTATGCTCTCGATGGCGGGGAGAGCGGCCGCAGGGTAATAGAACGGTTTGCCCGGCATGTCGGGGATATCCTTGCACCCGGCGGGAGGATCCTCCTCCTCATATCGTCGCTTACCGGACTTCATGAAGTGCAGGAACTGTTTGCTGGTCAGGGGTATTCGGTCGAACCGGCGATACAGCAGGTTATCGAGGACGAGGTGTTGTACGTGCTGAAAATAATCCGGAATGACAGGGGTGCACACCGGTCGATCACCGGTGCATCTGCAGGGCGACCACCATGATATTCGTGATAAGGATCACGCCGATGATCGTTATCCCCTCGTAAAAGAGCGTCATATCTCCAAGGAGAAATAATGATGCGACAAGGCCGGCAGTTGAGAGGAAGTAGAGCAGGAACAACAGCCCCGAGCGTGGCATGACCGTATCTCCGCTAAACCCCAGGGGCAGGAAGAATAAGAACATTATCCCCCTGTTTTCCGGTGCCTCGCTTTCTGGTGTCAGGCCCCAATAGAAACCGGTATCATCCCCCCGGCACAAACCGTTTTTCAGACAATCAGGCGTCTTCGCATCAGGTTGATGGCAACGATACAACAGATGACCGTCACTGTAATGATCCAAGCAAGGTGCAGCAGGATGACCGGAGTAACTGTCGCCTGCGTGAACATCCTCATGACTGCCACCAGGTGAGTGAGCGGTAGCAGGGCGAGCGCAACATACTGGAGGGCTACCGGCAGGATTGAAAGCGGAAAGAACGTGCCCGAGAAGAGCGTCATGGGTGTGATAAAGAGAAATGCGGGATAGTTCAGGGTGTCGATCCCGGGAGTGACGGCCGTGAAACACATCCCGATACCTGCAAACATGAGCCCGCCGAGGAATGCCAGGGGAATGGCGAGCAGTGCAAGGGGCAGGGAGATTACCCCGAAAACAGCGAGTACCGGCAGCATGATCACGACATAGATGACGCTCCGCGTTGCACCCCAGAGAAGTTCCCCTGCGATCACGTCTTCGATCGAGAGCGGAGTCGCAATCATGGCATCGAAGGCTTTCTGGTAATACATCCGGACATACGAACTGTAGGTACATTCAAAGAATGCAGAGTTCATGACGGCAATCGTGAGAATTGCTGGGGCAATGAATTGTACGTACGGAACACCCTCGATCTCCGTAATGTAGGATCCGATGCCCATGCCGATCGCAAACAGGTACAGGAGCGCCTCGACCAGGGGTGGGAAGAAATTGACATGCCATGTCCGTGTGAAGACGACAAGGTTGCGGTGCCACACCCTGATGGCACGACGGCTTACCGGGGGGATGGAGAAGATGTGCGGCATGGTCACTCCCGGAGTTTCCTCCCGGTCAGTTTCAGGAACACGTCCTCGAGTGTTGCCGGGCGCGTGATTACCTTCTCCGGATGGCAGCGGTCGAGCAGGATCCGTGCAATATCGCGGGAAGACACTGTTGCGATCTGGATCATATCGCCCGCCACTTCATAGGGTACCTGCAGGTCTTTGAGGCAGGCAATAACGTCTTCACTCATCTCAACCTCGACTATTTCGTGTCCTGCATGCTCTCTCACAAGATCGGCGGGAGCACCCTCCACCAGGATCTTCCCGTTGTCCATGATGACAAGCCGGTCGCAGAGCCGTGCCGCTTCGTCAAGGTAGTGGGTGGTGAGCACAATGGTGTTTCCCTGCGCCCGGAGGGCACGGAGTTTTTCCCACATCAGGTGCCGGGCCTGCGGGTCAAGGCCGATGGTTGGCTCATCGAGGATCAGGAGATCCGGATTATTCACAAGGGCCCGGGCAAGAATCAGGCGGCGTTTCATCCCGCCGGAGAGTTTGTCCACGGGCACGTCGCGTTTCTCCACGAGCTGGACGAACTCCAGCAGTTCGTCCGCTTTTTCTGCCGCTGTTTTGTCCGGAATATCAAAATACTGTGCGTACGTGAACAGGTTGCCGAAGCAGGTGAAGTCGGGGTCAAGGTTGGTCTCCTGCGGGACAATGCCAAGTCTTGCCTTGATTGCAGCAGGGGCTGTATCCGGGTCCATACCGAGCACGGTGAGGGTTCCCGATGTTTTCGGCGAGACGCAGGCAATCATCTTCATGGTCGTGGTCTTGCCGGCACCATTCGGGCCGAGGAACCCGAAGACCTCACCCTTCTTAACGGAAAATGTGATCCCGTCAACTGCGACGGTGCTGCCATAGTTCTTTTTCAGGCCTTCAGCCTCAATGATGCCTGCCATTTTCTCACGATTGTTGCGGGTAACTGATGCTGCAGAATTCTGATCGCAGGACAATTTGCTCACGATATTTACAACAAATTACATACGTATTTTACTATATATAGACTTTATCAAATAAAATTAACAAATTAATTTTTTTTGATGCCCGGTACAGGAAATCATGCCAGAGATTCAGGTTTGACAAAAACAATCCCCGCGATCAGGACCGCAAGCAGGGCAACGGTTGCAAACATGGTCATCGGATCGATCCCCCCCATATTGTAGACGAGGATGTGCCGTACCATGCCGGTCAGGCCTGCGACAAGCAGTGCCCGCACTTCCACATGTTTTGTCTTGAAATAGACGGTGACGGTCTCGAACAGGACAATGATCGTGATGGTGAGAAGCAGGGCATTGATGACATCGATGAGGGTGACCGGTACGCTGGCGGGCACGATAAGCTGGTAGATCACGATGGCCGAATCATACAGGGAAAAGACCGCGATGATCGTGAGCATGATGGCAACGATGGTATAGAGCACAAGGGGAACGAGAGAAAAAAAATTCGTGATGAGCTCGGTTATGGATGGTTTTTCCGGCATGGGACAACCTCACTTTTGTATATCAACAGTGTAGCGTGTCCGGGTTAAAAAGAATAAGGGTGGTTGCCGTGTCAGGTATCGTATCAGTTAATTACGGGAATTACCGGGGGAATTCCTTTTTTTTCCTGATCCTGCCGGCAGCCATTTCCGCAGCCTCCCTTACCTCAGAGAATGGATCCTGTGCGAGCGTCACCAGCGGTTCGATGGCACGTGAATCCCCCAGTTTTCCCAGGACTTCGGCAGCCCCGATTCGCACCCGGTCATCGGTATCCCTGAGGCACGTGATGAGTGCACCGGTTGCCCGGCGATCCTGTATCCTGCCCATGGCGGCAATCACCGCAGTCCGCACGAGCGGTTCAGGGTCATTAAGCGCGGATATCAGTGCGGGTATGGCACCTCCCTCGTCAAGCCGCCCGAGCGCCTGCGCACACTCCACCCGGACCTTCCAGTGGGTATCAGACAGGGATTGAGCAAGGGATGTTATAGCGGCGGGATTTCCGGATTTTCCCAGTGCTGCCGCTGCAGCCACGCGTTTCTGGACGGTGGAATTCCGGAGCGCAGTGATATGGGGGGTGATCTCCTTCATAGGCCGATCAATGCTCGCATTCGTACCCGGATTCATAGGCCGAGATGACTTCTTTTGCTGTTTCCGGTGACAAACGGTCGTGAACAATCTTCACGAGCGCTTCCACGTCCTCTACCGGCAGGCACCCCATGCTCTCCTCCCCTTTTTTGATCATGTCGGTAATGTACGTGAGTTCCTCGTTGCTGAGCCGGCTGATCCGTTCAATAAAATCGTTATTGTCTTCTGCAAAGTGATTGGATACCGGGGGAAGAATGGAATGGAACATATGGCCGGATCCCGAACAGGTCAGGTCTCCGCATTCCGGTGCAAGTTTCTTGAGTATGGCAATATCTTTCTCATCAAGTTCGCGTGGCATGACGTTTTCCCGGGTACTTATTTTCCGGGCCTTGGAATAAACGTGCGGGAAGGACACCGGTCACTGTCCCGGTCCGGTGTCGTTTCACCGTTGATACGGCACTCCCCTTGGTCCTTTGACGTTGGGGAATAACTGATACAGTCCTGGCATGTGGGCATATATGCCTGTCAGGGCTGCTCACAGATTATGGTTTTGGATTAACGGCGACGCTATGCATTAAAAAAGGATCAGAAGTATTTGCCCAGCCAGTTCCTGATACCGGCAAAGAAACCACCGGATGATTTCTTTGAGGATTTAGGCTGGAGGGTGCTCTCCCTGCGGGCAATTGTCCGGCGCTGAATCGGTTCACCCTGCGGGGGGATGTCCTGGAGGGTACCCTGGGGTTCGCTCGTGTCCGGTTCAAAACCCCAGGTAAACCCGATCTTGTATGCCCGTTCATTCTGCCGGATCCAGTTCGCTGCGTTCATATATCCACGACCTTCTGCTTTCTTGATCGTGTCCGGGTGATCCTGGGTAAAATGGATCTCACGCTGGAGTGCGACTAACTCGTCGTAAACCTTGCCGGGGACCTTGATCTTCTCCCTGCTCATAGCTCTTCTTATAGGATTATGCCGGGTAACGATATTTAATGATTCCCATAAAAAACGCCAGAAACACGATGAAATCAGTAACCGGGCGGTTGGGCGCGGTCAGAACATAAAACCGCACAAAATTGATATATGATCTGGTCGATTGTCCTGCATATAAGAAAGAGTGGTGAATTATGGGGAAAGTTCTCTATGAGGGTGACGATTTCAAACGCATGCACCGTACCGACATGCAGGCCCTGCAGCGGCTTGTCGATTCAAAGAAAATCGGGATATTTGAAGTAGCGTACAAGGATGGTAAGATCAAGGTCGAGATCAAGAAAAAGGGTGATGATACTGTTGTGAAACGGTGGCGGGCGACATAATTCTGCCGGAGTTCCACTGCCATATATCCATTTTTTTAAAACGAAACCCGGGCAATGCGGAAGAGACCCCGTTCAGGGCTGGATCAACCTTTTGAAAACAGTAAAAAAAAATTATACGTAAGATTCGGCCATGTCGCCGACGATTGGGAGCTTGAACTTCTCACCCTGGTATGCCTTGATGATGAGCACGAGCCAGAGAATGATTTCAAGAATCCAGATCAGGAAAGCGAGCATGCTGATGAACGGGATGAAGCTGATCACAATAAACACAATGAACAGTCCAAGGAACGTAATTGTTGACTGCATTGCGTGGAACCTGACGGTCTTGTTCTCCTTCTCAACAAGGAAGAAGATAATGCCAGTCAAAAACGTCAGTACGTATGTTAATGCCGATGCGATATTCTCATCGAGGCCAAATGTTGCTTTCACCATTTTTTACACTCCAAAATTGTTCGACCAATACGTTCTCCCTGGATACATTAAAAGATTTGGTAACTTATTGAATACCTTTGTGGCATGCTGCTGGAGACCGGCCCGTCTATGGCATTGTCACAGGAATGATTCCGGAATATGGGATCAAATTACCAGAAGAGATGCTGCTATGGGGATTCGAACCCCAGTCGCGAGCGTGAGAGGCTCGCATGATTGGCCGGACTACACTATAGCAGCAGTTGCTCACTAAAATGGGCGATGTGGTTACTTATAGTTTTTTACGGGTGCATTTTTAGTCAATTCATCTGAAATAATCTCCTGAATTGCCGGTCCGGGAAAAAAAGAGAAGATCCGTTGGATGGAGATCACCTGATGGCAGTTTTCCTGCGAAATGATCATCTGCTGAACGGTCATGGACATGGTTTAAGAAGACATGCATTTCATCCCGGCACGGTCCCGCTGCGGCTGCAATCCCTCTGGTGAAACGGGGGTTTCACAAACAACTATATCTCGGACGTGCGGCGATTAGTATAGGAATGAGTGGTCTTGAGGATCAGATCAAGGAGCTTGAGGACGAATTAGTCAAGACTCCCTATAACAAGGCTACATCCAAGCACATCGGCCGTGTCAAGGCAAAGATTGCCCGTCTGAAAGACGAAGCGGTTAGTCGTGCTATGAAAGCCGGCGGCGGCGGGGAAGGGTACGCTGTCAAGAAATCCGGGGATGCAACCGCAGTCCTTGTCGGTTTCCCCTCCACAGGTAAGAGCACGCTCTTAAACAAGCTGACCGGCACCGAGAGTGCCGTTGCTGCATATGCTTTCACCACCCTTACGGTCGTACCTGGAGCGCTGGAGCACAAGGGTGCGAAGATCCAGCTGCTGGATATCCCCGGGATTATTGCCGGTGCAGCAATGGGAAAAGGGCGTGGCAAGGAAGTAATTGCCGTTGTGAGGAATGCCGATATCATCATAATTCTCGTAGATGTCTTCAACGAACGGCACTTTGATGTCCTGATCCGGGAATTGTACGATGCCGGTATCCGGATCAATGTGCCGAAACCGGATATCACCATCAAGAAATCATCGCATGGCGGTATCCGGCTCAATGCTGTCGGTACGCTCGATCTCGATATCGAGGAAGTGCGGTCTATCCTCTCAGAAAGTAAGATGATGAACGCCGATATCCTCATCCGCGGGAACGCCACGCAGGATGACCTTATCGACGCGGTGCAGGGAAACCGTGTCTATATCCCGGCGTTCATCGCGGTCAACAAGGTCGATCTGGTTGACAAGGAGCGGTATCTCGAAATTGAGCACGATATTGCCGAGCGGTTCGGCAACATGCCGATCATGATCTCCGCCGCAGGGGGGTTCCATCTCGAAGAGTTCAAGGATGTCCTCTATGACTGCCTCGGGTTTATCCGTGTCTACCTTAAACCCCATGGCGAGGATGCTGATCTTGAGGAGCCTCTCATCATCCGCAAGGGGAGCACAGTCGAGGACATCTGCAACAAGCTCCACCGTGAATTTGCCGACAAGTTCCGGTATGCCCGGATCTGGGGCAGATCCGTCAAGCACCCGGGCCAGCGGGTCGGCATTACTCATAACATGATCGACGGGGACATTCTTACGATCATTGTAGAACGTTAATCTATTCTCCTGTTTTTTTAAAATAAAATTCAAAAAGGTATAATTTACCTGACGGCATTCATTACAAAAAGGAAAACCCGTTCGCCCCGGGCGAAACGGTCTTTTCCGGTAAATGCCGTTGAGGTGTGACGGGAGCGTGTCTGAGGATAAGAACGATAACCGGAATGACTGCGGGAGCACGGTACGTTATGGGAATAATGATGAGATGCTCCGGCGCAGCGAAGATACGTTTACCGGGTTCATCGGGCGGTCATGGGATGGCATCCTCCTGACCAGCGAGTCCGGGTCTCTCGTGGAATGGAACCCGGCTATGGAAAAGATCACCGGTCTTATCCGTTCTGAAGTGATGGGGAAAAAATTGTGGGATGTATATTTTTCACTCCTCCCCCTCAAAAAAAGGACCCCGGAACTTCTTGAACACCTGAAAACCACGATAATATCTACCCTGGAAACAGGTCAGTTTGCGGAACCCGGACGTAGTACTGAGTATGAGATCCAGTGCCCGGATAACCAGATCCGGATTATCGAATCATTCATGTTCACCATCCCTGCGGGAGATACGTTCCTTGTCGCGGCCATACTTCGCGACATCACCGGTCGTAAACGTTCTGAATCAGCCCTCCAGGAGTCAAACCGGAAGCTCAACCTCCTCTCCAGTATCACCCGGCATGACATCAACAACCAGCTGACCATCTTCAATGGTTACCTGACCCTGCTGCAGACCGGGACCCCGGCCATGAAGAGTGAGGATATTTTTTTGATCCTGCAGGGATCAACCAGCAAGATCCAGCGGATCCTGAAATTTACCCGGGAATACCAGGACGTCGGTGTGAAATCACCTGCATGGCAGGACCTTGGCGAAACGATCCGGTCGGCAAAATCGATAGTTGAAGCACCAACGGTCCGGTTCTCGCCCGGGCATGCAGGCGCGGGAATTGAGGTCTATGCCGATCCCATGCTGGTCAGGGTTTTCTCCAACCTGATCGATAACTCACTCCGTCATGGGGAGAAGGTCTCGGAAATACGGATCCACTGTACTGTGGAGGATCACCGGCTGGTGATTGTATATGAGGACGACGGGATTGGGATCCCGGACAAGATCCGTCCCGTCCTTTTTGAGCGGGGCAAAGGGAAAAATACCGGGTACGGGATGTTTTTGATCCGGGAAATCCTCACTATCACCGGTTTTACCATTTCAGAAACAGGAGAACCCGGCAAAGGTGTCAGGTTCGATATTGTCGCGCCTGAAGGGTCGTTCAGGATGACGGATAAAAAAGCACAACCTTTCCCTGCGCCACCCCCCTCGTAATTTTTCCTGTTTTTCCCTGTTGATACGCCTTATGGCTGCTTACCCGGCCCGACTGCGTTCCGGATTACTTCCAGTGGGGCTTCAGTTTTGATACCGTAGCCGGAGAAGTGTGTCCGGGTTGCCGGATACCCGGCCGCACGGATCCGATCAAGTACAACATCGATGGTGGGCGGGGAGCAACGCAGCCGTTTTGCAATATGATGGTAATCGTAGAAGCTTGACGTGGGTAATTCGGACCGGCAGGTCTCAAGCAGCTGGAGTAAGTCCTTTTTTGTCCCGAGTTCCCTTCCCGGGACGGCCTCCAGCATACGGGCAACCGTATCCTCATTGCGGATGCTCCCGAGCCAGAGTGGCCCAATGGGCTGGAGAGGTTCCCCGCACTCCGGGCAGGTCCGGTCATGCGCCTGCGGGCCTGGCTGCTCCTCGCGGTACGGGCATTTTCTGCACTGGTGGATGAAGCCCATATGCTTCAGGGTATCGTCAGCAGCCTGTGCCCCCCGGAGCAACCTCAGGTGGAGCCTGGTGAAGTGTTCCCGGGCATAGCAGAAGAGCGGCTCGATCCCCCGGTCATACTTCACGGTTTCCCGCACGACAAACCCGAGGAGAATCCGGATGCCCACTTCGCTATGGTATTCCGTGTTCATCGGCACCGCCCCGTACCGCCGGATACCCGCCTTGAGATGGGCTCCGCAGAGGGGCGCGGTGTCTGTTGCTGTCACAAAGAGAAACCGCCGGCACCCGCGGACAGCAGCATCGATGAACATCGCCGGTGTCCCGAATGGGTCGAGGTCAACTGCATCAAAGGACTGCTCGGAGAGCAGGGCATTGACATCCCGCTCAATGACCGTAACGGGAAGACCGGTATGGTTCTTGTTTTGCGTTATCAGGAGGGTTGCAGCCGGTTCGCGGTCGCAGATCGTCACCGGAATACCACATTCTCCCGCAACCCTCAGGCCCCGGATGCCGGTAGCCCCCATGGCATCGAGATAATCGGAGGGTTCCAGGAGCGAGAGGAGGAGGACGGTTGCGTCCCGGTTCAGTTCCATTTTACGGTTAAAGAAGATCGGGACAGTACCGGGAGGGAACTGTGATGTTGCATCCTGTACCGGGACAAGTACTGATGTCGCCCCTTCCCGGACCTCCGTAAGTTCCATTGCGCACATCTGTTGCAGCGCGCAAAACTTATACATATTCCCCTGCAATGGATATGAGCAGGGCGAGTGGCTTAGCCCGGACATAGCGTCAGCCTCCTAAGCTGAATGCCGGGGGTTCAAATCCCCCCTCGCCCGTAGTACTGCTTTTTCATAATGTTTTCCTGCAGGTTAATTATCCGGGAGAGTGAGAGTTAATCAATGAGCCTGAAAGGCTGTTTTACCATTACCCGTCCGGTAAATTCTCTTGTTGCCGGCCTTGCAGCCATTGTTGCATACCTCATTGCAACCGGAACAATCATTCCCGAAGTACTGCTGCTCTTTGCAGTTGTTACCCTTATCACGGCAGCAGGGAACGTGATCAACGATTATTTTGACGTTGAGATTGACCGCGTGAACCGCCCTGACCGGCCCATCCCCTCCGGGCAGATCGGTCTTCCTGCAGCCCGGGCCTATGCCGTCACGCTCTTCCTTGCCGGAATTCTTATCTGCCTTCTGACAAACGTCCTGTGTATTACGATCGCGGTCTTCAACACCCTCCTCCTGATCGCGTATGCAGCGAAGCTGAAACGCACTCCGCTCTTTGGGAATATTACCGTATCCTTCCTTGCCGCGAGTATGTTCCTGTTCGGCGGGGCTCTTGGCGGCCTGCCCGGACTCTACCATGTCCTGCCGTTTGCTGTTATGACTTTCTTCGCTATGCTTGCCCGCGAGCTGGTCAAGGATGCCGAGGATGTTGAGGGGGACAGGACCAGCGGGGCAGTCACGATCCCCATACGGTACGGGATTCCGGCAACCCTGTATCTCGCTCTTTTCTGTGCACTTATGGGGATAGTGGCAAGCCTGGCCCCGTACCTGTGGTGGGGATTTTATTACCTCTGCGGGATTCTCATTGTAGATGGCATTATCCTTTTTGCCTGCATAAAAACGGTCAGGATGTCAACCCCGGAAGGAGTAATCTCAACGGGTGCATCCGGGCTCCTGAAAGCAGGCATGTTTGCCTCGCTTGTCATCTTTACCCTGTCGGCGATCTTCCTCTGAAAGCCGGGCTTTCCTTTTTACCGTACCGGTAAGCAACAAGTTTATCCCAGACCCACGCCACATCTCACTGAGGAATACATGCCAACCGTCATACAGAAGGGTAATACTTTTTATGCACAGAAAGGATCGTATTTCGAAGGGAACGTGAAGATCGACGGTGATTTTATCGTTCCCCCCCACACGCATTTCTGGGGACGGCTGATTGTAACGGGGTCTCTTGAACTGGGTCCCCGGTCCACGGTCGCCCTTGATATCAGCTGCTGGAATGCTGTTATCGGGAGCCAGTGCCGGATCAAGGGTCCCATCACGGCCCACGGTGATGTTACCCTCCTTGATCATTCGGTTGTGCATTCTGTCGATGCCGGGGGAAAAGTGATCCTCCGTTCCGGTATCACGGTCGGCGATGTAAGGAGCGGGGACGCAATTATTGTCCACGGCAAGATAAAAAGCGGGAACCTAGTCGGAAAGAGTATGAAGGTCCTCGGGGATTAAGGCCGGGTCGATACCCAGGATGGCGATTTCGTAGAGTTCCGGCCAGTTGGCAATCGTCTCCACGCACCCTTCTTTTAAAGTCACCACTCCCATGACGATAAGGCCCATCTTATCGGCCATGTCGATGCCCTCTTTGACTTCTGCAAGGCACCCGACCCCGACAATTGCCTTCGGATGGTATTTTTTGACCATACGTTTGATAAAGGACGACCCGGGAACGATGAACACCTTGTAACCCATCCTCTCCAGGAGGAGCCTTGCTGAACCCACATCGCACTGGCCGCAGTTCTTGCACTTCAGGCCTTCAGGAGTCAGGTGTGCCGGGCACTTGGACGATCGCAGGCACTGCGGCATGAATATTGCACGTTCTGCCACGGGAATTTTGGTGTATTCCGCCGTATTCATGGAATTCATCAGCTTGATCAAAAATGTGTAGAGTTCCCGGTCCTCAAGACCAAAGAAACGGAACATCCCTTTCATCAGGCCTTCGAGGAAAACCAGTCCTGACTTGATCAGCTGCGGGAAATACAGCCGTTTCTGCTTGATTGAGTACAGGGAGATGACGACCAGGACAAACGCGGTGATGAGCGACCCCAGTATGATGATGATGGTGAGTTCCCCGATGATGTATACCAGGTGGTTCAGGGTGAGAAAATCAAGTTCCATTCGTCTCTCGTTTGTGGGGTGCCGGATTATTTAGTCCTTCCCTGAACAAGGTCGGTCATCGTAAAGGGCGGGTGGATAATGCCCTTTTCCGTAATAATGGCGCTCACGAGTTCCATCGGCGTTGCATCAAACGCCGGGTTCTTCACCGGTACTGCAGGTGGGACAATGATCCGGTTCCCGATTGTCGTGATCTCGTCCCTGCCCCTTTCCTCGATTATAACATCACTGGCTTTCCGGGTTACATCGAATGTCGAGAGCGGTGCGGCAACATAGAAGGGGATCCCGTGGTGGCGGGCAAGGACCGCGTGCATGTAGGTCCCGATCTTGTTGAATACTGCATCTTTCGTGATCCGGTCAGCCCCTACGATGACCGCATCGATTTTAGAGGTCTGCATGAAGTGAGCGGCCATGGAATCCGTAATGACTGTGACCGGAATGCCATCCCTTGAGAGTTCCCATGCCGTGAGGCGTGCTCCCTGCAGGAGCGGACGGGTCTCGCAGGCAATGACGTTTATCGTTTTACCCGCTTTTACCGCAGAACGGATGACTCCCAGTGCCGTCCCCCACGATGAACAGGCAAGTGCCCCGGCATTGCAGTGGGTGAGGACCGTGCAGGTGTCCGGCAGGAGTGATGCGCCATGGTCCCCGATTGCATGACAGCAGGCAGTATCCTCAAGAAATATCTTCCCTGCTGTACTGAGCGCTTGATCCTGTGCACTTTTTACATCCGGTGCATCGCTGATTGCGTCCAGCACGCGGTCAATCCCCCACCCGAGGTTGACCGCAGTCGGGCGGGTTGACCTGAGAATCTCTGCGTCGCGTGTGACAGAGTCAAGAAACGGTCCCATGGTCTTTTTTTTGCACAGCGATGATGCCAGTGCGACCCCGAAGGCACCCGCAACGCCCAGTGCCGGTGCCCCGCGAATTTCCAGCCGCTGAATGGCCTTGGCCAGCCGGGGAATACTCCGGCACGCAACGATCCGCTCCTCATCCGGAAGCAGGGTCTGGTCGATGTAGCAGATGCTTCCGGTCGTTCTGTCCCACCAGAGAGTGAACGAGTTGTTCACGCCGATCGCAACCTGACCGCATCCTGGTACGCCCGCATCGCGGCCGACCCTCCCGATGCCACGCTGTCCGGGATATCCTTGGGAGCAACTGCCGTTCCGGCCACATAGATCCCCGGGCGCAGCGTTGCCGTGGTGTCCATTGCGTCATGCACGGTCTTCACAAAGCCGGTATCCTCGAGCGCGATTCCCATCTTCCGGGCAAGCTCATCCAGCGATTCTGCTGGTCCCATGCCGACCGAGAGCACAACCAGGTCAGGATGCATAACCTGCACTACCGAGGTCTCGGAGTTCTCGACCTGGAGGATCAGGCCGTTTTTATCGGAAAGGATGTCGGACGGCATGCCCCGGAGGAAGCGGATCCCCAGTGCCTTTGCCCGCTCGTAATATTCCTCGTATCCCTTGCCATAAGACCGGATGTCCATGTAACAGATCGTCACGTCCATTGCAGGGGTCTTCTCCTTGATGAGGATCGCGTTCTTGATAGCCTGCATGCAGCAGACACAGGAACAGTAGGGCCGGCCGATGGTCATGTCCCGGGACCCCACGCACTGGATAAAGACGATGCTTTTCGGGGTATCCCCGGTACTCATCCGCCGGATTTTGCCACCGGTCGGTCCGCTTGCATTGATCATCCGCTCCAGTTCAAGGCTGGTCACGACATCGGGAAGGAGCAGGTGGTTGAACTGCGGTTTTTTCTTTGCATCAAAGGCCGTATACCCGGTCGTGAGTACGATGCTTGCCGCATCGAGAACAATCTCCTGCTCCTTATCTTCCTTCAAAACCGACCCGGGACCGCAGACATCATAGCAGAGCCCGCACTCGATACAGTGATCCGGGTCCTTTATCACGAGATCGGGTACTGCCTGGGGGTGTGGTTTGTAGATCGCCTTGCGGACCCCGATACCGGCATCGAAACGGTTGTACACCTCAACCGGGCAGATGAGGGAACAGTCCCCACACCCGTTGCAGGTCGATTCATCGATATACCGGGGGTGTTTTTTGATGTTGACGCGGAAATGACCGACCTCGCCATCGACTTTCGTAACTTCGGAGCACGTATGGATGGTGATATTGGGGTTCCGGGATACGTCCACCATCTTTGGCGAGAGGATGCACATGGAACAGTCGTTTGTCGGGAAGGTCTTGTCGAGCATTGCCATGTGGCCGCCGATGGTCGGCTCCCGCTCGACCAGGTGAACATGGATGCCGTGCGCCGCGATATCGAGTGCGGCCTGGATGCCGGCAACTCCCGCGCCGATGACAACAACGTCACCCATGGTGTGCATACTCCCCTGCGAGTTCGATATAGGATGCGGCGTTGTTCAGGATCTGCTGCTGCTGGGCTGCATCGGCCTGCTTGATAACCTTCCCCGGGACCCCGACTACGACGGATCCTTCAGGAATATCCGCCCCTTCGCGGACGACCGCGCCGGCTCCGATCACGGATCCTTTCCCGATCCGGGCACCGTTGAGCACAATGGCACCCATGCCGACAAGCACCTGGTCTGCTATCGTACAACCGTGCAGGATCGCGCCGTGACCGACCGAGACATCGTTGCCAAGGATTACCGGAAACCCCCTGCTGGTATGAACAACGCAGTTGTCCTGGATGTTGGACCGGTCGCCGATCATAATCCGGTCCTTATCGGCCCGCACGACAGCCCCGAACCAGATCCCCACCTGCTTTCCTATAGAGACATCGCCGGTAACCGTTGCGTTACCCGCCCTGAAAAGTGCCTCACCGGTGACCTTTGCATCCATACGCATAATAACATAGGAAATTAAGAATCCAAGAGTATGAAGGTTATGGTAGGGGGTACGTTCGATCCCCTTCACGACGGTCATAAACGTCTCCTCGATCGTTCGTTCTCGATCGCCGGTCCCGGAGGGCACGTGGTTATCGGCCTGACCACGGATTCCTTTGCCAGCAAAAAGATCCATCCTATCCGTCCTTTTACTATCAGAAAAGAGGAACTGGAACGGTATATTGCAGACAACTGCCGGGGGGCTTCCTGCATGATCGAACCGCTGAATGACCGTTTTGGGTCAGCCCTTGATGCGGATTTCGATGCCATTATCGTATCGGAAGAGACCCTTCCCGTTGCCGTGGAAATCAATAATCTCAGGAAAGAGCAGAAAAAGAAAAAAGTGGACATCCACCAGATCAGTTGTGTCCTTGCTGAAGACGGGCGGTGGATCTCCAGCACCCGGATTTTCCGCGGGGAAATCGATGTGCACGGGCACCTGATGTAAAGAGTTATTTTTTGGATCAGGTAACCGGTTCCGGGCAGAAACAGTCACTGGAGGATGAGCGCGAATCGGGTATCAGGTTCCCGCTTAAAATCAGAGTGACAATTCTCCCCGCTCACGGATCGTTCCTGATTCAGGAGAAAAAATGCTCTGGAGAAACAAGCATGAACCGATCCGGTTCACATCCACGCAATAAAAAACGTGTAAATACTGGATATTGGGAGGGCTCCCCGCCTCAGGGCCCCGGTACGGCACGGCGGGGCAAGTTCGGTTTTCGGGAAAACCGGTAATTGAAGCCGCCGCGGGAGCGCCCCCGCGGGGGCGGCGGCATCTATCATAATGGGGGTATGGGGGCATCAGCCCCCATCATCTGATCTTTAAGCGTGATTTTCGTGGAAAATCATTTGATACTAATCATAGCACTCTCGGGAGCTCCGCTCCTGCCGTCAAAGAATCCCCCGGTTGCGATAGTCCCATATTACCGGTACACAAACGAGCAGAGAATTTCTGTACAGTTTATTTCGGGCATCTCAATGCGCCCCCGTCCCCAACGGTTCAGGACCGGCCCAAGACGTTTTATTCTCATTATGAAACGAGGATTTCTCCAAAGCAGAAAAAAAAGATTATTCGCGTTTTGCAAGAGCAATAAGGAGTAATCCTGCCATCGATGCGAATACCGTTACTAACGGTGAAAGCGGTGATTTGGTTGCGGTCGTTGCCTGCGTAGCAGGGACGCTCGTTTCGAGCTGACCGGGGGTCTCGGTTATTCCTGCAGCTGGTGTCCCGACCGGTGCAGCAGTCACCGTTGATGTGGCTGAAGAGTTGCCGGTCATAAAGACCGTGTCGCTTCCGTACTGGTTGGAAACCGTGAGGTGGACATCATACGAGCCTTCATTCATATAGATGTGGTTGGGATTCTGTTCATCGGAACCTGTACCATCCCCGAAATCCCATGCCCAGGAGGTTGGGTTACCTTTCGAGAGATCCGTGAAACGGACAACGAACGGGGCCTTGCCTGACTGGCGATCGGCCTTGAAGGCTGCAACCGGTGCCGGGGTAATGACGATGAAGTCTTTTTTGGTTGTCGAGTCCTGACCGTTTGCATTGGATACATTCAGGATGACGGTGAAGATCCCGGGCGTTGTATACTGGTGCACCGCGTTCTTTTCCGTCGATGTTATGCCATCGCCGAAGTCCCACAGCCACGAGGTGGGTGAACCGGCAGACTGGTCGAGGAAATTCACGTTCATCGGTGCACCTCCCCCTGTCTTGTCAGCAGTGAAATCAGAACGCGGGATGTTCAGGACTGTGATATACTGGTTCTTGGTCCTGCTGTTGGTCATATCAGGGTTTGATGCGGTAAGGGTCACATCGTAAACCCCCGCGGTCCGGTACACGTGATCCGGTTTTACCCCCATCCCCGTGCTCCCGTCCCCAAAGTCCCAGACCCAGCTTGTCGGGGAGGCTACGGAGAGATCCGTGAAAGTGACTCTCCTGCCGACTCCGACCGTGGTCGCGTCTGCGGCAAAATCAACTGCCGGGCTTTTATTCACATCGATAAGGCTGCTCCTTACCTTGGTATCCTCGCCGAAGTTGTTCGTGACTTTCAGCGAGACGGTGTAGATTCCCTCATTCACATACGAGTGTTTCGGGTTCTGCTCACCGGAGGTCTGCCCGTCGCCGAAGTCCCATTCCCATGCCGTCGGGACATCCCCTGACTGGTCGATGAACTGCACCTGCAGGGGGATCGAATTCTTCTGGTAGGGAATGATGACCGGCACGAAGTCAGCCACAGGCCCGATACCGATGTTGATATAACTCTGTTTTTTCTCTGTGTCCAGACCGTTGGAATTCTTTGCAGTGAGGCTGACCGTGTAGACCCCTTTCAGCTGGTAGGCATGGGAGGGGTTATTTGCATCGGAGACCGCCGTGTCGCCGAAGTCCCAGGACCATTCCGTGGGGTTGTTCTTCGATTGGTCCATGAACCTGATCTGCTCCCCGACATTTCCTGACCGGGGCGTCCCGTTGAAGTCAGCGACCGGAACGCCTCCGACATTGATGATCTGCGTGGATGAGTCCCCGATCCCCCCGCGCGTTACGGTGAGCCTGACATCATAGGTACCTACCCCGGAGAACACGTGGAGCGGGTTCTGTTCGGTGGAGGTGGTACCATCCCCAAAGTCCCATGCCCACGCGGTCGGGGTACCGATCGAACGATCGGTGAACCGTACGGTCAGCGGGGCCTTGCCGGAAAAGCGATCCGCAGAAAAAACAGATTTGAGATCGCCAATGACACTGATATAGTTTGTTTTCTTGATATCGGACGAGCCATAATCATTGGATGCCGTCAGGATGACGTTATATTCACCACCGGACCAGTAGGTGTGGACCGGGCTCTGTTCGGAGGATCCCTTGCCATCGCCAAAGTCCCAGGTCCATTTTGTAATCTGGCCAAGCGACTGGTCGGAAAATTTGACAGTCAGCGGGGCATCACCGGTCCCGGGGCTCGCGGAAAAATCTGCTTTTGGCTCCATACCGATGGTGATGTGATTCATTTTGGTTGCTGTGCTCGTGCCGTACGCATTCTTCGCGGTAAGGGAAACAGTATACGTACCGCGCCTGAGATACGTATGCATCGGGCTCTGCTCGTCAGAAGTTGTACCGTCCCCAAAGTCCCATTCCCAGGTCATGGGTGTTGACCCGAGCGAATTGTCGACAAAATTCACCTTTGTCGGGACTGTGGAAAAAGCATAATAGGCATCAAATTGTGCAACAGGGACAACACCGACGACAATATAACCTGATTGTGTCGTATCCGCTGCTCCAGCCCCGGGGGCGGTCAGCGCGAGGAGCATGACGAGGGTCACCGTGGATACGGATAACCATTTTCGTATCATGGTATTCACAAATCAGGAATTTGACAGCACGGTATTTAATATATGAGCCTTTTTACATCCCTGTTCAAAACCGGAACAGGAAGAAAGCGGGTTGCAAAAACAATGACGGATGTGTAAACGACAGGGACTGGCCATCCATGAGGTACACACCTGTTCAGATGATATGTCCGGTAATATCACTCGTGATAACCCAGTCGCAATAGCAGCAGTGCAGCCCTTTTGGCAGGACCCTGAATTTGCTCCGGATGGGTTCATTGGTGTTGGAGATACACCCCGGGTTCGGGCAGCGGACAATGCCCTCGATCAGGGTCGGGATCTCAACGCCCTTCTTCTCGCAGACCTTGAAATTCCTGATGATATTGATCGTGGCACGGGGAGAGATGAGCGCAATCCGGTCGACTTCCTCCTTGGAAAGCTCCCGGTTCGTGAGTTTGACGATATCCTTGCGTTCCATGTTCTTGCTGGGGACATTAGTTGCGATCGATAACGCTTCCTGGGTCGTACCGGTGATTCCCAGGATCTTGACGACATTGAGCGCTTCGCCCCCGTCAATATGGTCGATCACCGTCCCGTTCCTGATCCGCCGGACCAGCAGTCCCTGGTTTTCCTGGGATTCCGTTGTCATTTGAGCACCTGCATGAGCATCGCCATCCTTACCGGCACCCCGTTCCTGGACTGGGCGAAGTAGCGGGCATGCGGGGACTCGTCCAGCCGCGGGTCGATCTCGTCCACCCTGGGTAACGGGTGGAGGACAATGAGGCGCTTTTTGGCGCCTTCCAGGAGTTCCGGTGTGATACGGTAACTCGATGCCACGTTGAAGTACGAAGCCGAGTCGGGGAACCGTTCCCGCTGGATCCGTGTTACGTACAGCACGTCCACGGTATCGATCACGTCCTTTAAGGTATCGTGCTCGATGATCTCCATCCCTTTCTCCTCAAGGCTGTCTGCAAGCGTGGCAGGGAGTTCAAGGCCTTTGGGGGAGATCGTATGGAGCCGGGCATTATACAGCGAGAGTGCGGAGGCGAGGGAATGTGCCGTGCGGCCATAACGGAGGTCGCCGATCAGGGCGATATCGATCCCGTCGATGGGCATGGACTGGCGGATCGTGTAGAGGTCGAGCAGGGTCTGGGATGGGTGCTGGCCGGCACCGTCACCGGCATTGATGACCGGTACGGTGGCAAACTCGGCTGCAAGCCGGGCCGCCCCCTCTTTCGGGTGGCGGATGACGATCGCGTCTGCGTACCCGCTCACGACACGGATGGTATCGGCAAGGGTCTCCCCTTTTGCTATGGAGCAGGCCTCGACACTGCCCACCGAGAGCGATGTTCCCCCGAGACGAGCCATGGCGGATTCAAAGGACATCCGTGTCCGGGTACTGGGTTCAAAAAAGAGGACGGCAAGGATCTTGCCATGAAGGGCATTTTCATCGTACTTTTTCTTATCGATCTGCGCTGCATGGTCCAGCAGGCCGTCGATCTCGCTCCTGTCAAAGTCTCCGATGGATATGATGTGTGGCGTTGGCACTCCACCTCCCGTATGTATGATTACGTTTGCTTTCCTGCCCTAATTATCTATCTTTCAGCATGCCCGGCCACGGTCCTGCAACCCGGGCCGGGTTCCTGGTGATACGGCCCGTTAGGATCGGGAATGATATTATTCGATCACTACCCATTTTTTTACCAGATAGTACCAGTTTTCTGGAGGGACCTGAATGGTGGACCATATACCCATTGCACGACCGGCCATTGGCCAGGATGAAATATCAGCAGTTACTTCCGTTCTTGAATCCGGCATGCTGGCATCCGGCGAACGGGTCTTGGAATTCGAGAGGAAATTTGCTGATTTCTGCGGCGCTAACCACGCGATTGCGGTCAATAACGGCACTGCCGCGCTGCATGCTGCGCTGCTCGCTGCCGATATCGGGCCCGGTGACGAGGTTATCGTCCCGGCATTCACCTTCGTTGCTACTGCAACGGCAGTCCTGATGTGCGGCGCAAAACCCGTCTTTGCCGATGTCGACGAGCAGACCTTCAATATCGTCCCGGCGCAGGTCGAGGAACGGATCACCCCAAAGACCCGGGCCGTGATCGGTGTCCACCTGTTCGGCCAGCCGTTCGATGTGCAGGCAGTAAAGGACTGCTGCGAGTCGCACAGCCTGAAGCTCATCGAGGATGCGGCACAGGCTCACGGCGCGGTGTACCGGGGGGAGAAAGTTGGCAGTTTCGGCAATCTCGCGTGCTTCTCCTTTTACGCCACCAAGAATATGATCACCGGAGAAGGCGGCATGATAACCACGAGCGAGAAAGCAACGAGCGAGCGGGTGCGCCTCCTCATCAACCACGGCCAGAGCGAGAAATACCTTCACACCCGGCTCGGGTACAATTACCGCATGACCGATATCGGGGCGGCGATCGGGCTTGTCCAGTTAAAAAAGCTGGAGAAGTTCAATATGCGGCGGAAGAAGAATGCCGAGTATTACAACGCGAACCTGTCGGCCAAAGGACTGGTCATACCCGCCGTCTCCAGCGGAGTAAATCACGTGTACCACCAGTACGTGGTCCGGCTGACCGAAGAGTTCCCCCTGAACCGCGGGGCCTTCCTCGATTATCTTAAGGCAAAGGGGATCGGCTCTGCGGTCCATTATCCTATCCCCCTCCACCGCCAGCCCCTCTTCGCGCTTGACAACGACCCGGACCCCTGCCCGGTCTCAAGCCGCCTGGCAGATACGGTGCTGAGCCTGCCGGTACATCCCCTCCTTGACCAGAAGGAACTGGCCTATATCTGCGATACCATCAACCGGGTGACCTGAGATGCGGGTCGGCGTTATCGGTGTCGGGGCAATGGGAAAGAACCATGTCCGGGTCTATTCCGAGCTCAAGAGCGTGGATGAGGTCGGTGTCTGCGATGTGAATGCAGCAGCAGCACAGGCAATCGCCCGGCAGCATGGCGCAACGGCTTACCCGTCTGTTGAGGAGTTCCTGAAGCATGTCGATGCTGTCAGCGTCTGCGTGCCGACCCCGTTCCATGCCGGCGTTGTACGGCAGGTCTTTGATGCAGGAAAATCTGTCCTGATCGAAAAGCCGATCTGCTCGACTGCAAAGGACGCACACGAGCTGATGCGCCATGCCCCGAAGGGTATTACCGTTGGTGTCGGCCACATCGAGCGGTTCAATCCGGTGGTCGCGGAGATCAAGAAGATCGTTAAAAAACCACTCTATGTCGAGATGAAACGGCACAACCCGGCTTCGGCACGGGTGACCGGCAGTTCCGTGGTGGAAGACCTGATGATCCACGACATCGATATCCTGGTCAATGTCTTCTTTCCGGGGTCATCCACGATCCACAGCGTTGGGAATGACGATGTCTGCAGCGTGCTGATGAACTGCGATTCGATTCCTGTCGCCCTCTCGGCAAGCCGCAAGTCCTCGAAGAAGATCCGCATGATCTATATCGAGGAGGAGGAGTTCACGATCGAAGGCGACTTCATGTCGCAGGAGGTCATGATCTACCGGAAGCCCGGCCAGTACCAGTTCGAGAACGAGCGGTACGTGCAGGAGAACATCATCGAGAAGGTGATGGTGAACAAGCTGGAGCCGCTGAAGGTCGAACTCATGACCTTCATCGACTGCGCGAAACGCGGCGCCCCGTTCCCGGTCACCCCGGAACAGGCGATACGCAACCTCGAGACCTGCGAGAAGATCAGGGCCTCGTTCTGCTGACGGACTGCCATGACGCTTGAATCGCTTATCCGGAAACGCGGGCCGATAAAAAAGATCGGCGTGATCGGCATGGGGTATGTCGGTATCCCGGCAGCGGCCCTCTTTGCCGATTCCCCTGTCTTTGACCATGTGTACGGGTTCCAGCGCGATTCCCCGTCTTCCGGCTACAAGATCGCGATGCTCAACAAGGGTGAGAGCCCGCTCAAAGGCGTGGAGCCGGGGCTTGACGAGCTGCTGAAGAAGGTTGTTGCAGCCGACAAATTCCAGTGCACGTCCGATTTCTCAAAGATCGCAGAGCTCGATGCGGTCACCCTCTCCATCCAGACCCCGTTTTTGAACAAGGAAGACCTTCTCCCGGACTTCTCGGCGCTGAAGGACGGGATCCGGCACGTGGGAAAATACCTGAAGCCCGGCATGCTTGTCGTGCTCGAATCCACGATCACCCCCGGCACTACCGTCGGGATGGCCCGCGAGCTGCTTGAGCTGGAGTCCGGGCTTGTTGCGGGTAAGGATTTTGCCCTTGCCCATGCACCGGAACGGGTGATGGTGGGCCGGCTCCTCCGGAATATCCGCGAGCACGACCGCTGCGTTGGCGGTATCGATGAGGCCAGCACGAAGCGGGCCATCGAACTCTATTCCCCGGTCCTGACTGTCGGCAAGGTCATTCCGATGACCGCGACCGCGGCAGAGACGACCAAGACCGCGGAGAACACCTTCCGCGATCTCCAGATCGCCGCTGCCAACGAGCTCGCCCTCTACTGCGAGGCCATGGGAATCAATTTCTACGATGTCCGGGCAGGCATCGACAGCCTCAAAGGCGAAGGGATCACCCGCGCCATGCTCTGGCCTGGCGCCGGCGTTGGCGGCCACTGCCTTACCAAGGACACCTATCACCTTGAACGCGGGGTGCAGGTGCTCGGGAAAGGGACGCTCGATTACCCGGCAGGCGAGCCGTCGCTGTACGTCCTTGCCCGGCATATCAACGACTTCATGCCGACCCACATGTTCCGGCTCACGATGGATGCACTGAAGCGTGCGGGCAGATCGCCGAAGGGGGCTAAGGTCGCTCTCCTCGGCTGGGCATTCCTGTCGAATTCTGATGACACCCGCAATACCCCGTCCGAGCCGTTCCGGGATCTCCTGCTTCAGGAAGGGGCACTGGTCAGTGTTCATGACCCGTATGTTGCGGACTATCCCGGCGTGCCCATCGTCCCGTTTGTCGAGGAAGCGCTGGAAGGCGCCGATGCCATCGTGATCTTTGCCGGCCACCACCAGTACCATACCCTGGACCCGAAGGTGCTGAAGAATTTATCCGGGAAGAAGCACCCGGTTCTTGTTGACGGTCGGAATTTCGTGGACCCGGATGTGTTCATCCGCGAAGGGTTCGTGTACAAGGGAATCGGGCGCGGGGATAAGAATGGGCACGGGATTGTCGGATAAATTTGGAATATCTGCAATTTCCTGTTTCATTTGATGGGGGCTGATGCCCCCATACCCCCCATATGAGGGGTGCCGCCGCCCCGAAGGGCGCCCCGCGGCGGCTTCAACTCCTTTTTTGCAAACCGGAATTTGCCCCGCCGTGCCCCGAGAGGGGCCCTGATGCGGGAACCCTCTTAATATCCAGCATTTACAGGATTTTCATGAATTGAGTTTATGCCGGGATCGGTTCATCCCTTTTTCTCCAGAGTCAATCGCTCCTTTTATTCACTAAACAAGACGGACAGCATGACCTTTCATTGGCCAGATGGTTACTCTTTAATCCCGGACAAGCTATTTCCCACTATGGACATCACTCTCCGCGACCGTTTCACTACCTTATGGCAGAAGTATTTCCCCGGCGCAGAACTCCCGCTCACGCTCGAATTCCGGGATGCAGGACACAGTACCACAAAGAAAGTCCCGCCGCCCGGCGGCTGGCGCTGCGTCATCTGCCAGATTGGGCAGGCGCGGAACGGCACTCCGCTCACGTTCGACAACAATTCGGTAACCTGCGGCGGCGGTCGTATGTATACCGGGTATTCCGGCGACCGCCCGCAGGGGTTCCGGTATTTCCTGTCGACCGGGAAAGAGGGCGTTGTGGAAGGCGAGCGGTACAAGCAGACGCCGGAGATCGTGGATGCATGGGAGAAACTCATTCCTGCCTTTGATGCACAGGGAAAGGAACCCCTGTTCACCCGCTGGGACCAGCTGGCTGAATCCGATAATCCCGAAGTCGTGATCTTCTTCGCACGCCCCGAGGTCATCAGCGGCCTCTTCACGCTCGCCAACTTCGACCGTTCCGACCCGAACGGGGTCATCTGCCCCATGGGTGCCGGCTGCACTTCCATCGTTTATTACCCGTGGCTCGAACAGCAGAAGGCGGACCCGAAAGTCGTTATGGGGATGTTCGACCCGTCTGCCCGCAAGTGCGTGCAGCTTGACGTGATGACGATCGCGTTCCCGATGAAGCGGTTTGTGAAAGTGGTCGGGTTTATGGAGGAGAGTTTCCTCATCACGGGGACGTGGGAGACGGTGAAGAAGAAGATTGAGCGGAGCGGGGCGATGTATAAGAAGGAGTGATGGCGGGGATAACCGGATTTCTTCCGCGAGTTTTTTATGAGATTGGTGTAATTCCATTGAATATTGATGGGGGCTGATGCCCCCATACCCCCAATTATGATATTTGCCGCCGCCCCGAAGGGCGCCCTGCGGCGGCCTCAATTCCCGGACTCATAATCCCGATCGTTCACACTGTTTCGGGCCTGGTAATCTGCCCCGCCGTGCCTCGGAGAGGCCCTGAGGCGGGGAGCCATCGTAACAGAATCTGCCCGGTTATTTTTGATCATATGGTTTTCCGGAAATATTTTTTTCGAATCGCAAATCGTTCTCCGGAAAAAAATTTTCAATCGACCCTTCAGTCCCGCTTAAAATTTTCCAATCGCGATCCGATTGTTCGGACGAACACCCCACGACGGAGCATAAGGAAAATAGTAGGTTGTACACCCGAATTGTAGGATAATTATCCTACTGTAGCCTCGCTTATTAACAACGCATAATCGCGATTAAAATTTTTTAAGCAAGGTCTGCATGAAATTTTTTTAGTAACCCGGCCCGGATTGCAGATCCTCCAGGACCAGTTTTACTGTTGAACTGGCTGCAGGATCTGCGTAAAACCGGAATGCCGTTTCCCCGGAATCGGTTACCCGGTATGCTTTCTCCCTCCGGTTCTTCTCATCCTGCTTCTCTTCGATGAACCCGGCGTTCCGAAGTGTTGTCATGAATGACGAGAAGGTTGCCTGCGACAGGTTCTGGGCAGGCTTCCGCCCCCCGCGGTACTGTATCACGGGATCCTCCGGTTTTGGTTTCCTGGTCCGCGAACGGGAATAAAACGGCCAGATCTGGCTGAAAATGTACGAGCGGGTCAGCCACGGCCGGGGAAATATCCCTTTGGCGGTCTTGTTCTTCCGCAGGAGCACGGCAAGGATGGCCGGGTAGTTGGGATTCCCCATCAGGTTCCGGATCGACCGGTCCGGCTGGGGAACAAGCTGGGGCACTTTCCCGTCAAACGCGGAGTATACCTCCCCGCCTAGCCAGGGAACAAAGGAGAAGAGCGCTGTGCAAAGCGCAGCGGAACCGCCCGAGATATCGAGCGTGAAGCGTGCGCCGGGATTTTCGCGGTGGATCTTCGTGAGAATGGTACGGACCGAGGGATAGACCGGGGGATAGACAGTAACGCTCGTGAACGGGATGGAAAGCGATGCGGAGATCTCTTTTACTGCTGCTATTGCATCGCGGACAGCGACCCGCTGCCGTTGGGTTTCAGGACTGGGTGAGAATTCCATGATCGTGCTGTCGGCCAGGACATACGTGCGGGTGATGGTCGGCAGCGTCCGGAAGATCGCGGGATAGGCGGTGTGGATATGTTCACCGGCAGTAATGATGTGGACATGGTTGTCCGGTGGCATGGAGAAAGGTCGGAAGTACCGGAATAATATGTTGTTAGTTGAAAAAAATCGATTCTCTATTGTATTGAAACTTTTGACATTAGTAGTTTTTTTAGGATTTAAAGTATGTTAAAGCCCAAGAAATGATTGGAATTGCTAACGAAATTATAAGGTTAATTCTAATGTTGGTGGGCCAATCCGGTAAAGAATTTACAAGGTTATATTCAAATTGAATTTTTTGTAACTCCCCAACATTGCACTCGTATGATGAAGGATGATACATTTTTAATTCTGTTCCGACTTTTTCGATATACTCGTTTTTCATCTGTTGATATTTTTTTATAACCACTAACATTGGCATGAAATACAGCCATAACATAAGTACAATTATCACAATTAGTAAAACGATACTGATTGGCTCTCGTAAAAAGGCATTTATGTCTAATTCAAGAATTTTGATGTTAATTAGACCGGATAACCAGACGATCGCAATTAGACATATGGTTGAAATTTGAAAAATTATGAGATTACACAAATTAATAATTGAATCAAACCCACCATTTTTTTTATAGATTTCAATTTTTACGGGTATGTTTTCAAATATCACACTAACATACGATGATGTTTGTTGTAGAATTACGATTACATTTCCTAAAATAAAACAAACGAATAGCCAAAATGGCAAATAACTTAATGATAAAATGAAATTGAATTCGTTAACTCCTACGAATAGATTTTTATGACCAATAAATACGAAAAGTGAATATAAGAAAGCATATCCGATTGCTAATAAAATCCCATACGCTGTAGCATGATGAGTTTTTTTATTAAATATGGGGTCAGTCCAAAAATTATAAATTTCATCTCTAATTTTCCAAACATCAAATAGTCTGCCAAAGTCACTTTTTTTATACGTTTCACTCAACTCTAGAGGAAGTTCACATACCGTAAGTGTTTTGTGAAATTGTTCATTAAATTTATTAAAAAGATAAATTAAAAATCCGATGAGAAGGAAAAGCAAAATGAAGTAAAGGTCTTGGAAAATTGATACAGATCCGAGATGAGAAGATTGAACTAAAAGAAAAGGAATCAGTGGTAAAAATAGGAGAATATAAGAATCAAACAATTTGTTTTTGAATGGAAAAAATTCTTTATCATACCACCAATTTAAAAAACGTTCAAGAATTGGAATAGTTTCTTTCAATTCTTCACGTTTAGATAGATATCTGATACGATTTTGTTCTTTTTCACCATATATAGGATCTGTGGATTTTTTTAAAAAGATATCCAACAAGAAAATTTTGTTACATTGCGTGCATTTAATCTCAATTTCATCTTTTTTTCTTACTAAAACTCCTCTTTTTTCAAGCGATGAAAATAGTTTATCTGCATATATTGATCCATAAGTGTGTCGTTTATCATCTATTGGAGGATATGGAAAAAAAATTCCATCTTTTATAACATCAACTCGATTGGGTGTGTTACAATATGGACAATAAATTATTTCTGAATTTTTTTCATCGGTCATGAGAATTGAATTAGAATACGGCTTTTAATTATTTGGTTTTGTCCCTGTTTTTATTTCCTCGCGATCGTCACATATCCCGAGTGACTCACCGACGTCGAGGGCCGCGTCCCCCGCTTCGACCGGGTCATCTCCCGCTCGATCAGTTCGTGGGTGTGCACCTCGCGGAACAGCGGCGTTGCAGCGTCCACGACGATAGCCATCTGTTCAAGGAATGGTGTGTAACATGCGAGATACCCGCCGGACCGCAGCAGGGAGAATGCGTGGGTCACATGCTCGGTCTGGATCTGGAGGTCGAGGTGCACAACATCGAACGAGCCTTCCGCATCGAGGAAGTCTTTTGCAACCGCTTCGACATTCGTGAGTTTTGACTCGGTGATATTCTTCATTGCAAGCGTGGAGAACTCCGGGCGGATCTCGTACGTCTTCACGCTCTTTGCCACCCCGCCGAAGTAGATCGCTGCTATCCCGCTGCCGGTACCCGCATCGAGCACGTCATCGTTGCGGTTCATGCCGGTGTACGCGATCACAAGGCCGATGTCCTTGGGAAGCATCGGCGCCCCGGATCGCTTCCCGTGGGCAAAAAAGTCGGTTGGCCGGGGAATGCGGATCGTGAATTCTGCACCGCTGTGGGTGGCGATGACATCCCCGCCGGATCTCCCGACAAGGGACTCGAGCTCGATCTGGCCCTTGTCGGTGCCAAGCTTCCCTTGCCCCGCCTTTACCCAGAATTCCCTGCCTTCCCCCACGAGAAGGACCCGGTCGCCTGCCTCGATCATCACGATGCCAGCTTCATGATCGCTTCGGCGATATCGCCCTTTGTCGCGACCAGTGCTTCGCGTGCCTTCTCTTCGGAAACATTGGCCTGCGAAGCAACCATGGTGACATCCTCTTTCGGGATCTCGACCGTGGCCGGTTCAAACCGGATATCTCCGGTGATCTGGTACGTTGTCTGGCCCTGCATCGTCATGGCCTGGACATCGGCCGAGTCGAAGACATAATTGCCCTTTGGCGTCTTGATGACAATACTCTGTACGTCTTCAATCTGCTCGACATTCATGCCGAGCTTCTTCATCATCGCCTTCATCTGGCGTGGATTGATATTTCCCGGAAGCATCCTTTTCACTACCCTGCCGTACTCTTACCGCTACTCCGTAATTAAATGCAAGCATCTCCGCGCCCGAAACGGTTGCAGCGCCGCAGGCAATCAGCCGATCTCCGCCTGCAACAACCAGCACGTCATCGCCCGCGCGGATACCGGGATCTGTACCGGTCACATGTTTTGCAAATGCGTTCTTGCCTTTTGCAACGAATTCTGCCACATCGTCCCTGATGATGACCCGGTACGCCGGTGCGGGAAGCACGGCCTGCAGCCGTTTCGCGCCTTCGATGCCGAGTGTCAGTCTCCCGTCGGAAGCACGGACGGTTGCCAGCCGGGTTTTTTCAAATAACACCTGGCGGATCCGCCCGGTCGTAGAGAGGATGAAGGTGCATCCTTCCGGGAAGAAGCCCGGTCCGATGCCAGCGCCGAACTGGTAATCAGCGATTACCTGGACCCGCCGCAGCGAACTGTTCTCCGAGTATTCTGTTGACACGCTGTACAAACTCCTCTTCTGCTGTTTTCGGGATATACGCGCCCGCCGCGATCTTGTGGCCGCCGCCCCCGCCGCCGAACTCCGCAGATGCACTGTTCAGTGCCTGCTGGAGGTCGATGCCCCGTTCCACGACCCGCTCGTTCGTCCGCATCGAGACCTTGGTGAGGTTCCGGTCTTCAGGAACCTCGCACATGATCAGGATTGGCTTGTTGCTGTTCAGTTTCGAGAGGGCCATGCCTGCCCCGATGCCGACAATCGTATCGGGATACCGCCCGCCCACGTGCAGCCACTGGAGGTTCTCCAGTTCCTTTACCCCGGTATCGATAATGAACTGGAGCAGGTTGCGGATGATGCTGCGGTGGTTGTTGAGCATGTGCTCGGCATCGCGGTAGGCGGTGCCCCGGTCGCCCCTGAGGATGGCGCTGCCCACCTGGGGTTTCGACCACCTGCCGCAGGCATTGAGCACCGTTGCATATTCCTGGGCGTTCCGCAGGGGAGTGCGGGGGGTTTCCAGCGGGAAGCCATAGGTCTCGGCGAGGAGCCGGTCAACCTTTTCCCCGTTTGCGATCAACTGCTCGGCAAGCGCGGAGATGATGATCCGCTTTTCTTCGGTCGTGATCTCTTCCCAGACGTACCAGCGCCCGTCCGGGGCCTGCTGGCGGATGCCGATCTTTTTTAAGAACTGCCGGGCACCCTCGGGATTGTTGCTGATCCCTTTGATGAACGGGTCATCGTTATAGGCCAGCGATAAGTGGAGCGGGCGGGTTGCCGTGCCATAACAGTTGAGGTCCTTCCTGCGAATCTCGATCGACCCGTGACGGGCACCGTCCTCCACGATGATGTCGCGTGCCGGGCCGGTAAGCCCGCACTTCTCCCGTGCCATCATGTCGCCGACGTTCCCGATCACCGCGAGCTGGGCAAGGTCGGTATTGGCACTGTCCAGCTCTTTTCCCACAAGATACGAGACCCCCGCGGCACTCATACGGGTGAACCCGTACGGCAGGCAGTTGACCTGCGTGTATACACACCCCTCAACCGGCTGGCTCACGTGGTGGTCGATGATCAGGACTTCCTTATCAGTAAATCCCCGTTCGAGCATCAGGTTCTGCTGGCCGGCCCCAAGGTCAGAAAAGATCTTGAGCGAGGAGTCGGTGGGGATCTGCGGCATGGTCAGGGGCTCCATCTGCCGGATAAAAACGGATTTGACCGGGATCTCCAGGCGGGAAACGGCCTGCGACAGGATCGCCTCGCAGGAGATGCCGTCTGCATCGATGTGGGAGATGATGGTCACTTCCGGTGCTGCCGCGATCTGCTCTGCGGCTGCCTTCACATCATCACAAAAACCCATTGCCATATATTTAGGGAGTTCATACAGATGAATTGTACGAACCATGCACCCTGACCCGTTTTCGGAATTCGTGGAGACCGGGCCTGTCACCCCGGCCCGGATGCGCGTCATCGACGCCAATGCAATAGCGCTTGGCGTGACGGAGCTCCAGCTGATGGAGAGCGCGGGAAGGGCGCTCGCGGAGCAGGTGCTCACGTTCAACCCGGAACGGGTGCTGGTGTTATGCGGAAACGGGAACAACGGCGGGGATGGTATGGTCGCGGCCCGTTATCTCCAGCGCGGGATTGATACTCATGTCCTTTACCCTGATCTCGGGAAGCGGAGCAAAGCCTGCGAGCACAATCTCGCGGCGCTCCGGCACGCGGCAGTCACCCTCCACCCGTTCCAGTGCCGCGAGGATCTCGAAGTGCTGGCATCCCTGTTCGATAAGGCGGATGTCATTGTCGATGCCCTGCTCGGGACCGGAGGTCGTGGTTCTGTCAAAGAGCCGCTTGCCACCTGCATCCGGATGGCGAATGCAGTAAAGGCGAAGATCATTGCTGCCGATATCCCAACCCCGGGGATGCGGGCGGACCGGGTCTGTGCGTTCTACCGGGCGAAAACGGAAGGGGCGACCGTTGTCGATATCGGGATCCCCCTTGAGGCGGAATGCACGGTCGGGCCCGGAGAACTCACGCTCCTTCCCGCCCGTGGAAAGAAGGCGCATAAGGGGGTCGGTGGCGAAGTGCTGGTCATTGGCGGCGGGCCATACCAGGGAGCACCCTACCTTGCCGGGCTCGGAGCGTTACGGGCGGGAGCGGATATCGTGCGGATCGCATCGACCGTCTTTGAGCCCATCCCCGACCTGATCTTTGAGCGGCTGGAGGGGAAACGGATCGGTATGGAGCATACCGAACGACTGATTGCCCTTGTGGAAAAGGCAGATGTGGTTGTCTGCGGGAACGGGCTCGGCACGGAGAGCCACGCGGTTGTCGAGGCAATTGCCCCGCACTGTAAAAAAGCAGTCTTCGATGCGGATGCCCTGCGTCTCCCGCTGCCGGCAGCCCGCGGGGAGACAATCTACACTCCGCATGCCGGGGAATTTGCCCGGATTTCCGGTGTGACACTCCCTGATGATACGACTGGCAGGGCGCGTATGGCAAAAAAGGCAGGGATACGGGGGACTGTTATTCTCAAAGGCCATACGGATATTATCACGGACGGAACGCGTGTCCGGTTCAACCGGACCGGCGATCCGGCAATGACCGTTGGCGGGACCGGGGACGTGCTGGCCGGTGTTGCCGGGACACTCCTCTGCCACCTGCCGGCATTCGAGGCAGCCTGCATTGCTGCGTATGTCTGTGGCAGGGCGGGAGAGTCTGTTGCAGTTGAGAAGGGTGCCGGAATGCTGGCCTCTGACATGGTAGACAGGATCCCGGCGATCCTGTTCAGGAAAGGTGCGTGAATGCCAGAATTTACCCATATACAGGATGACAAGGCACAGATGGTGGATATCAGCGGGAAGAATGACGTTACCCGCGAGGCAACTGCAGCGGGGAAGATTTACCTGCGGCCGGAAACGCTGGCTGCCATCCGCGAGGGGAAGGTTGTGAAAGGGAATGTCCTTGCCACAGCCCGCGTTGCTGCGACGCTGGCGGTCAAGAACACTGCCACCATCATCCCGATGTGCCATCCTATACCCATCAGTTCTATTGCTGTTGATTTTACTGACGGGGACGGGTTTATCGAATCTACTGTCGTCGTGAAGATGACCGGCAAGACGGGGGTGGAAATGGAGGCTTTGACCGGGGTGTCGGTTGCTCTTCTTACTATATGGGACATGGTTAAGTCGGCGGAGAAGGATAAGGACGGGCAGTATCCTGTTACTGCCATCACCGATATCCGCGTGGTGGAGAAGAAGAAGGGGAAGTGAATTATCTGGGTTTATGATGGGGGCTGATGCCCCCATACCCCCGGTTGTGATTTCCCTACGCGCAAAACGCCTCGTCGGGTTTTGCGCTACTCACTTACCTTGATCCCAAAATGAGGGTAATTGAAGCCGCCGCGGGGCGTTCGTCGGGGCGGCGGCAGGTATCGCAAATGATACTGCTCCAATAATATATCACAATCTATTTCCCTGCCCTGCACGGACTTTTACTATCGCATGCCAGCACACAGGATTTTCCATGAATACCGGAGGAAACCCGTTTACGTAGTGGTTGCGTTGTGTATCGTGATGGTAACGATACTGTTGGTGGCGGGATGTACCGGGCAGATCGATGACCGGGCCGGTACAGGAATTGGCGCGTCGAAAACTACAACAACTCCCTTCGCGCCTCCAGTGGCTTCAAAACTCACGTCTGTCGACTCTTCCCTGGTCTATCCATCATCTAATTGGATCAGCATAGTGCCTATCGTTGATCACCAATCCGGAGATGTTTTTACTATTACGTCGACAACGAATCTTCCTGCTGGCGATGAAATCAGGATCCATGTATTTTTAATCCAGATTGGCGAAGGTAGTGGCGCTTCCGGTATAGTGAAGGTAGTCAAAGGCAGTGGCAATATCAACACGACCACCTTTACCCTCAACACATCGGGATTCGACCCGGACGAGTACGCTGTTAGTGAGTATTCAATCCCCCATGATACATTTGCAGACGCATCGTTTAATCTCACGCCAGACCCATTTTTGCAAGGTAATGTCACATTGAAACCAGGGAATTTTATCGACTGGGAAAAACTGAACTTGCCCCCGCTGAAAGTCAATGCCTCAATTAAACCGGAGGTACTTCATGATTGGTTACGCATAAACCATCCCCCGATACAAAATGGCCAGATCCGGTATGGCTCCATCATCATTTTCGCACCGGATAACATCGTCTATTGTTTCGATAAGAACGGTACGCAGTATGCAACCTACTTCGGATTCCGTGAGCTGCGTTCCGTGTCTCCCCCTTCACCAGATGCAGTCGTCAAAGGCCCGATCGGAAACGTAACTACGATCATTGAAGGTAACGAGCGAATTCTCACTGAGATTTATGAGGTGCCCATAAACTATTGACTGCCGGATGGAAATTCATCTTCGAGAACCTTCAGTTAAAATGATCTCGCCCTTTCCTGCACCTGTCCCCGCCCCCAACTCTTTATTACCCCCCATATCGTAGTATATAGGAATGCGGGATGCGTCCCGTGTGAAAAGGAATGTAGCCCTCTTTGGGCCGAACCTTAGGTGATTACCATGGTAAAATCAATGTACGCGTTCGTCAGGGACGCCTGGAAGAGACCTGACAAGTCAGAGGTTGGAGAACTCCTCTGGAACAGGATGCAGGTATGGCGCCGCGAAGGCAGCGTTGTCAGAATCGAGCGCCCGACCCGTATCGACCGCGCACGCTCGCTCGGCTACAAGGCCAAGCAGGGTATTGCCGTTGCACGCGTGCAGATCCGCCGCGGTGGCCGCCGTGCATCCCGGTACGTCCGTGCACGCCGTTCAGCCCGGATGGGCAAGAACCGGCTCACCGCAGGAAAGAGCATCCAGCGGATTGCCGAGGAACGCGCATCCCGGAAGTTCCCGAACATGGAAGTCCTCAACTCCTACTGGGTAGGACAGGATGGGAAACTGAAATACTACGAGGTCATTCTCGTTGACGGTCACCACCCCTCGATCCGGGCGGACAAGAACCTTTCCTGGATGGCAGACCCGGTACACCGGGGCCGTGCAGAGCGCGGTAAGACTTCAGCCGGTCTCAAGGGCCGGGGTATGCTCTACCGTGGCAAGGGTACCGAGAAGACCCGCCCGAGCATCCGTTCGCATGCGAACCAGGGCAAATAACCTTATCTTTTTTTAACCGAAGTAACTCTCATGAAGATCACCGACGCCGCTGTCTTTCCGTACCCGTGCGGTGACACATCGGTCCGGCGGCTTGCACTCGAAGCAAAATCCCTCGGGTTCGACAGTCTCGTTGCCATGGAAACCCCGTCTGGATCCTTTGACGGTGTGAACATACTCAGCGGGATCATCGTGCAGGACGCCCCGATGCGGGATGTGATTGCCCGGGTGAAACGGGCAAAGGACTCCGGTATAGTGGTCTCGGTTGGCGCACGGGACAACGGGTTCAACCGTGCCGTGATCAGTCTCAAAGGTGTACATATCCTGCGGGGAATCCAGGCTGCCGACAAGACCGCCTTCGATCATGTGGCCGCGAAGATGGCGGCCGACAACAATGTTGCAATCGATATTGACCTGTCTGTTCTCATTGGTGCCCGGGGTGTTATCCGCCAGCGGGCGATCCACCGGTACCGGGACGTGCTTATCTTTGAGCGCAGGTTTGAGTTCCCGGTTACCCTGTCGTCATGTGCCCGCTCGTACCTTGACCTGCGGGCCGTTCGCGAGATCGCCGGGCTCTGTTCCATTATCGGTATGGATATTGACGGCGTGGAAAAGGCCCTTGACGCTGTCGGGCGGATAACAACTCCTCCGTCACCTGCAGTCCGGGTGATCTCATGAGCACCCGTCCGCCTACCCTGCGCGAGAACCGGCGGTATCTTCTCGTCCGCGTTGAGCCGGCCGGGACGGTTATCGACCAGAAGGAACTTTATTATGCCATCTCCGACGCCGTTACATCTCTCTGGGGGGATACCGTAGCCGGTGTCATTACCCAGGCAGTCGTTGCCGCAGAGAACGGGCACGTCATCATCCGGTGTCTGCGGGGGACCGAGAAGGAGCTTGCCCTCGCGCTCTCTACGGTAACATCCTGCCGGGATGTTCGTCTTGCACTGCGGATCATTGCTGCTTCAGGAACCATCGAAAGCCTGCGCGAAAGGATCCGCCCTCCAAAACCGGTTGCAGGGCAATCTGCGGAACCAGCAGCTGAATTGACCGGGACTGACGGCACTGAAAACGTCGAATGTGTTTTTGCAGAAAAACCGTTCCTGGTTGTGCAGTGTAACGGTCAGAAGGTTGATGTGATTGAAAAGGGATTTAAAAATACACACCGATTGTTCTTAACAAGAAGTGATCTGGAGAATTCATAATGCAGCCACAATATCAGATGGGATACGACCGGGCAATCACTGTTTTTTCACCCGACGGCAGGCTCTACCAGGTAGAGTATGCCCGTGAGGCAGTTAAGCGGGGAACCACCGCGGTGGGTATCAAGGCAAAGGACGGCGTTGTTTTAATCGTCGACAAACGCGTGAGCTCCAAGCTCCTCGAAGCATCATCGATCGAGAAGATCTTCAAGATTGATGAGCACATCGGGGTTGCGTCATCCGGCCTTGTCGGCGATGCACGGGCGCTCGTGGACCGTGCACGGGTCGAGTGCCAGATCAACCGTGTCTCCTACGATGAACCAATCGAAGTCGAAGCCCTCTCAAAGAAGCTCTGCGACCACATGCAGTCCCTCACCCAGTACGGCGGTATCCGCCCGTACGGCACGGCTCTCCTCATTGCCGGAGTGAGCGATGGCGAGGTCCGGTTGTTCGAGACCGACCCCTCCGGCACGCTCCTTGAGTACAAGGCAACGGGTATCGGTATCGGCCGGCCGGCGGCCATGAAGGTCTTCGAGGAAGAGTACAACCCGGAGACCGAAATCAAGGACGCAATCATGCTGGGCCTCAAGGCACTCCACTCCGCCACCGAAGGCAAGTTCGATGTTGACCAGGTCGAGATTGGCGTGATCGCCAAGGAAACCCCGGTCTTCCGGAAGATGAGCCGGCAGGAAGTTGCTACATTCGTCGAGCAGTTCAAACCGTGATCGTCCATGATCTCCCTTGACCATGCAGTGATGGCACGGCTCGACAGTCATGGTGAACGGTTCGAGATCCTGGTTGATCCGCGACAGGCAGCTCTCGTGCGGCAGGGCCAGCCGGTCAATATCGAGGACGTAGTAGCAGCGCTCAATGTCTTTGGAAATGCATCGAAAGCGACCCGGGCGTCTGACGAAGCCCTCATGAAGGTCTTTCAGACCACCGATTTCGCTACCGTTGCAAAAAAGATCATCGAGAAGGGCGAGATCCACCTCACCGCCGATCAACGTAAGCAGATGATCGAGGAAAAACGCCGGCAGGTTATCACGTTCATTGCCCGGAACGCGGTCAACCCCCAGACGGGTCATCCCCACCCCCCGATCCGGATCGAAAGGGCCATGGAAGAGGCGCGGGTTAATATCGACCCCTTCAAGCACCTCGACGAACTGGTGAAGGAGACCGTGAAAGCGCTTCGCCCCATCCTCCCGATCCGGTTCGAGGAACTCCGGCTTGCGATCAAGATCCCCCCGGACTTTGCCGCCAAGGCATACGGGGATATCGCAGCCGGGTCGGTCATGGAGAAAGAGGAGTGGCAAAAGGACGGTTCGTGGGTCTGTGTGGTCCGGATCCCGGCCGGGATCCAGGGAGATTTCTATGACCTCATCAACAAGCTCACAAAAGGTGAGGGACAGGTCAAGATCCTCAATCAAGTATATTAGTTCAGAGGACAAATAAAAGAAGACAGATCGGTGGGTTTCCATTATGGCAACATCAACGCACAAAGCAAAAGGAAAAGTAACCGGAAGTTCAGGACGTTTTGGCTGCCGGTACGGAAGATTCGTGCGCAAGCGCGTGAACGACATCGAGAAGATCTCGCGTGCAATGCACCGCTGCCCGAAATGCGACATGGAATCCGTGGCGCGCAAGGGAACCGGTATCTGGGAGTGCCGCAAGTGCGGGTACAAGTTCGCCGGTGGCACATACCAGCCGGTTACTCCGACGATGAAGATTGCCCAGCGCCAGATCGACCGTACCGTTGCTGAAGCAAACAGGAAATAACGGAACGAACCATGGCAAGTACCTACAAGTGTGCACGGTGCAAACAGAAAGTCGAGATCGACGTGAATGTCCGGTGCCCTTACTGCGGTCACCGCATCCTTTTCAAGGAACGCGGTGCTGCAATCAAGGAACTCAAGGCCCGGTAACCGGCATCAGGCACTGCCCAAATACCATACTTTTATCTTCTCTTTTACCCAATTCCGGCGTGAGAAATCCCTTGCCGCAACACGAAGCAATCTTCCGGTTCACGACTGACCATGCAGAGCAGATCTACCGGGCACTGGCACCGGAACTGTCCGATGAGGTGAACCCCCGCTCTGCAACCCGTTGCCGGCTTGAGGGGACGACAATGCTGGTCCTGCAGGTGAGCGCTGAAGATACGGCAGCGCTCCGTGCCGCTCTCAACATGTACCTCCGGCTTGTCAATGTTGCCGATGAGGTCCAGGGATTAGTGAAAAAATGAAGTAACCGTGTTTTTGCAGGTTGAATGTCTGTGATGTAAACGCAGGATTGCGATGAACGCCGCGCCCCCGGCGGGGTGCCCCCTCAGCGGATCCGTGACGTTTTTTTCCACGATGGTTGTCCCGCCGTGCCTCAAAGAACCTGGCGGTTCTTCTCACATCTCTTTCCTGCGGAATTCGACGCCCCGGAGACGCCCTGGTACGGGAGTGCTGCATTTTTCCCAGCACCTGCACCGATGAATAACCCTTTTTATGAAGAGACACCGATATAGTAGCAGGAGTTTATTATGAACAATATCTCACCCAAAGTCCAGAACCAGCTCAACATGCTCCAGCAGTTCCAGCAGCAGCTCCAGAACATCCTCCAGCAGAAAGCCCAGTACGAAATGGCGGTCCGCGAGGCAAAGCGGGCACAGGAAGAGATCAAGGACTCTGCTGACGATGCTGTTATGTACATGAGCGTCGGCACGGTCATGATGCAGAAAAAGAAGGAAGTCGTGGATGCGAAACTGACAGAAAAGGTCGAGACACTCGAGCTCCGGATCAAGTCTCTTGAGAAGCAGGAGAAGATGCTGCAGGCCAAGTTCGAGCAGCTCCAGAGCCAGATCAAGGCAGCAATCGAGGGCAAGGGCGCTCCGTCAGCTGCATAATCCTTTTTTCCCGGTCCCTGATCCATTCAAAAAACCAAAGACTGATGCTATCATGCACACCAGTCCTGTTATGCGTCCCCTGGCTGACTTCCTGGATGTGGAACCGGCCCACCGGCTCCTCGTCATCAAGACTGCCGCTGACCACGCATCCCGCGCCCACAAAGGGCAGTTCCGGAAAGACCGGAAGACTCCCTATATTACCCACCCGGCCCGGGTGGCCGGCCTTGTCGGGATCTTCAATGGTTCGCATGTGGCTGTCATCGCTGCATGGCTCCATGATGTGTACGAGGACTGTTCCCCGGAATGGATCGTGAAGACGGATACCCTGATAGACAGTCTCCCGCTCCCTCCGGATGAACGTCGGGAGATTGCCGCGATCGTGGATGCACTGACCAAGAAGAACACGATCCCCAAAAAGGCTGACCGGCTCCCGGACAGCCTCCGCCGGATCCTTGATGCCCCTCCTGAAGCAACGCTCGTGAAACTCTGCGACCGGATCGACAATCTCCTCGATTCCGCAGACCGGAACGGGGGCTTTACGAAGCATTACCTTGCATCAACTGACGAGGTGATCGACACGTTATCGTTACGGGCTTCGCTCAACGGGTACGAAACTGCTCTCGATATCCTGGTGCAGATACGGAACTCGAACCTGAAAAAATTGTGATTTTTTTACGCCCGGTTGATGGTGTTCACGGCATTGACCATGGCCTCGACCGAGGAGAGGACGATATCGTCCCCGCTCCCGCTGGCATCGAAGATCCTGCCGCGTTCGTCCTCAACCGCGATGGTGACGTGGCACATCGCATCCGATCCGCCTGAGATCGCCTCGATGTTGAACTCCTTGAGCTGGAGCTTCGTGGGCGTGATCCCGAGGATGGCGTTCAGTGCTGCATCGACCGGCCCGTTTCCTACAGCGGAGAAAATATGTTCTTTCCCGTTCACCATCGCCTTGACGCTTGCCGTCGGGATCATGTGGTTACCGGTCATGATGGCGATATCCTGTAAGTCGAACGCTTTATGGTTCAGCTCGATACCCATGATGGTCTCGGCAATCTCGTACAGATCCGCGTCCGTCACCCGTTTGCCGCGGCTGGCTACCGCTTTCACCTTCTCGATGATCGCATCCAGCTGGGTGTCGTCCGGCTCAATGTGGGCATCGGTCAGCATCTGCCGGACCGCATGCCGGCCCACGTGCTTTCCGAGCGTCAGCCTGCGGCGGTGCCCGACCATCTCGGGGGTCATGATGCCCGGCTCGAAGGTGGCGGTGTTCTTAAGGACACCCTGCGAGTGGATACCGCTCTCGTGCGAGAAAACATTCTCGCCAACAACCGGCTGGACGGGCAGGATGGCGATGCCGCTGAACCGGGAGATGAGGCGCGAAGTCTCAACAAGCCGTGTCTTCTCGATCCCGGTCCGGATGCGGTAGATTGATTCCATGATCATCACGGTCTGGGCAAGGTCGGCATTGCCGGCCCGTTCCCCGAGACCGTTGACGGTCACCTGTACCTGCGATGCACCGGCCTCAACGGCGGCAATCGTGTTTGCGACCGCTAAACCGAAGTCGTTGTGGCAGTGGACATCGATGGGGCACCTGACCTCCTTGTTGATGCGGGTGATCAGGGTCTTCATCGCTGATGGCGAGATGACTCCCACCGTGTCGGGCACGTTGATGATCGTGGCTCCGGCATCAGCAGCCGTCTGGAAGACTTGAATAAGATAGTCCCAGTCCGTCCGCGTGGCATCCATCGCCGAGAACATGCACAGGTCGGAATGCTTCCGGATATGGCCGATAATATCGGCCGTAATCTCCAGAACCTCTTTACGGCTCTTGTTGATGGTGTTCTCCCGCTGGATATCGGAAGTCGGGATGAAGACGTGAACCATGTCAACATTGCAGTCGAGGCAGGTGTCAACATCGGCTTTCACCGAGCGGGCGAGCCCGCAGATCACGGATTCAAGACCGAGCTTTTTGATAGCCGTTACCGTCTCTTTCTCGGCTTTTGACGATGCAGGGAAACCTGCCTCTATCGCGTGTACGCCGATTGCGGAGAGCTGGCGGGCAATCTCGATTTTCTGTTCAAATGTAAATGCAATACCAGGGGTCTGTTCTCCGTCACGTAATGTCGTGTCAAAAACAGTAACTTCTTCATGAGCGTGGCTAGCGGTGAAGAAAACGATCCCCCGCAACATCCTTGCGAGAACTCATACAGGAACATGAGCATGCGAATTATTTAAACAATCGCTGCACCAGGCCCGATTTTGCCGGTTTTCTCCCTTAAATTCAGGTATCGTTACGATACGTTTAATACAGATTTACCCCTACATTATTAGGCAGTGCCCCGCCTTAACTCAGCCTGGTAGAGTGCGCGGCTGTAGATTGGTTTACCGTTCAAGGTAACTGCGCGGCTACCGCGATGTCCCCGGTTCGAATCTGGGAGGCGGGACTAACTGTATCAAATGCCCAGGTAGTGTAGTGGCCTATCATGATTGCCTGTCACGCAATCGACTCGGATTCGAATTCCGACCTGGGCGTCACTGCAATTTTTTAATAAATTCTTAAAAAAAAGGATTTTTTTAGGTTTTATCCCAGTTTCCATGCAGACTGGTGTTCGGAATCCAGCCCGATGATCATGGCGGCTTTCGTGAGATCGATCGATGCAGGGACTTCGTAGATAAGGAACCCGTCCGCCGCATTGCTCGAACCTGGCATAATGAATCCTGCAACGCCACCCTTCCCGATCAGGTAGTCATACTGGGTGACCCTTACCGTGCTGACGGTCACATCCGAACCCTGGACGGATCGGTACGGGTAGGTCCTGCCGCTGTAATCCACGATAAACTGGTTCGGTGAAGGGGCTACCATGCGCTGTGAACCGATATTGGCAAGACGGACATAGACAAACAGGAACGTGTTGCCGTCTTCCGGTGTCTCGGTGTTGTACCCTTTCTGGGTAGTGAAGAGGGTATCGCCGGCCTCCTCCTGTTCGTGGGGACTGTTGAAGGACGGGGATGCCCATTGGTAGGTCGAGCGGAGCTCGGCTTTATACACGGTTGCCGTTCCGTTATTACCGGCAATCCCGAAGGGGACCTCCGTGTTCAGGGTAAGGGCACCGGGATACGTGGTGGGTTCCGGTACCGGTGTTGCGGTCGTTGTTACAACAACCGGTGCGGGTGTTGCGGTCTGGGGAGCCGTGCCGGTACACCCGGCAAAAGCGACAAGCACCGCGATAATACAGAAGAGTCCTGTTGCATGAATTATTTTCATAGAATGCCGGAGGATTTATGCGGGTAAAATATTTTGGTATGAATCCCGGCACTAATCCCGTCCAGCCGGGTGTTCACAGGACCTGAACCCCGTAAATTCCTCCGCCGATCCACCATGTGTCATCTACCGCCTTCATGTACACGAGCTTCGGTACAGGTACCGTATGCCCCTGGGATGTGTCCGGGAACATCGCATGCGTGAACCCGGTCCCGCTTTTCATCGCATTGATACTGACAACCGTGGTCTTTGCACCATAAGGGTCTGAATAGGTCATCCAGTTCTTTCCGATACCCTCTTTCCAGTACGGATCGGCAAGGATTGTCCCGTCAAAACTCTCTGCCCAGACAAAGAGATCGCCCTGCACGAACAGCCCGCCGGGATTATTTATTTCGGCAAGCGTCTTCTCCTTCCCGTTTGCGTTTGCATACGTGACTGCACGGTCAACCATATCGTACAGGTCTGTGCGGGTCTGGTTCCGTACCGTGATACTCGTAAGGTTTCCTTCGCGGAGTTGTTCATATTCGGGAACGATGATACCGGAGAAGACCCAGTACGTATCATCAACAGGCTCGGCATAGTCTATCTTGGGTGCATAGTATGTCTTCCCCTCCCTGGTGACTGTCGCGACCGTGTACGAAAATCCGCCACCCTGCCGTGCAAGGTCCCGCATCTCCCGGATCGTGGTCACCCCGTCCGGGTCATGGTAGTTGATGAGGTTGATCCTGTCCTCTGCAGTGTCCGTGGATATGGAACTGGCAAGCATCGTGCCGTTGTAATCCACCGCGATGATGGTGAGTTCGCCGTCAGCAAACTGCCCGTTCCTGTCGCTGAATGCTGCAAATGCCTTCTCCTTTCCGTTCTCCTTTGCATAGGTTACTGCCTCTTTTACGAATGAGGAAAGACCGGCAACCGTGTAATCCCGCGTAGCCGGTCCAAGTGCTGATGAGGGATACACCATCCCGGATCCTGCATAAGCCCCAGCGCCAACATAATAAGTTCCATCAACATCGGCAACGACCGAGAGCTTGGGCGCGATGGTATTGTTCTTCGTCGGGTCCGGGTAATCGTAGCTCACGTATCCGATACCATACCCGGCGGTCTCCCCAAGGTGCCGGACGAGCGGGACCCCGTACCTGTCGGTCATGTTCCGGATATTTGTGCTAACGATATTGTGTTCAAAGGGCTCGGCAAGAGCGAGGCCGTCATAGTCTTCGGCAAAGATATAGACATTGTCCCTGACAAACGGGCCTTCGGGATCATTGAATACCACCGTCGCCTTCTCCTTCCCGTTCGCACGGGCGTATGCAACTGCTTCCTTCACCCGTGCGGTCAGATCTGCAGGAGTGATCATCCCCGGCGATGCTGCCGGAACCGGTGTTGTGACCGTTGTGAGGACCGTCTGGCCGGTGCCGCCGCTCTGCTGTGCGGGCTGGCTGCAGCCGGCAATCAGGACAAGCGTGGCAGCCACGAGAAGAATGAACAGGATTTCCCTCGTTCTCATGGACGGATTATCTCGACAGCATCCGATAAAAATGTACCGGCGTGATACCGTGATGAAGGATTTATCGTTCTTCCGTGACAACATTTCTGGCATGACGCTGAACTGTCGTTTGCCGGTCATCACCGGTATCCTCATCATTGCACTCCTTATCAGTGCCGGCTGCACACAGACATCCCCGGCAACGGTTCAGACGGAGACACCGGCCCCGACAACCGGAGCAGCGGTCAGGGAAACCCCCCCGGCTGCAGCAGTGACTACCGTCCCGCAGACCGCGACAAGGGAGGAGATGGTTGCTTTTGTACAGGAGGCGGTTGCCTATGCGAAGCAGAACGGGAAAGAGAACGCCCTTGCCGAGTTCTCCAACCGGAACGGCTCATTCTTCCGTGGGGTTCTGTACATCTACGCGTATGACTACAACGGAACAACGATCGCCCATCCGGTGAACCCGGAGAAGATCGGGGTCAACCGGTTACAGGAGCCGGACGCGGAAGGCACCTGGTTCATCACAAACCTCCGCGAAGCTGCATACAACGGGACAGGATTTTCCACCTACACGTATGTCAACCCCGTGCACAACAACACGGTCGAAAAGAAACTCGGGTACGTCATGAAGGTAGATGACAGCTGGTGGCTGGGATCCGGTGTCTACAGCGGGCCGGCGGATACTCCGGTAACAAAATAACCTGATTCTCCGGCTGGCGGGGTAGTAATGCCATGCCAGCCCCGTAAATAATTCCCGTCCCCTTCAATTTTTTTAACAAATGACTGCTTTTTTGAGGAAATTTTCAGAAAACATAAATCGAACCGTATATATCGAAGCCTGTAATAATTCTAATAATGCTGGATACCATCATCCCGAAAATCAGGGGTTTTCTTTTCAATCCTGGTGAGACATTCCGGAACTCCCGCACGGATGAAACGCGTGCCGTTGTTTCCTATTTCGGTGTGTTACTCCTGTTCTTTGCCGGACTGTATGCTGCCTTTGATTTTTTACTGTATTTTCTCTTATATGTCCTGTCAACGGCCACTGGCAGTACACAGGCAATGTCGGCGGGGAACTCTGCCTATATGCCGCTTGCAATGGTTTTTGTCATACCTCTCGCAGCGTTCGTTGGAATCCCGATCCTGGGTTCTCTTATCATGCTGGTCTTCAGCCTCTGGACTCACCTGTGGGTGTACCTGCTGGGCGGACGAAAAGGTTTTTCCCAGACGCTCCATGCCCTTCTCTATAGTTTGACCCCGAACCTGCTGCTGGGATGGATCCCTATCGTTGGCATGTTTGCATCGTTATGGACACTCGTCCTCATGTTCTTCGGTATCCGGGAATTCCAGGAACTTGACGATGGCAGGACTATCGGTGTCATCCTTTTGTCGGTATTCCTCCCGATGGTTATCCTTGTGATTCTGCTCATCCTCGCCATCATGGCTATGGCATCGCCCGGTGGATCGTTCCAGCCTTAATGTTCCTGGTCAATACTACCTCTTTAAAACGGTCAATCGATCCGGTACCCCTTCTCCAGCAGGAATGCGGTGATCCACGGCTCGGCTTCCGGATCGTCTTTTGGCCGTCTGCTGACGATTTCCTCCCACACAGCCCGGAGACCCGGGTCATCTGAGTGAAGATCAAGCGTTCCTCTCACGGTCCCAAGCAGGAGTCCGTGTGCGTCCGACACCCGCATCACCACGCAGCGGTAGAACTTGCACTGTGCCGGGCTGTCGCGGTGAATCGTGCAGCGGAGAAGGTCGCCGTCCGGTCGGAGGAAACGACAGGCTGTCGGGTTCTGCTCCGGGAATGAGAAATCTGAAAAGATTATCCGCTTATCCTCGTCCACTTCAGCGGTGAATGGCGTGCCGGTCGAGACCGACTCGCAGTCGAACGAAAACGGACCGGTCTGGCGCTCGATCACGATATAGTCGCCAAGGTGCATGCAGCATGAACCGCACTGCCGGCAGTCAAAGGCCATAGGTACCGGGTACTATCTGCACCTGATTACAAAAAAGGAACCGGAGATGTGGGTTATTGCACAAGCACTTCAGCCCGTTGTGCCAGGCGCTTGAGCAGCTCGTAATCCGTACTGGTCCCGGACATGGTGATCTTCTCGTACACGTTCTTCTTCGTGAATATGACCGTGTAGGTCACCGGTCGTTCAGGGTCGAGCGGGTTTGTCTCCCGGAACGCGATGCTCCGCTCCCCAATCGCCGGGAACGGTAATTCGTACCGCGTCCCCGGTGTCAGGTGTTCTTTTTTGAGTTCCTCTTTCTCGAGTAAAAAAACTCCGTTGATATCTTCGGACGAGAAGATATTGACCGACTGCCATACCCTCGTGATTATCTCATTATTACCGTTGTGGCGGTAGAACGAGACATAATACCCCTGCATCCAGCCAAGCTGGCGTGCGAGCTGGGACACTTCCGGTAATGCAATAACCGTCCTGTCCTGCAGGGTGTAATCGGAAGGCAGATCGGAAGGCTGGAGTGCCATATCGGAAGATGGTTCCGGTAACGCCCGTGGAGTTTCTGTTGTCGGGATGGGTGTGGGAACCGGGGTTTCAGTCTTTTTTTGGGGTTCGCTGACCGGAGTATCCATGCATCCCGCAGAACAGAGAAGTAAGGTCACAACGATAAGTGCAGCCCACGGATGTTCCATACCGTACAGCATCGCATACGGTGTTTAAATTGTTGCCGGTACTGGTTGTCAGACCCCCGGACATCCTGCCTGTGCTCATCAGAGATTGCGTTCCCGCATCACCGAAAACGGGACCGATCGCCCGTTGCCGGAAACATGATAAATATCTATTTCATACTTAAGGATCAACCACTAACGGATAGCAGGCGATACGTGGTACTATGGGCGAGCCAGAACTCCGCAGCGATGAAAAAGTGCTTGTAAGGACCCCGGGGGTTTATGTCAAGTCGATCCCCTTCGAGGGTATCCTTACCAACAAGCGGATCATCCTTATTGATCGGGCAAAAAACCTCCTGCCCCCCAAGGAGATCCCTCTTGTCACCATAAAAGAAGTTGAAACGGGTGAAAACGCGATCCGGGACCAGATCATCACGCTGTCAGTGATGGCAAAGACCGGGGAAATCCGGCAGATGATCCTTACCTTCTCCCGCCAGGCCGGGGGGAACCGGATCAAGGAGCGTGATGCATGGACCCGGATAATCAAGGAAAATGCATCGTCCTCTTACGACCAGGTAATCCGGAAAGTGATCCCGTCCCCGGAGTCAGCCCCGCGGAGGATTGAACCGGCCGGGGCCCCGCGATATGAGGTTGTTCATTCACCCGGTCATCAGCCGGTAACACCTTACGGTCAGACCCGCCCGGCAGAAACGGCAATGGATAGCATCAGCCCCGTCCGGAGAACGGTTACCGCAAGCCCGGTTCCTGCATTCCCGCCCACCCCCGTAATCAGACCGGCTGAGGCATCCCCTGTTGATTCGAGTGTATTCTGTTCGAAATGCGGCAACAGGGTCCCGGCTGAATCTGTTTTCTGCAACCGTTGCGGCACCCCGATCTCCCGGGTGCCTCAGGTGTCGGCGCCGGTGCAAACCCCTTCCCCCCTTCCGGTCGCAAGAACACCTTCTGCCCGCCCTATTGATGATGAGATCCAGTCCATTGAACCCCTGATTGAACGTTCCACGGATAAAGTACCCCCCGATCCCCTGCGGGCAGCGCCCATTGAATCAACCCAGAAGCAATCCCGCTCATGGTATGACGAAGAGGAACCGGAATCACTTTCCCTGCCGGAAGCACCGGCCCCCGTGGAGAAACCTGCCGGGAATGGTTTCATTCCCCGGCTCTTCTCGGCAAAATCCCGGGAAGCTGCGGTCCCCGCCCTCTCGTATGGGGACACGGGCGATACGCCGCCCCCGCCAAAACCCCCCCGGGCCCGGAGTTTTATGCCCGGTAAAAAGACAATCTTCACCGCGGCAGGTGCCCTGCTCGTCATCCTGCTTGTTGCAGCAGGTGCGGTGTTCGTCCTGCCGATGCTGACCAGCGGAGGACTCTCCCTCCCCTTCGGTTCTGGAGATAGCACACCCACTCCTACACCCTCATCCTCCTCCCCGACCGTGCTGCAACAAGGCACCATAGTCATCAGGGAGACGCTGGCTCCCGATATACCTGCGACAGGAATATTTGTGCATGTCTATTACCTCGGGGGCTTCAAGGGAACTTACGGCATACCGGATATGATCACGAACGTTCCCGGTAACTCCGGGGACCGGATCTGGGAAGTCGAGAATGCCACCAACAGCACCGTTAAGGCCACGTTCACGAAACTGGACGGATCCCCCCATGAACTCCTTGTCGAGATCTACCAGGATGGCAAGGCCCTCTCGTCCGGGACCACGACTGTCGGGCACGGGTCTGTCACCCTCTCTGTTGACATGGTTACCGGGATAGCCGCTGAACCTGTCACCAGCGGCAGTGCCTCGCAGGCACCAGAAGATGTCGTAACTACCGCTACCGTGGAGACCCCGGATGCTTCTGTCTATGAGGCAGCCGTGGCGGACGCCACTCCTGCACCAACTTCCTGATCACCCCCCCTTTTCCCCCGGCTCTCCCGTTTTTTCTCCTGTCGATACTCTGTTACGGAATCTTCTGTTCTCAAGAATCCCGTATTCAGTTAACCACAGCGGTTCAGGACGGCACCAGCGCCGGTTACCTGACGGTCAGATAATATGGCCAGACCGTAATGGAGATACAGATTGGCAGCCTGGAGCATGGTTGAGGATCTTCGCGTCATGATTCACCCGGCTGTGTGCCGACCCGGGGCTGGTGGAGCATTATCCATACCTCCGGTCAAACCTCTCACAACCGACAAGAAGATCCCTGGTGAACCGGTATACGTCCGGCACCTGCCGGGAATGCAGCGAAGATAAAAAAAGATTATTTCTTTTCTGCCTGTTCAGTGATTTTCTTTTCTGCAGGTTCTGCCGGCGCCTTTGCTGACGTCCGATTCCTTTTTATCAGGAGGTTAATCACGTAGCCGATAATACCAAGGACGATGAGCCATGGAATCAGTGCAGCGAACAGGACAATAATTGCTTTAATCGAGCCAATGAACCCGTTGATCGCTTCATTGATGGTGGTTATGAAATCATACCCCGTATCGCCTCCGACCGGCTCCGGTTCCTGCAGCGTGACCGTGATGGTCGACAGGTCAAGACGACTGTTCAGGTATCTCATCCTTCCTTCAAGCTGGTTCAGTTTTATCTGGACCCGGTCGATCTGCTGCTGGATCTCGATCACGTCGCTGACGTTGATCGCCTTTTTCATGATTGCGTTGTACTGGGCGAGCTGGTTCAGGTACGAAGTCTTCTGTGCCTCGAGGTCGACATACTCCTCGGTTACATCCTCGCCCCGCGTGGAGACCGACTTGACGGTACCGATCGCTTTCACGCCGGCAAGGGTTGTGTCGAACTCGGCTTGCGGGATCCGGAGCACGACTGTTCCCGTGAGCCGTTTGTTATAACCCTCCGAAATACTTGAGGAAGAGAGGTAACCACCCTTTGCTGTTACCATGTTCTTGAGCGCATCAACAGAAGCCGTGACATCCTTTACTTCGATCGTGATGTATCCGGTCTTGATGATCCTGGTCTCGATGGTAGTACCGGATCCCGGCGTGGCTGCCGGTACCGGGGCTTCTGCGAGGCCTTCTTCACCAATAAAAATGGAATCTCCCGAAGCCCGGGATGCGCTGATGCCGGAATAGTCATATGCAGCCTGGGGTGAGACTACTGACTTTTGCGAGACCCCCGAGTTGTTGCCCGCTGTGCAGCCGGCCGCGGCAACAACCGCGATACACAGGACCATGAGTACGATGACCTTGTAGTTCATACAACACCATCGCTTCCGGGAATATAAAAATAACGTGTTGACTGCGAAGATTTTGGGAGTAACTGGTGTATCCTCTCATCCCGTTCAGTCACTTTTGCCATAACCTGCAGGTTCCATCATCCAACTCCCGCGATTTTACACATTTAAGTGAGTACCTGCCAACCGTTTATCCAGTGTTCCAGTATCAGGAATATCTATGAAAGTAGTTTCCCTGAGGTTTCACGAAAATGCCTGATAAAAAACCCATACTCCTGTTTGTATCCTGCTGGCTGCTCCTTGCAGTCGTTATCCTTCCTTCCGGTGCATCGGCGGCTATCAGCCCGCAGGTGCCCGACGCAGGGGCCGGCTCATCTGACACATTCCCCCTCATGGAGGATCAGTTCGTTGTACGACAGGCTCACCTCGCCTACCTGGCGGTCAAGGAAGAAGTCGGGATGCAGGCCACAATCAGGTACATTGCTTCATGGAATGGATCTACGGGCACGCTCTCCACGCTGATGATTAAGACCGATACAGCAGCACTTGCCATCAGCTCGGCAGGTTCCGATGAGGTACTTGATTCGGAGCTGGAGAACCTTCGCGATATTACCCGCCGGTTCCGCACAGAGACTGACCGGCAGATGAAGGCGGTAAACGGTGATCCGGGTATTCTCAGGACCCAGGTTCAGTCTGCAGTTGAAGACAGTTCCGAACTGCAGCTTCTCCTGGACAAGTACTGGCGGATCCGGGAGACTTCCGAACTTGCATCCTTCGACAAGCGTGTAGCCCGGGCCCAGGGAACCCTTGGCACTTTATTGGAGAATGGACATGAAATTGCCCCAGCACAGGAAAAACTTACGGAGATCGTCACCATGCGCACAGAACTTGCAACAGCTCTCCGGACGCGGAATGATGCCGGCATCGAGCTTGCACATAAAAAGATTCACGCAACTTCCGTCGAATACGCCCGGATAACCGGTAACCTGAAGACCACCGCAACCACGGATACCCGGCTCGAGCAGACAATAGACCAGGGTATTGGCGTCATGATCCGCTCCGGTATGGTGAATACCAACCTTGCCCAGGGCGGGATAGACACAACCCGTGCTGATGAACTGGTCATGCAGGGAAAGATTCAGGTTCTCGCGGTCCAGAACCAGTCCCGGGACGGCGATGGTGACGGTACCAGGGCGTCCCTGTCAGAATTCCGCACTACACTCAAAGCCCTCCGTGACACGTATCGCGGGATTCTGGTGAAAGAGGACCTGCCATTGGCCACCGCCCAGGGTGTACTGTCGGTTGCCCAGTCCCTCGACATCACAGCCGCCCGGATAGGGGCGCTCTGAACGCCGGAGGTCTTATGATCCTGATCCTTATGACGGAGGTTATCGCGAGCCCGTGAGCGAGGGCATATCAGAGACTGGTGAACCTGTCCATACAACATCAAATCTCATCCACATCAGAAAACAGCATTGCGATATAATATCAGTCTTCATAGGAAACGGCGGCAGACTTCCTCCTGCCGCCTCTCTTTTCATCGGATCCCTTCACAGGTTTATCGGTTGCTTCAGGATTTTGTGATCGCTCTTAAATAAGTAAAAAGGTGATAATCCACTGAGATATATGGTTGACGCTAATGTTCCAAAAAAGCCGGAATGTGCTGCTGAACTTGAAAAGCAGGGACTTACCGAGCTCGTAAAGGCACTCCATGAGCACACCGACCCGCAGGTACGGCAGTATGCTGCGTATCTCCTGGGAAAGGCGAAGAACCCCCGGGCAATCCAGCCCCTGATAGAATCCCTGGCGGATTTTGACAAGTCTGTCCGTGAACAGGCAACACTTGCCCTGTCAAATCTCGGGAAGGCTGCCATCGAACCGCTGGCAGAAGCCATGAAGGAACCCAAGTGGGAGACGCGGTACCGTGCTGCCGAAGCACTGGGAAAGATCGCAGACGAAAGAGCAGTCCAGCCGCTCATCCAGGGTCTCAGGGACCGCCGCGACCACGTCCGTTACATGGCGGCAAAAGGTCTCCACGAGATTGGGGACTCGGACGCTATCGACCCCCTCATTACCCTCCTGAAAGATGAGAATACCTATGTCCGGACGATGGCGTCCCACGCACTCGGCGCCCTGGGGGGAAATAAAGTAAAATCTGCGCTTGAAAAAGCGCTCGAATCCGAACAGGATGAGAACGTGAAAGCGGCCATGACTGCCGCGCTGCAATAAGCCGGTCTGTTATACCGGTAGTAACCTTTTTTTGGTGTCTCCGAACACGTTTTTTTCATCCATCCGGGGCAGTTTTCTAGGTTTTCCCCACAGCAAAGGATCCCTTTTTTTAATGATACAGGTAATATCAGAAGTACCAGAGCCGGAGTTTTAATGAGTTTTGACCAGATGCTCTACCGTTCGGAAGATATGCAGCTGATGGAGGCTATCGAGAATAATAATCTCGAATCAGTGCGTATGCTCGTCTCGCGGGGAGCTAATATCAATTACCGGGGACAACATGGCGAAACCCCTTTGATAAAAGCCATGCTCTGTGACGATTCCCGTATCTGCCGGTTTCTTCTCGATGCCGGTGCCGAAGTCAACCTTGCTACGATAAACGGGTACAGTCCTCTCACGTTTGCCTGCCTGCAGAATAATTTTGAGTTTGCCCGGATGCTCTGCGGACAGCATGCCGATATAGCGATGCGGACGCAGGAAGGCTGGACCCCGCTGATCATAGCCTCCACGAATTCGTCGGTGTTCTTCGACAACATGAACCACCCGTTCTTCCATAATCTTATTGAGATAGTTTTCAAATATGCCCATTACCATCCGGATTTTAACCCGGTCCACATCGTCAACTTCCTGCTTGACAGCGGGGCGGATCCCGATGAATCGAATATCTTCGGCACCACGTCCCTGATGGCTGCAGCAAGCATGTCGAATTATCCGATAATCAAATCGCTGCTGGCAAAAAAAGCTGCAATCGACCTGCAGGATACCGAGGGAAAAACTGCCCTCATGTATGCGGTGATCTCAACGATTGAAGAGCTGATTGACAGCCTGATCCACATGCGTCTTGTCAGCCATACCGTCCAGTTGTCGGATTTCATGACACCCCAGATGCTTGCCCAGATCAAGCCCCAGTTCGAGCCCCAGAAGGAGCTGTGCGTGAACTACCTGATCAACAACGGTGCGGATATCCGGGCAAAAGACAAGCGGGGGATCTCTATCCTGACCCATGCAGCCCGGACCGGCAACGTCAATGTTGTCAAGAACCTGGTTGGTAACGGGGCAAATGTCCACGTGAAATCACCCCGGGGAATCACCGCCCTGTATGCAGCGGCCATTAATGGCCATAACGATATCGTCGAATTCCTCCTGTCGCAGGGTGCCGATATCGATGTCAAACTGAATGATGGCGAGACGCCCCTGATGGCCGCGGTCTGGAACGGGCAGGTCGAGACGGTTGCGCTCCTCATCAGCAGGGGTGCGGATGTGAATGCCAGGAAATTCACCCGTTATAAACCATCGGGGGAATCCGGGCTTGTGTGGGCAACACCCCGTGACCGCACCGAAAAGAATGAAAATTACGATAAAATTTTCCAGCTTCTTGCAAAGGCCGGGGCCGTCTGATCCATCAGCGGTACTTCAGCTGTCATCGTTCCTTTCATCCCGTTGGTCAGCGGAACAGAGGTCATTTCATGGAACCAGAACCGCAGGACAAGAAAAAAAAACGCTCATTCTCGTTTTACCTGCTTTGTTCAATGATCGTCCTTGTCCTGTGCATCGTCGGGTTCCTGACGATCACCGACTACCTGTATACGCGGGATAATTTTGACCGGGAATCGCACCTCCTGGAGGTCCAGAGCGAACAGAATATCCGGGAAGCACTCCTCTACAAGGATTCCACGGCAAATCTTTTCGATGATATCCTCAACGAGAAGGTGAAGAGCGGGCTCGTCCTGCTCCTCAATGAATACGAACGCACCGGGCACGATCCGGCCCTTATGGATCTCTCCCGTATCCGGGCAGATCTCGGAACCGATTATGATATTTATATCATTGATGAATCCGGCATCATCATTCAAACCACGTATGCCCCTGAACTGGGGATGGATTTTAAGACGATCCCGTATTTTTATGATTACCTGAGCCGGATACGGAGCCAGGACGGGTTTTTCCCGGACCGTATCGTCCGTGAGTCCAGGGGTGCCGGTATATTCCGGAAATTTGCGTACATGCCTACGCCCGACCATAAATATATCATCGAACTGGGGCTTTCGGGTCAGAACTTTACGCTCATGAACCAGGACGTTGATGAACGGGGTGTGCTTGAACAGATTGCTGCTGTTAATCCCTATATTGAGCACGTAAGGGTATTCAATTCCCTGGGGCGGAAGACTGACGATAATACGATTCCCGAAGAGCCCGCACTGATCTATATTTCCGATGCGATCCGCACCCGGTCGAATGTCGAGATTGCGGATCCTGACCATGCCCGGATTGTCCGGTACGTCTTTGTGGACCTGAAAAAAGACCGGTATGGATCGGATACGAGCCGCATCGTGGAAATCACCTACAGCACACGGGTGATAGATGAAGCGCTCAACCGGCTTCTCATCTTCCATCTTCTTGTAGCGCTCTTTGCAATCATTCTCGGATGCCTGCTCGCACTGCTCATTTCCCGGCGGGTCACCCGCCCTATCCAGGAGATTGTATCCGATGCGGACAGTATTGCCCGCGGGAACCTCGACCACCATATCCGCCCCATGGAGAACAGTGAATTTGTCATCCTTGGAACAAGTATCAATACCATGGTGGATTCGCTCCATTCTGCCTCACGGAAGATGAAGGACGACGCGATCTTCCAAAAAGAGATGATCAACCGTTTACCGGTGGGGATTTTCATCAAGACTGCAAAAGACGGGAGGTATGTTTTCTGGAACGAGGCTTGCGGGGATCTGTTCCATCTTGCGGCCCCGATCGTGCTGGGGAAGACCGACCGGGAGCTCTTCCCCACGAGTATCGTGGTAACGATTGAAAAAGAAGACCGGCAGCTCTTCCTGAACCGGAGTGAGGTCAGGAACAAGATAATCTCGAACAAATATCTCGGGAACCGCATCATCCATATGATCATCGTCCCGATCTTTGATTCGGACGGGTCGCCGCAATATATTCTTGGCATTTCAAAGGATGTCAGCCAGGAAAATATCAACCTCAAGATGGATCTTCTCTTCAGCATTACGCGCCAGGACATTCTCGATAACCTGGCAGTCATCATGAGCCACCTTGAACGTGCACAGCTCAAGAACACCCATGACGACATGCAGAAATTTTTTGACAAGACCATCGGCTCAATCGAATCCATCCGTAACCAGATCTCGTACATGCGGGCCCTCCAGGAACTTGGACTTGTTTCCCCGAAATGGCAGTCGGTACGGCAGGCATTTAATGATGCGCTCAAGCTGCTTCCGGATACCTGTGTGGATATCTATACAGATGTCGGAAAGACTGAGATATTTGCAGATCCCCTCCTGCCACGGGTGTTTTTTACCCTTCTTGAAAATTCATTCAGGGCCGGGAGCAGGCCCATCACGGTCATCCGCCTGTCAGCCCGGCGGGAAAACACTGGTCTTACTATTGTGTACGAAGATAACGGTCCCGGGATTCCCGATACGGAGAAAGAGAAAATTTTCGGGACCGGGTATGACGAAGACACCTGCCGCGGGCTTTTCCTGGTAAAGGAACTCCTTGGATTCACCCGCATACGGATCCGGGAGACCGGTGCATACGGCAGCGGCGTGCGGTTCGAGATCGAGGTGCCGGAAGATAAATTCAGGTTCCTGCCATAACGAAGTCCCTTTTCTTTTATGAGGTAACCGCTGTCTCCATCCAATGAAACAAATAGGAGGAGACCTCCATACCCATTATCCAGTCAAGGAGGTTTTATTGAGCATGGAAGAAAGTAAACTGTATTCGTTGCCGAAACTGCCATATGACTACAAGGCACTTGCCCCGGCTATCTCTGAGGAACAGCTGACCCTGCACCACACGAAACATCACCAGGCCTATGTAACCGGCGCAAATGCGATCCTTGAGAAGCTCGATAAGGCACGCAAAGAGAACACGGACCTCGACATGAAGGCAACCCTCAGGGAATTGTCGTTCCATGTCGGGGGATACCGTCTCCATTCGCTGTTCTGGGAGAATCTTGCACCCGTGGGAAACGGTGGCGGGGGAGAACCAAAGGGAGATCTTGCCAAAGCAATTGATGCTGAATTTGGTTCATTTGCCCGGTTCAGGAAGGAGTTCACCCAGGCAGCGTCCAGTGCCGAAGGTTCCGGGTGGGCGGTGCTCACGTACTGCATGAAGACAAATCGTCTTCTCATCATGCAGCTCGAGAAACATAACGTAAATGTCATCCCGGGGTTCCGGATCCTCATGGCTCTCGATGTCTGGGAGCATGCGTATTACCTTGATTACAAGAACGACCGGGCAAAGTTTATTGAATCGTTCTGGAGCATTGTGAACTGGGAGGCGGTCAACAAACGCCTGGTATCCCACGTAAAAAAGGAAAAATAAAGATCCCCGTCGCGGTACAGGGATCTGAAATTCTCATTTTATTTGATTGCATCTTTGTCGATACAGATTGACCGGAAACGATTTTTGATCTTCTCGGTGTAGAAGATCCCCACAGACGATGCACTCATCAAATCGGTGTGGATCTTTGAAGGGACATTCTGGTACTGGTGAATGATGCCGGAATGGAATTCGATCTCAAGGTTCTTTTTGGCTTCGTCATAACTCACGGAGCGAAGGTTGCTTGACTGAACACGTTGTCTCTCCAAAAGAAGTCACCCATATTTATTGGTTTTCAGTCCTGATAAAGGGGATTATTCCGGGAACAATTTTCCCCGGTTTAGTTCTCTTTTTCCTGTTCATACGGGTTCATTGAGCTAACCTGAAAGGTTGCGTATAGTACTCCGGTAATTTTCTGATTATAAATCCTGTCTCTCTAAAGAGAATGCAAGAGGATCCCAAAATGTCAGACAATTATTCGATCAACCGGTATCACCACCCGGCCGTAACGCCCCCGGGAACAACGCCGAAAAAAAAATACCTTGTCCTGTTCCTGGTGCTGATCCTGAGTGCCGGCGTCGGGATTGCATACTATGCGGTTTCTTCCGGGTTACTGGCTGATGATAATCCGCAAATCTCTGAACAGATGATCGCCCGTATCAATAGCGAGCGGGAGGCAGACAACCTGCCCCCGGTCCATCTCAGCCAGGGTCTGACCGATGATGCAATAAAAACCAGCAGGGATGTCCGGATCTCGCCCGTGGTATACCGATCCAGGACATCTTCAACGGGTTTTGAGAGAGAAAATATCTTTGTTATCCCGAAGATATCCTGGGCAATTTCACGGTATGACTCGCAGCAGCAGCTGTTCACAGCCCTTGAAAATGAGAACCCGGGCTTCTATGAAAATATCAAAAATCCTGACTATGGTTCTGTCGGGATTGGGGTGAGCGGGGATTCGTTCAATTATTATGTTGTGACATCCTGGGGTCAGGGGCCGTAATTTGCGTCCCTGTCCGGGAACCGGCATAATCCTTATTTAAATATGGATAACACTAACATTATGTAAATATGCGTGATGCTGTTGAGGTTGCCCGCCTGCTTGATATCCTCGGGAACCGGAACCGCCGGCGAATCATTGAATTACTGAGGCAGAAACCCTGTTTTGTGACCGAGATATCGGACACGCTGATTCTCTCTCCCAAGGCAGTCATCGACCACCTGCAGATGATGGAGCGTGAGGAAATCCTTTCGAGCCAGGTCGATGAACGGCGAAGGAAGTATTACTACCTGGCACATGACATCCTCATCGATGTCAGTCTCAAGGAAGTGCGGATTTTCAGCCCGGGACTGCCTGAGGATGGTGAAGCGGATGAACGAATCCGGAAATCCGTAACCATGCTCGGGCGGATGATCCACGCCCATGACCAGATCCTGGAGAATCTCGAACAGGTCAATCACGATATTGAAATAAAAATTAACGATATTGCCCGCAACCATAAAGATTTATTCAGAAGCGAGCGAGAGATAACTGTAATCATTGCACTCTCCCATGACACCCTTACCGTTCCGGAACTGGAACAGGCCACGGGAATATCCGGTGGAGACCTTGTTTCAATCCTGAACCAGTTTGAGCGCCACGGGCTGGTAAAACGGATAGATGATACCTATTCCCTCCGAGGTGTACATGCAGAATAATCCGAACGGTCCTTACGATGATGTGTTCAGCAACCTTGCAAAGATTGTTGAGGATATTGTAAAGAGCATGCCGGAAAGCGAAAACGCCCGTATTGTCGGATATACGATCATCACCCGGCAACCCTCGTCAGACGACTCCTGTATGTGCCATTTCGATTCAGCGGAAGACGATGATGATATCCTGTATGAAGTGATGGAATCCGATGACCAGGTTTTCATCACGGCTACCCTGCCAGCTGACCTGAAAAATGCTCCCTATGCAGATATCGAACCAGACCGTGTCAGCATTATTGCGGATGACAAATCCGTCACTATCACGCTTGACAACCCGGTTGACCGCATCCACAGTTACTACCGTGTCCACCGCGGCGTGCTCGATATTACCCTGAAAAAAGCAAAGCCAATCCAGTAATTTTTTGGCTCTTCGCTGATCTGTGTGGGTAATCTGGATCCCGGTAAACAAGTTGATGGGGGCTAACGCCCCCATTACGATGAACTCCGCCGCCCCCGAAGGGACGCCCCCGCGGCGGCTCACGCAATGCAATGGCAGATGAATTCATCGTTTATCTTACCCACTTGAAATAGCGAAGAGCCAATTTTTTTGGGGAATCCGGGATCAGCCTTTTTGGATACTTCTTCTTTATGGAAAATCTCTGCTCTGGAGAAACGAGCATAAACAGATCCGGTTCAGCCCAGGCCTTGAAAATCGGAAAATATTTTCTGAATATTTACGAGGGCTCCCCGCCTCAGGGCCCCTCGCGGGGCAACCTCATGTCCGGGAAAACTGGCAATGAAAGCCGCCGCGAAAGCCCCCGCGGGGGCGGCGGCACCTATCGTAAGGGGGGTATGGGGGTCTCAACCCCCATCATATATTTTCTAGCGTGATTTTCAGGGCAGATCCTTTAATATTAAGTATGACGCTCTTGGGGCTCTGCCCCCGCCGCTATGGTATCCTCCGGTTGCGATAGTGCCGTATTACCAAAACGCAATCGCGGAGAAATTCCCAGAACAGGCAATGCAGAGGCATCACACTGCGCCCTGGAGTCGGAGAACGCTTCACGTTTTTCCTGCTTCGGGCTTTAACTACCCTCAGCACCACCAAAGCGGGCAGGGCTGGAGTATGGAGGTTTTATCATCATTATGAAAAGAGGCGCTCTTAAAAACCCAAAAAAATTGAATCCTGTATTATTCCAAGCCTGGCTCAATTATCCCAGTTTCCAGACGCCCTGATCCTGCCCATTGAACGGAATCGCAACATACGTCTCTTCCGGTATGAGGGACTTCGGGACTTCATAGATGATATACCCGTCAACAGCATTGCTCGTCCCCGGGTAGAGGAACCCGAGCTCCGTACCGTGGGAGAAACCGAAATCCTCCGCGTACTCATCACCGTTGAGTTTCTGGGAATACTGGATCTCCCTGACTTCAATGGGCGTTGCCTTAAGATTGCTTCCTTTATTTGGTTTGTAATGGTTCTGGTCCTGGTAATAGCGGATACCATTATTATAGACGACAACATTTCCCGCTGAAGGGAACCAGACGCGGGTGTCCCCGGTATTTTCCAGGTGTACAAAAACGAACAGGTACTTGTTTCCTGCCCCGGGGCTCTGGACATAAAAATTGTTATCCTTATCGTTATGCCACTGGTAGGTATCGTTTATCCAGTATTTGTACACGGTTGCCTCGCTTGCAACCTTTTCAGAACCGAAAGAAAACCGTTCCTTTAACCTGAGTGCCCCCGGGAACGGGTCGGGTTTTTGTGTCTGCACGCTCGTTGGTGCGGGTGATGCCGGAATGGGCGTGGTTACGACCGGCATGACGGTTTGCGTTGTTGTCGCGGGACCGGGCACCAGTCCCCGTGATGCGTCTGTACCTGGCAGTGCCGGCAGGACGAAAATGAACATCCCCGCAACGATAACGAGAATGAGGAAAATGCCCCCAATGATCGTAATAACAGTTCTGTTTTTTCCCGGATGAGGGGAGGATATTTCCGGGGAATGGGCGGAAGGTAATCCGGCAGGTTGCGCGATCCTTCCGGTAGAATCCGGAACAACCGGAGACCCGCATTTTTCACAGGATCTGATCTCCTCAGGTAATGCTGCGCCGCATACCGTGCAGAACTTCCGGCCCATTGATCGTTCTCCTGCTGTTGTGATATCGGACTGGTTATCCGGTCCCTGAGTTCAACCTCAACGTCATTGCTGAAAATCTACTGGTCCAGGTGAATCCGTGTCCCTGAAGGGGATTAAAAAAAATCCCGGTTTATACCTTGACCGGGAAATCCGTTGGTACCCACGTGGAAACGGGTTTACCTCCGTCTTTCCTCTCGTGGAACTGCCTGAGGGATATCGTGATGTCCCGGGTGAACGCGAAGTACCCGATCTGGGTGTTCCGGCAGAGTTTCATGGCCATCTCCATGAGTCCCCGGGGGTCAGGACGTGCTTCGCCAAGCCAGATATGGAAGATGTTACCCCCGTCGACAATGGGGAAGAAGACATGCTCGATATCCATGCGTTTTGTCAGCGGGACATTTGCGCCGGGTGCAACATGAGTGCCGTTGGTATAGTAGATGGGCAGGTCACGGCTCTTGCCCAGCTGTCCCAGCCCCTCTTCGAGATCTCCCTTGATAACCGCTTTTGCAAAGTCATGGTAGCGCCGGTCAAGCAGGTCGGCGACCGCGAACCGCTGCCCGGTGGTCTCGGCGGGTGTCCGGGCGAGTGCGATGGTGATGTTATTCTTTTTCGACAGTTCCCTGCCATAGAGTTCCATCTCGATCATTGCCCGGACCGCCAGTTTGAATGAGGCTTTGGATTCGTGCATCTGTTTTCCGGTATGGTGCTGGACCATCTCGTTGACGCCGACAACACCGATGGTGTATACCAGTCCTTCGAGGTCGACTGCAAGGGCACCGCGTTCGCCGGTATTGGGGTCCTTGGGACGCTGCATGGCAAACGGCATGCGGCTGCTCGCCCGGATCAGGTCCATCCAGCGCCGCTTGATCTTGAAGATCTCGACTGCGACATCCATCAGTTTCTTGAGTTCTGAAAAAAGGCGGGCATCGTCACCTTCGGCATTGTAGGCAGCCCGTGGGCAGTTCACGGAAACGACCTGCCAGGATCCCATCGAGAAGTGACGACCTTCTTCGAAGAGCAGTTTTTTGTCAAAATCGGAATCCTCATCGGCAATGGCCGAGAACTGGTAGGCGCAGCACTGGTAACAGGAAATGCCCTTGCCGGCACCGCGGTACACCGGGAGCTGGTTGTCGTAATACGGAGTACCGAACTTGGATGCGAGTTCGAACGTCATCAGGTAGAGTTCCTGGTACGTGGGGAGGTCGGGGTTTTTCTTATTGAACTCCTCACGTTCGGTCATGAAATCGGGTTCAATGGAGATCTCCGGTTTGGGGAAGTTGAAGGGCTTGCCCCAGTAGTCTCCCTCCAGCATCACTTCCATGATGGCCTTGAAGAGGAGCCGGACTTCCCGCTCGAACTCGCCATAGGTTCGTTTCGGTGCAGATTTGCCATCCCAGACCTTGCCCTTGTACACGCAGGGCTTGTCCTGCCAGAGGGTGGGAACACCGGGGCAGAGCTGGATGGACGAGAAGACCAGCTGGCCGCCGCGGGCCACCATCATCTGGGTCATCTCGTACACAAACATCTGTACCATCTGTTTGATCTCATCGTAGGGCAGGCCCTCCATGAACGGGGCCAGGAATGTGAGGAAGTTGTAGTAGCCCTGGCCGCCGGCAAAGTTCGTCTGGGCGGAGCCGAGTGCCTTGACCGCATGGAGGATCGCCACCTCTGCACGTTTCGCCGGCCCGGCAACGGATGCCTTCGTCCCGTTGCCATCCGGCATCAGGCCGTAGTAGAAGAAGTAGCGCAGGTCCCAGTCCTGGCAGAACGGCCGGGTCCCGAAATACTCGAGATCGTGGATATGCATCTCACCGGAGAGATGGTGGTCGGCAAGGTCCGGCGGAAGCTGGAGCAGGTACTGTTCCTTTGAGATCTTGTCCGCTTTCTTCTTGTGGGAGGTCTCGGCATTCTCCTGCAGGTTTGCGTTATCGTGCGCTTCAAATCCCCTGCCAACATCGATCTGGTGCGCATCGTAGACCGGCGTACCGACCCGGGTCGAGACATTGCGGTACTGGATCATTCCCTTCTCGAGCAGGGTAATGTTGACAATCTCGCGGATGAGTGGGCCGGACAGGGACTTGAGCCCCATGTTCTTGATCCGGTTCTCGACATCAAGGGCAATCTCCTGCGCGGTCTCTTCCGTTGCGCCGTCATACCCGTAGAAGGTCTCGACAAGCTTGGTTTCTTCGACAAGCTGGCGGACGATGCGCTGCCGGTCCCATTCAACGATATGACCGTCAGTAGTGCGGACATACGGGAGCGCCGGGACCGTGACACCCCCGAATGTCAGTTGCTTGGTTTCCCGGCGGGCCATTATTCACCTGATACAAGACGGGTTAAGTGATCCGTGTCCAGTTTACCCGCGGGAAACAGGTCAGCTGACGTGAAAAAATCCTCACTCTTCTGGAGAACCGGGGCCTCGTTCACAAATACCCCGTTCACCCGGAGTTCCGTGAGCGATTCTGCAGTGGAAAGATCGCGCTCGCTGTATGTGAGACCGCTCTTTTTCAAAAAATCTTTCAGCATATCGCAATTCGGGCAATGCTCAAGCGTATAGACAATCAGTTGCGGTTTTTCCGGCACAAAAAACACCCTCACTCTGTAGTTATCCAATAGGTAGTCCGTGAATAAAAAAATCTTGGTTCGTGCTCATGGATGGTATCGTCGCGTGAAGCGATTATCATTAGTAGGGGAATGGAATAATAATAGTACCGTAATGGTAAGGGCGTTTGTTGCACTCGAACTTCCGGCTGAGATTAAAGACCGGCTGATGGAAGCGCAGGAGAAGCTCCGCGGCTGTTCAGCGCGCCTCACTATCGTTGAACCCGCCCTTATCCACATTACCCTTAAGTTCCTGGGCGAGGTTGCAGAAAAAGACCTCCCGCACCTGAACGAAGCGCTCAGGAGCGTCTCCTTCAGGCCTTTTCCGGTTACCGTGGGAACGGTGACGGTGAATAACCCGAAACGCCCGCATACCGTATGGTGTACTGTTCGCGATAATGGCAGGGGAAAAGAACTCTTCAGGATGGTTGAGGAGGTCCTTGAACCCCTGGGGTTTGAACGGGAAACACGGGGATTCACCCCCCATGCAACGCTGGCGCGGGTGAAGGTCCCCGATCCCTCACTCTTTTCCGTTCTCCGCGCCCTGGAGGGAACAACCTATGGTGAGTGTATGATACAGGGTATGAAACTCAAAAAAAGCACCCTGATGCCGCGTGGCCCGGTGTACGAAGACCTGCTGGAGGTTGTGTGGTGAAACGTCTCCCCCTTGAAGAGGAAGTGCTTACAACGCTCCGTCCCACGCAGGAAGAGCGCGACCATGTGTGCGGCCTTGCGAAACGCCTGCTGGCATCCATAGAACAGAGCGGAAAAGCACAGGGAATGGTTGTGGGGTCCATTGCCCGGCATACATGGGTGCGGGGAGACCGGGATCTCGATGTGTTCATGCTTTTCGATCCCACGCTGCCCCGGGAGGAACTCGAACTCCAGGGTCTTGCTCTCGCCCGTTCGATTGCAGGGTCCTTTACGGACAAGTTTCACGAAAAATATGCCGAACACCCGTACATCAACGCGAATATCGATGACGTGGATGTGGATCTCGTACCCTGCTACAAGGTCGACAGCGCGACAAAGATCCAGAGCGCTGTGGACCGGACACCGTTTCATACCCGGTATATCACCGACAAGATCAACGGCCTGATCGATGATGTGCTGCTCCTCAAGCGGTTCACCAAGGCCGGGGGAATCTACGGGTCAGACCAGATGACCGAAGGGTTTTCCGGTTACCTGTGCGAACTGCTCGTTCTCCACTATGGCGGGTTCACTCCCCTTCTTGAAGCAGCGGCCGGGTGGCGCCCGCATCTTATCATCGATATCGAACACCATGCAGCAAAGGAATTTGACGAACCGCTGGTCGTGATCGATCCCGTTGATCCACGGCGCAATGTGTCCGCCGCGGTCTCTCTTGACAAGATGGCGGGTTTTGTCGAGCTTGCCCGGGGGTATCTCGAATCACCCTCGGATGCGTTCTTTGCGCACCCGCTCGAGCGCTGTATCCTGAAAACGGAGCTTGCAGCAGTTATCGGGCAGCGGAAGACCTTCGTGTACGCGATCGTGTTTGCCACTCCCCCGTATATTCCCGAGGTGGTTGTTCCCCAGCTGAAGCGGAGCCTGTTGTCGGTACGCGAACTGCTTGAACGCCATGGTTTTCCTGTTCACCACGCGCATTACGATATGCAGCCGGAGCAGTGCATGTTCCTCTTCGAACTGCTTGTTGAGGAACTCCCCTCCGTCCGCCGGCATGCCGGCCCGCCGCTCTGGAACGCTGTTAATGCTGACAAATTCCGGGAAAAGCACCTTGCCGAACGGACTGCCGGGCCGTATATTGAAGAAGCGAAGTACGAGATGGAGGTGCCGCGGGAGTATACAACACCAAAGAGCCTGCTCTCCTCCCAGGAGATCATCCGGAACGCGAGTCATGGCAAGCATGTCCGCCAGTCTCTTGAGAACGGGTGGACTCTTCTGGAAGGAGTAGACTGCTGGCAGCAGGAGTTCGCGCCGTTCATTGCCGGTTTCTTCGACCGGTGCTCGCCGCTGGTCAGGATATTGAGGAAAAGGTAGGCCGGTCCTGGTTGAGAACCGGCAATCCGGCAGAAATTTTTTGGGTGCTCTGAAAAGGACCTGTATCAGTGATATGAAGGCCTCTTTGAGCCAGCCCGGATTCAAAGAATCCTTCGGGCTCTTACCGTCTTTCATCTCGATGAGATTTTACACGGTTGGGGAGGTGAAGGCACATATGATGCCTCGGCATTATCTAAACGGGGAAATTCTCCATGATTGCGTACAGCATAATCGCAACCGGGGGATGCCACAGCGGCGGGGGCAGAGCCCCCGAGAGCGTCATAATCATTATCGAACGATTCCCAAAAAAATGACATCTTCCGGTATTACTGATGGGGGCTGATGCCCCCATACCCCCGTTACGATAGGTGCCGCCGCCCCCGCGGGGGCTTTCGCGGCGGCTTCAATTCCCAGTTTTCCCTGAAACCGAACTTGCCCCACCGTGCCGTACCAAGGCCCTGAAGCGGGGAGCCCTCGTGAATATTCAGAAATTATTTATGATTTTCAAGGCCCGGGTGTGAACCTGATCGGTTCATGCTTGTTCCTCCAGAGTAAAAAAAAGAATAAAACCGTCAGAAATTTCGGAGATGCCAAAAATGCCTTTTTGAATTATTTTTTTACGCATTTTTTTTAACACATTAATGTCCGATTGATCAATGTATTTAAAAAAAATCACTTTTTGGAATTCTTCTTTATCTTGGCCTTCGCCAGTTTCTCGATCGCTGCCTGATCTGCCCCGGTCCCGAGCGTGAGTCTGTTGTTACGGACTGCACTTTCTACAAATCCTTTGCCACCCGGTGTACGGATGATAAGCGTGGTAGTCCCGGCAGGACTCCCGACAGCACCCGCGGAAATATCTGCCATAACCGCAGTGAGATCGGTGCAGTAATGACAGCCTTTCCGGATGCAGGTCTCCAGTTCAACAAGCGGGACCGTTGTTGTCGTGCCGTCCTGTTTCAGGATCTCGAGTTTTCCCTTGACGTCCAGCTTGCGTATCTCCTGGGGTTCCAGTTTGTAGTGAGTACGAAGCTTGCCCTGGACGAGCGCAGTGTAATCGAATGTCTCGGTACAGAACAGGCCGATGACGAGACGTATTGATTTTGCATACGGCCTGAGGAGGTCGTTATCGCTCGTGCGGATTCGGGCAAGTGCCTGGACTGCGCAGGGTACGCCGACAACTGCAATACGGTGGCATTTCCGTTCCACAACGGCATTCTTGAGCGCTGCAAGCAGCGGGACCCACCAGCTGTACCGGCTGCCGGCCTGCTGGATGAGGACATCCGATTTAGTGATGACAACCGATGACGGTTTTAACGACCAGCGATCCTCGGTAACCGTCACGACCGCATCGATGAGACCTTCGTCCAGTGCGTTTGCAAGGATTGCCGTGACCGCACCGCCGCTCTGCCGGTGCGGGATCTCGAATGCGGCTTTCCCGGTTGTCAGTTCAAGGTAATTCCCCAGCGTCTCCACTGGTTGTTCCCCAATGCGGGGGCAGACTGCATAGCATGCCCCGCATGCGACACTATCGGTTGCCTGCTTGCAGTACCCGTTGCTTACGGGGCTTGTCACCATCTCTCCCTCTTTAAAGGAGATCGCATCGGCCGGGCAGACTGCCACGCAGGCACCGCAGCCGGAGCATTTTCCGGTATCCCAGACCTCGGCTTTCAAATCGAGATAACTTTTTTGTGCCATTGCTCTCACTCCAGCGTGTACTTGCTCGCAAACGGCCGTGCGCTGATTGCGGCGATCCTTGTGTAGTCGGCTGCAAGCAGGGGGCCTGCATCGATCCCGAATGATTTTGCAAAATCCTCGATGATTGGGCGGATCATGGCCCTCTCTTCCTCCGTGACCGGTGCCTGTTTCGTCCCGCTCCCGAGACAGAGCTTGTCCACCGGGCCCCGGACGAAGATCTCGCCGCCATGGATGCCGCTCCCCACCCCCTGCTCCGCGATCGGTTTCATATCGCCAAGCCCCAGCACAATCACGAGCCCGCCTGCCATGGATTCCCCGAGGAACGCCCGGGCGCTGCCACCAACCACGAGAATGGGGCGTTTCTCCAGGTACTTCTTCATGTGGATGCCGCCCCGGTAACCGATGTTGTCCCGGACATACACCCTGCCGCCCCGCATGCTGTGGGCCACGGCATCGCCGGCACTGCCATGGATGATCACCTTGCCCTTGTCCATGGTGTTGCCGGGTGCATGGTCCGCGTTGCCGTGGACAATGATCGTGGGGCCGCTCATAAACATCGCAAGGTCGCCACCCGGTACACCGTTCACGGTGATCGTGACATCGTCGCCTCTCAGGCCATCCCCGATGAATCGCTGGCCAAGGACATTGTCGAGCGTGATCTCCTTCACCCCGTCAGCTACCGCCTTGCGGATCTGCTGGTTCAGCGGCGTATAATGAATGTCTTTTGCATCGATCGTGAGCGTCTTCATTTTCAGGCCCCCACGGTCTTCACATCAAGGACTTCCATGAGGCCCTCATCCAGCATGTAACCCCGGAGCCGGTCGCGGTTGCCCCGCAGGCTCTCGATGCTGTTGATACCGGCCGCCCCCATCAGTTCGCCCAGTTCGAGTGTCCAGCCATGGATCAGGTTCTCGACCTGCACCGCATTGGTCTCGGGATCCAGCCTCTTTGTCAGCTCGGGTTTCTGGGTGGCAATACCCCAGGCACACTGGCCCCGGTTGCAGGTCCCGCAGACCCGGCACCCCATTGCCACGAGCGCCGACGTCCCGATATAGACGGCATCGGCGCCGAGGCAGATGATCTTTGCCACGTCGGCGCTCTGCCGGATGCCGCCGCTCGCAATGAGGGAGACCTCGTTCCTGATTCCCTGCTGGCGCAGTTTTGCATCGACACTGGCGATGGCTGCTTCGATCGGGATGCCGACATGGTCGCGGAAGACCACGGGTGCCGAACCGGTTCCCCCTCGGAAGCCATCGATGACCACGGCGTCAGCGCCCGAGCGGGCGATCCCCGCGGCAATGGCAGCGGCGTTGTGGACGGCCGCGATCTTGACAAAGACCGGTTTTTTCCACTCGGTCGCTTCTTTGAGCCCGTGGACCAGCTGCTTGAGATCCTCGATGCTGTAGATATCGTGGTGCGGCGCCGGGCTGATCGCATCGCTCCCCTCCGGGATCATGCGGGTGCAGGCAACATCGGCACAGACTTTCTCTCCTGGCAGGTGGCCCCCGATACCCGGTTTTGCCCCCTGGCCGATCTTGATCTCGATGGCGGCCCCGCGTTCCAGATAGTCGATATCGACACCGAACCGTCCCGATGCGACCTGGACGATCATGTTCTTCTGGTACGGGTAGAGCGATTCGTGAAGCCCACCCTCTCCCGTCCCCATGAACGTGCCGATACGGTGGACCGCTTTTGCCATGGCCTGTTGTGCCGGCAGGCTGATCGCGCCATAACTCATGTGCCCGATCATGATCGGGGTCTCGATCTGGAGGTTGGGTGAGAGTTTTGTTAAGAGCTCGACATCCTTTCCGGGCTGTTCCCTGACCGACAGCGATGACGGCTTCTTGCCGATATAGGTGCGGAGCTCCATCGGCTCCCGCAGGGGGTCGATACTGGGATTCGTCACCTGGCAGGCATCGAGCACGAGGCGGTCGAAGATGATCGGCCAGGGCAGGGCATTACCCATACCCCCGGAGATGATCTTGCCGGTCCTTGCCTGGTTGAAGACCGCTTCACGGATCTCGCGGGTCCAGACCGGGTGGCTCCGGTAATCGCCGGGTTTCTCTTCGATCTCGATGGCGTCCCGGGGACAGAACGCGAGACAGCGGTGACACGCAACGCAGTTCCGCGAATTGATGACGATCTTGTCGCCATCCCTGCGGTACACACCGTACGAGCAGTTCTCGATACAGCGCCCGCAGTCCATGCAGCGATCCGGGTCGATCGTGACCCGGAACCTCAGGGGCGTGCTGCCGATGCTCATGCAATCACCCTCCCGATCACCGGTTCGCCGGCTTTTGGCATGGTGACATTGTCTACATCCGGATCAATCCGGCGGATGGCCGATTCTTCGCTGGAGATGAAGAGCCGGTCCCCGTGCTCGGCCGAGACAAGCGGGCGGAGCTTGATCCGGTCCGTGAATCCCACGAGCGCGTTCTCGTTTGCAACGCAGATGGCAAAGGGGCCGTTCATGAGCGCGGGACCGTACGTGAGGCGTATCGCCCGGTTCAGTTCCTGCTCCTTTGCCGGCATCCGGTCGATCTCTTCCCAGAATGGCGGGGCAAGGGCCCGGACCGCCATCTTCTCCGAGAGCCCGTGTTTGCGCACGAGCAGGTCGACGAGGTACGCGACAACTTCCGTGTCGGTATACATCGTGCATTTGTACCCGTAACTCTCGATGTAGCGCCGGTTGGTGCCGTAGGAGGTGATCTCGCCATTGTGGACAACACTCCAGTTGAGGAGGTTAAAGGGATGGGCCCCGCCCCACCAGCCGGCCGTGTTGGTCGGGTACCGGTTGTGGGCAAGCCAGAGGTAGCCCTTGTAGTCCTGGATGCGGTAGAAGTTTGCTACATCCTCCGGCCAGCCGGCTGCCTTGAAGACCCCGAGGTTCTTTCCCGAGGAGAAGATGAGGGCGCCATTCCTCTCGCTGTTCACTTTCATGACCAGGTGGGTGATGATGTCCTCGTCCGGTGTGATACTCTTGGGCATCAGGCCCCGGTCGGGCCGGAAGAAATAGCGCCAGGGTGTGTGGACCTTGCGGAGGCCGGGCTGTTCGTAGGTCTTGATCTGTTCATCGTGAATGATCGTTCCCCATTTCTCGAGCAGGTTGTCCAGCGGGGCCTTGTGTTCCCGGATATTGTCGAAGAAGACATGGAGGGCAAAGTACTCCTTGTAATCCGGGTAGATCCCGTATGCGACATATCCCGCGCCCTCTCCGCTCCCCCGTTCGTTCATGGAAGCGAGCGCTTCTTTTATCTTCGTGCCATCCATACACTGGCGGCGCCGGTCAATTACACCAATAATACCACACATATTATCACAGAGAACATTGATCCATTAGAGTAAGCATTTCCTGAAATTGAATATGAGCATTCGCTCAATAATGTTCGTAAAATAGGTATAAATACAATTGGGTGGAACCTTTCTTCCATTATGTCAGCGGACGTAACGAAGATGCTTAAAAAAATAGAGGCGGATAAAGTAAAATTCATTCGTCTCCAGTTCACGGATATCCAGGGAATGCCTAAAAACGTCTCTATTCCTTCCATCCAGGCTGAGAAAGCGCTCACGGAAGGGATCTGGTTTGACGGGTCATCCATTGAAGGGTTTGCACGGATCGAAGAATCTGACATGATCCTGAAGCCCGATCCGGCAACGTATGCAGTCCTTCCCTGGAGGCCCCAGGAAGGAAGGGTTGCCCGGTTCATCTGCGATGTCCAGACATACGGCAACAAGCCTTTTACCGGGGATCCCCGCTACATCCTGCGTAAGACAATGGCTGAAGCAGCCAAGATGGGCTACACGTTCAACACCGGCCCTGAGCTTGAGTTTTTCCTGTTCAAGATGTACGACGGTACCCCGACAACCGAGTTCGAGGACCACGGCGCCTATTTCGATCTCGCACCCACGGACTCTGCTGAGGATGTCCGGAGGGACGTTGTTCTTGCACTCAGTGAGATGGGTTTTGAGATCGAAGCCTCCCACCACGAAGTTGCTGACAGCCAGCACGAGATCGATTTCAAGTATGGCGATGCGCTCACCACTGCCGACCGTGTCATCACCTTCAAGTTCGCGACCAAGTCCATTGCCCTCCAGTACGGTCTGCATGCATCTTTCATGGCCAAGCCCATTGCCGGCATCAACGGCAGCGGCATGCACACCCACGGATCCCTTTCCAAGAACGGCAAGAATGCATTCTTCGATGCAAATGCGGAACTGCAGCTCTCTGACACGTGTCTCTATTATATCGGCGGTATCCTGAAGCATGCAAAGGCAATCACGCGTGTGGCAAACCCCACGATCAATTCCTACAAGCGTCTCGTCCCCGGTTACGAAGCTCCCTGCTACCTTGCCTGGAGTGCGGCCAACCGCTCTGCCCTTGTCCGCGTTCCCGCCGCCCGCGGTAACAGCACCCGTGCCGAGTTCCGCAGCCCGGACCCGATGTGCAACCCGTACCTTACCTTTGCCTGCATGCTTGCAGCGGGTATGGATGGTATCAAGAACAAGATCATGCCGCCGGAATCGACCAACACTAACATCTATCATCTCAATGCGAAAGACCGCAAGAGGTTAAAAGTCGAGATGCTCCCGGCGAGTCTTGCCGAAGCGAATGCAGCGCTCCTCAAGGATGAAGTCATCTGCAACACCCTCGGCGAACATGTGGTGACGAACCTCACCCGCATTGCCGAGATGGAAACCGATGCCTTCCGGCTCGCGGTTCACCCGTGGGAGCTGGACAGGTACCTGGCAACCTACTAAAATTTTAAAATTTTTTTTGAATTGTCGGTGATTTTCGGACTTGTAATCCCGTAAGGATCGGCCGATCGTTCTGTAAAAATGTCTTAAACGGGGGTCCCGGAGATAAACGGGTAGTGGATACGGAATCTGCACCCCCGGGGACATTCCCGGGTGAGAGCCCCGGGCGTACACAGATCGATTGCCATCCACAAAACAGGGAACGGTGATTACAATGGCAATAGATACCGGAGTTACATGCTGGCTGATGGTCTCGGCAGTGCTCGTTATGCTGATGACCCCCGGAGTCGGCCTTTTCTATGGCGGACTGGTACGGAAGAAGAATTTCATCTCGATGATTGCGCTCTCGTTTGTGAGTCTCGCGCTTGCGAGTGTCCACTGGGTCCTGATCGGGTATTCCCTTGCATTCGGGCCGGATGTGGGAGGATTCATCGGGAACCTGGATTACATCGGTCTTGCCGGTGTGAGTGCTGATGCCGGTACCGGCACCTACCCTCCGCTGGTCTTCATGATATTCCAGCTGTTCTTTGCAGCGGTCACAATTACTATCGTTACTTCGGCCACCGCAGAGCGTCTCAAGTTCTCATCGTATATCGTCTTCTGCCTGGTCTGGCTCACGGTTGTCTATTGCCCGATCGCCCACTGGGCATGGGGCGGCGGGTGGGCCCAGCAGATGGGACTCCTTGATTTCGCCGGGGGCACAGCAGTGGAGATATGCTCGGGCTTTGCCGCGATCGCGCTTGCCCTTGTTATCGGGCGGCGGTCCGGATTCGGTGAGCATGCACTTGAACCTCACAATATCCCGATCGCACTGCTCGGCGCCGCACTCCTGTGGTTCGGCTGGTTCGGGTTCAATGCAGGAAGTGCCCTGGCACTCAACGGTAGTGCGGTGACTGCGTTTGTCAACACGAATTCCGCTGCCGCTGCCGGTGCTCTCGCATGGATGTTCGCGAGCTGGTACCGTGGCAAGCCGAGTTCGCTGGGAATGGTAAGCGGTGCGATTGCCGGGATGGTAGCGATCACCCCGGCTGCCGGTTTCGTCACCCCCCTTGTTGCACTGCTTATCGGGGCGGTTGCCGGCGTTCTCTGTTTCTACATGATGCTTGCCCGGATCCGCAAACAGCTGGATGAGAGCCTCGATGCATGGGCAATTCACGGTATGGGCGGCCTCTGGGGGACAATAGCAACCGGTATCTTTGCAGCGGCAGCCGTAGGAGGGTTTGCCGGCTTTATGGAAGGGAACGCATCGCAGTTATATGTCAATACTGTTGCGGCCCTGGCTGCGCTTGTCTATGCATTCGTTGCCACATGGATCATCGGTACCGTCATCGATCGTACGATCGGGCTCCGGGTAACCGCAGATGAAGAGTATGTCGGGCTGGACATCTGCCAGCATGGCGAACGGGCGTGAGGCGGATGATCCCCGGTATCCCCCGGCAGGTTGATAACGGCCACTACCGGAAACCGGGTATGGATACGAAGATCGCCATCTTCCAGCATGTGGCAAACGAGCCGTCGGGATATTTTGAAACGATCTTTCAGAACCGGGATATACCGTTCGAATATATCCCGCTGTACGACACCCACGAGGTTCCCCGCACCTGTGATGCTTCCCATCTTGTGTTCATGGGAGGCCCGATGAGTGTCAATGATGAAAAAGAATATCCCTGGTTCAGGGAGGAGAAAGAACTTATCCGGCGATCCGTAAAAACCGGGCAGAAAGTCCTGGGGATCTGTCTTGGGGCGCAGCTGATTGCATCTGCTCACGGGGCACGGGTATACCCGTTCGTACGGGAGACCGGGTGGCAACCGCTGAAACGGACACCGGACGCACCCGGCATCTTCTCCACATTTCCGGAACAATTCCATGTGTTCCAGCTTCACGGGGAAACGTTTGAAATTCCCTTGCGGGGCCGCCTGCTCGCATACGGGAATAATGTCCGTAACCAGGCATTCGTGCTTGGGAACGCACTCGGTCTCCAGTTCCACCTGGAAATGACAGAAACGATCGTCAGGGAATGGTCCAGAGATCTCCGGAAGCACCAGCAATCGGTGATTGCCCGGGATACTCCCCGTTACCTCCCGGAGAGCAACCGGCTTTGCCGGATGGTTGCGGAGGATTTCATCGGCCGGGGTCCGGATGAGAGAAAAATAATGTACCGGGGGTAGCTCTTCACCCGGGTATCCCGATGCCGGAACCCCGGGTATGGACTATCCTCCCAGATCGATAACGAAAGGCCCGGGGTTCTATGAACCCTGTTTTTTTTCGCAGGGAAAACCGGGAAAATAATTGCAGGAACCTTTAACCCGGTCTTCTTTTTCTCAACGATTTTTCTTATCCGGTTATCCTCTTCATCCCCCCAATGGGAAAATGTAATAATCATAACATTTATTATAGTAGGAATACAACTTCCTTCCAACAATTGTACAACACGAAAAATACGAACTGACAGGAACCCGATGGGAACATGAGAATTCAGCGGTATACCGGATTTTTCATCCGGCAATTATCGTTATCAGAATGATCAGTCACCCGCCACTCCGGTTGGGGATAATTTAAGAACAGGAACAACGATGCAGATTTGTTTACAGGTGGAATGAATGGCAATTGATTCTGGAGCAACAGCATGGATCCTCGTCTCAACGGCGCTCGTCATGATCATGACGCCCGCGGTGGGATTGTTCTATGGTGGTCTTGTACGGAAGAAAAACTTCATCAACATGATCACCCTGTCGTTCGTTGCCTTTGCACTCGTCAGTATCCAGTGGGTGCTGTTCGGGTACTCGCTTGCGTTCGGTACGGATATCGGCGGGTTCATCGGCAACTTAGAGTATCTCGGATTGAATAACGTGGGCATGGAGCCCGGCGTGTACAGCCCGCTCATCCCGGGACTGCTGTACATGGCCTTCCAGCTCGTGTTTGCCACGGTTACCATGGCCATCGTGACCTCGGGATTTGCCGAGCGGATCAAGTTCAGCTCGTACCTCGTCTTCGCCCTGCTCTGGACCACGATCGTCTATGACCCCCTGGCCCACTGGGTCTGGGGAGGCGGCTGGGCTGCGCAGTTCGGTGCGATCGACTTTGCCGGTGGCACGGTCGTCCACATCAGCTCAGGGTTCGCGGCCCTTGCGCTTGCAATCGTTATTGGTAAACGGGTCGGGTACGGCAAGTATGGCATGGAGCCGGCCAATATCCCCTGGTCAATCCTGGGTGCGGCACTCCTGTGGTTCGGCTGGTTCGGTTTCAACGCGGGCAGTGCGGTGGATGCGAACGGTCTTGCTGCACTGGCTTTCGTTACAACCAACACGGCCGCAGCTGCAGCCGCGATCTCGTGGACTCTCGTCTCCTGGGCCCATGGCGGCAAACCGAGTGCGCTCGGGTTCGTCTCGGGTGCAGTGGCCGGTCTTGTGGCAATCACGCCCGCTGCCGGGTTCGTTACGCCGATGGCAGCAATCGTTATCGGTGGCGTGGCCGGTGCACTCTGCTATGGCATCATGCTCTGGCGGCAGAAAAAGGGTGTCGATGAGAGTCTCGATGCCTGGGCAATCCATGGTATGGGCGGCCTCTGGGGTGCGCTCGCAACCGGTATCTTTGCCGTAGCAGCGATCAACGGCAAATCGGGGCTCATCGAAGGTAACGTGAATCAGTTCATCGCCCAGTTTGTCGGGGCGGGTGCAGCAGTCATCTACGCATTCGTTGTGACCTACATCCTTGCAGTCATTGTCGACAAAACAATGGGACTGCGGGTAACGGAAGAGGAAGAGTATGTCGGCCTTGATATCTCGCAGCACGGGGAACGCTGCTGAAGGGAGGAAGAACCATGAAACTGGTAAAAACCATCATCAAACCCGAGCGGTTCGAATTCGTTAAAAAAGCCCTGGAAGACAAAGGGTTCAAGGGTATGACCATCACGGAAGTGCAGGGACGCGGGGAACAGAAAGGGATCACCCTCGAGTATCGCGGCGGCCTGATGACCGTTGATCTCCTTCCCAAGATACAGCTTGAGATCGTGGTCAGGGACAGTGATGTGGATATTCTTATCACAACCCTGATGGAATCAGCCCGCACCGGGAAGATCGGGGATGGCAAGATCTTTGTCATACCGGTCGAGAAGTCTGTCAGGATCCGTACCGGTGAGACGGAAGCATAAGGAAAAACCCTTTCTGTTTTTTTTGTCTCTCACCATGTTTCCGGTCCCCTCGTGCCGGATGTGGTGAACCACGTAATATTCCTGCGGCCGGAGAAATGATCTCCGGTTCTTTTCTCTGAATTCCGCAATTGTACGGGCGGTACTGAACCGGAGATTATGCCCTGCGTTGTCCTTCTCTTTCGTACTTACGGAATGCAGAAAAACCGATGATAGAAAATTATATATCTATAGGAACGATATTTCCTTCGTACCTTAGTTCTGCTCAGCACCAGCAGGCTGAGGATAGCAGGAAGTGGGGGAATATGTCAACTGCGCAAAAAACTGGAACGATAGAACCGTTACCGCGGTATATCCGGCCGGATGCTTCGGTCCCGGAGTATGACGAGATCCTGGAGCAGCTCCAGGAATACCAGCGTTCGCTTATCGGATCTTCGTATTATTATATCCGGGTGGAGAATGACCGGATGTTCCTGTGCCGGATATTGCCCGGCGGGGGAAAAATTTTCTACCATGAAATTGTGGATCATGACAAACACGGAATTTCGGAAGATGACCTGGAAGAAGCCGTTTGTCTTGACACCGGCATGTTAACCAAAGCAGGGTACCACCAGATTTCACCTCATATCGAGTCAAAGCTCCGGGTAAACCTGGAATATCCGTAATGCGGGATAGTGATCTCCGGTTTTCCTGAACGGGGTCACTTACCTGCAGGTATCGGGTTTTGCCCGGCCTGCTGCAGGAAAAAAAAGACGGGATAAGAATTTTTTTTATCCTCCCATGCCCGTGAGCACCCTGAGAATTTCCTGTGCGGTTACCGGATCGACAACCTGCGCCAGGATGAACCCGGCCAGGATGATAAACACGGTCCAGAACACCTTCTTTACCTGCTCGTTCTTGCCGAACAGCATGATGATGGTGTCCGTGTCCGTACTCATCCCTTTCCGGATGAGCCTGGGCAGGAAGATGAAGAGCAGCAGGAAGATGATCGCTGCGATGGTGAAAGCCATCAGGGTCCCGCTCTTTTCTGCAAAGTACATCCCGAGCGGGACCGTGAACGCTCCTGCCAGGGCAGCCGCGGATGCGACCTCGCCGGACCAGAAGCAGTGCCGTTCCCGTGCGATGGCTGCTTTTTCTTCTTCATTCAATTCTGCGGGATCGAAGACCCCTGCCGTGCTGAGCATCCCGTACCAGACTGCGTGCATCTCATCCCGGTTGGCAATGATGCCGGAGAGGACGATCGTGACCGGTATGATGAGAAGGACCGGCGGCAGGCTCGTGAAGAGAAAAATGACTGCAAGCAGGATCCCGGCGCCGCACACGGCGGCCCGGGCCTGCTGATCACTGGTCATCAACGCTCACCGTTCCCTCGATCGCAAATTCAAAGTACGGGCTCATCCAGCCGCCATTTGCCGGGCTGAAGTCCCGGTATTTTCCCATCTTCTCATGTTTTCTCTTCGCTGTCCGGAACCTCACCGTGTGAATCCCCGGCGCCCGCGGGTACACCCGCCTGCCGTGCATGTCGCGCATCTCCCGGAACGGCGGGATCTCGAACCAGTCTATCCAGAACGGGACTCCCCGGGGAATGCCAGCCCCCCGGATCAGGTCCGGTAGCTTTACCGGCACCGTGCTGTCGTAGATGACATCCACGATCAGGTCTGCCTCCTGCTGTTCAGGGTCCAGTTCCAGCTCATAGAAGATCGGCGTGTTCCGGATTTCTTCAAGCGTGAGCGGCGTGTCTGCGGTCAGCGGTTCAAACCCGCTGAACGTGCTTCGGTACAGGCCGGTCACCAGTGCTGGCGGGATAATTTCTGTTTCCATGTTTTTGCCTCCTTTTTACTGGAGAGGAGACGGATGGTCCCCTCTCCGGATAACTCTCATGAGAAAAATTCCCGGAAGAGATTTGACGCTCCTGGGGGCAAGCATGCTTGCCCCCGCCGCGTGGGCATCCCCCTCGTTGCGATGGGGACGTCTTACCGGTTCCGAAAAAATGGTTCAGATTTCCGGATAACTGCGTCAATTCTATCGCATACGCCCCTGCCCCCACTGGGAGCAGGGCTGGCGTAAGGGGAGAATGCAAATCTCCTGCGGATTTTTCATTGGTTATTCTTTCAGGTCTCTCCTCAGTCTAAGGCCGCCACCGAGTCGGCCCAGGTCTCGACCTTCGTGCGGATTGCGTCGTCCGAGTACGAGGTGATGCTCATGCGGTCGCGGGCAAATGCCACGAAGTACAGCTCCCCGTTCGGGTCGCGGCACCGGAGCGTAGCCGAGTAGGTCTCCGTGCCGAAGTCGCGGGCCGGAGTCCCGGTGTGGGCTGCCGTGAGCGCAGTGTCGGCAAGGATTGCTGCCGCGCCGGCATTGAACCCGGCGATGGTGTTGTAATTGCCGGACTCTTTGCCGACGGTCTTTGCGAGGGCGTCCTGGTACACGACCTTTGCCACGTATGTTTCCTTCGACTTCTCCACCGGCTGGTGGGTCACGCCGCTTTCCGTATACGCAACGCACCCGAACGGGTTGCCCGTGATCACGGACTGGACGATGGTGTCGAATGCCGATACATCTTCGATCGCGTTCGCGAGTTCGCGGACCGCGGTCTTTGTTACTGTTTTCTGGACAAAGTCTGCCATAGTTGGTTGTCTCCTTGAGGTCCGGGGAGATCCCGGGCTTTTTGGAAGAACCCTCCGGGTTCTCCGGGTGCCCGGGATCTTTTCCGGACCGGTTTTAGCCGGCGGGTCCCGGGTACTGTGGAAGAATCCTCCGGACTCTTCGGACTCCCCGGGATCTTTGCCGGCTGTATTTTCCCGCAGGGTTTTCGCGCGAACCGTTGCGGAAGGAGGGAGACTTGTCTCCGCCCCTGTCATCAGGGCCCCTTTGACATACCAGTATGGGACTGGTAAGGGGATGGGCTTTGATTATAAAATGGAAAATTTTTGAAACCGTGGGGTTTTAGGGGGATTTGGGATTATCCGGGCTTCAATTTTGGCTGGTTGGAAGGAACAAAATTGTTCCTCAGGCGGGAAAAAGTGAGAGAAAAATGATGGAATTGAGCATCTGTCCGGCGTGAAACGCGAAGATGAGCGATACAGAGTGCTGTTTCTGGCAACTGAGTGTGTGTTAACGTGGGGGGGGACGTATTATTTCAGGAGCGTTTTCAAATCCCGGAGACTTTTCTGGATTTCAGATTCCAGCGCTTCGATCTTCTCAATAATTATTTCCGGTTTTTCGTAATGGACTTCAGCGTATTCGATCTCCTTGTAGCGCGAGATGGAGAGATCGTATCCGTTCTCTTCAATCTCGCTGATTGGTACAAAGAAACACTTGCCTTTCCGGTCCGCGGGATTCTCTTTTTTCCGGTTGCGGTAATGCTGGATGATATTCGGGATGTCTCCCTTGCCATCAATGAACGTCCTCTTGTCATCCAGCGAGTACCCGTCCGCGTCCATATCATAGAACCAGACTTTCTCCGTTGATCCCCCTTTGGTGAAGATCAAAACAGCTGTAGAAACACCTGCATATGGCTTGAAAATACCGGATGGCATGGAGACGATGCCTTCGAGCTGGCATTTTTCAAGCAGGATTTGCCGGAGTTTCTTGTGGGCATTTGAGCTGCCAAACAACACGCCGTCCGGCACGATGACTGCACACTTCCCGCCGATCTGGAGGAGGTGCATCATGCGTTCGACAAAGAGCAGCTCGGTCTTGGTGGTCTGGATGGTGAGGGCGTCGTTGATGTCGCTCTTATCGATGCTCCCCTTGAACGGCGGGTTTGCGAGGACAACGGTATACCGGTCATTTTCCGTGAATCCTTTTGAGAGGGTATCCCGCTGGGCAACCTGAGGCGCCTTGATCCCGTGGAGCACCATGTTCATGAGCGATATCCGGATCATCGTGTTGTCGAAATCATACCCGAAAAATGTCTCGTACCAGAGCTTGTCCCAGTGTTTGGGATTGGTAATCTTGTCGCCGAGAAGATTGTGAGATTCCCCTTCGGAGTCGATCTCGATTTTATCCCGGCTCGTATACTTTCTGAGGATGTGCTCGTAGGAATTTACAAGGAAACCGGCAGTCCCGCATGCAGGATCGCAGATCCGGTCGTTGATAACGGGGTCAACCAGCTCGACCATCATCCGGATAATATGCCTCGGAGTCCGAAACTGACCGTTCTTACCGGCTGTCTGGAGCTGGGAAAGAAGGTACTCGTAGATGTCTCCCTGAGTGTCCCGGTTCTGGGCGGAGATTTTCATATCGTCAATAATCGTGACCGCTTCCTGCAACAGGGACGGTTTCGGGATCATGAAGACGGCATCCTTCATGTGCTGCGCAAAAAGGGTCTTTTCCCCGTCATGAATCTTCTTGATAAACGGGAATGCCCCATCCCGCACGTGTGTGAGCATCTTGTCAGCGGGGTAATGTTTCCAGTGAGACCAGCGGCAGTCTGTCTGTCCCTCATAGATGGAGGTATAGGAGAGTCCCTTCGCCTTCGCCCGTTTCTCCTCAAAAGTATCCATATCCTCAAGCCGGTTCATGAAGATGAGATAGGACATCTGCTCAATGGACTGGAGCGGATTAGAGAGGCCGCCGCTCCAGAATTTGTCCCAGAGTTGGTCGATCTTTGATTTGAGTTCGGGGGCGAGGCGCATGGGTTTTGTCCTGATAGTGGTTATGCAGGAGATGGATTAAGAGTGTCGCTTTTTGGTCAGGATGTCCATACTATTATTACTGAATTCCAATGATAGTTGGAAATGAAAAAAGGAAAATTTTAGAGCGTAACAGCGCTCTTCTCTCTCAGGTAATTTCCAGGACCGCTGGCAACAAATGAAGCCGTTAATATTTGTTCAAGTGCTTCCTGGGTCTTGGGATTTTCTTTTTCAAATGCATCTGCCAGCATTAAAAGCCCCTTGTGTATGGCATCGAATATTTTTTCATCGAGTACAACGTTGTTGTCCCCGGTTTTTATCAGCCGTTTGCGTTCCATGAGTGACTGATAACTGGCAATGAGGACAAAATCGGCGAGCAGCACATCACGTGAGAATGAGTAACGGTATGTACGGCTGGTGATCCCGTAGGCCGCAGAGAGATAGTAGATCTTCTTCTCAGGGGTTTTTGCTTCTTTCATGAACCGAGCAACTTCACGCAGTTCCGTGACCAGTTCCTTTTTGAAGAAACTTTCTCTCTTTGTTGTCATGATGCACCACTTCCTGCCGGAATTTGTGGGAAAATCGGTAATTCATAAGGCCTTGAGATTTCTGATTCTGTTTTTGGTTTCGATTCTTCCCACCATTTGTGCGAACCGGAAAATTCCGAGAAATCTATTCGGATCGACCCGTCTTCAGCATCCTGCCGGAGGGTTATCTTTTCCACCCCGGTCTTGGATCTCTCTATTGCAGCGACCCGCATGCGCTTTTCGTGGATCTTTTCAATTTCTCGGAATTTTTCTTCCCCGATCATGGATTCGATCAACGAGTTGTCGAAGTCCTCAAGGCGTTTCACCAGGGTAGACTCCTCATTGATCGAATAAAACCAGGCCCTCCCTTCTTTCCGGATCTTAACCATGTCCCGTTCAGAGAATTTTTTAATCGCTTTTGAAATTGATTGCCGAGTAAGCTTCACTTCGTCTATCAATTCGGACATATCAAATTCAATTCCATACATTGGTAATAGGAACTGCAGGAGCCGTGTCTCGCAGGTATCCCCGAATAAACCCTCAAACGGCTGTTTCATTATAATCACTTTTTTTATGATGCTATTTCATGTTCAGACAATGTGAGTGACAATTTCTAGCATTCACAAAATTTCTTTCCATGATGTTTGCATACAATGTATAAAAGTATTGTTAAAAAAAGTTAACACAATTGACATATTATTCTATATGATGGGTTCTGCTACCACCAAGAGGAGTGACATTATATCCATGACTTTTCAGAACGGAATAGGCTTTTCCGAGATCCAGAATATAATATTTTAACTCTGTTTTCTTGATGGCTGTAATATATCCCGTATTTTTCAGATGAGTTATTCCCTTCTCGAAATCATGATTATATTTTTTTTGGATAATTTTTTTAAGTTTTTCACTGTGATGCCCTGCGTTGATTTTGAAATGTTTCCCTCTGTAAAGAATATATAAAATATGAACTTCCATGTCATTGAAACCACATGACATGATCAATAATATGATTCGAAAAGATATAAAGGCGATATTTTTGCGCGTTTTAGTAAAAACAGCAGTTTATTGATTTATTGCTATCAATTCTCCACCAAATGCCCGTTGCACTAGCCCCTCGCACAACCCCTCGATTTGCCGACCCGATGCTACCTGCTGATCGCGTAACCGCTCCACACACTCAACGACATGGGCGAAATGAGAATGTGGATAGATACTTAAAATTTTTATTGGTAGAACAGACCGGATTTAATCTGAGGAACCGGGTCGCACACTCCTTTATGAATTTTTACGACTACAATTTTGATTCTATGAATTACCTTTTCATTGGGATGCTAAGGATATGCAAATATGATATCGTTCAGAATGAAAATTGAATTTACGCTACTAATTCCCCGGCAAATGCGCTTTGCATCAGCCCCTTGCACAGCCCCTCGATCTCCTTACCTGATGCCATCTGCTGCTCACGAATCCGCTCCACACTCTCAACGACACGGGCGAACTGCTGCAATCAATTTCACACTTCGGTGCATAGATTGATTATTCTGACAAATAATGATTCTACATAATTCCGGAAAAATTAATGGAAACTCCTTTCGACAGAAAAATGAAGGCGAATGAACTTCGTAAATCGGGCAAATTCCAGGAAGCACTCGTACTTTACAGTGAGTTACATCGCGATAATCCCGATAAATTTACCGGAGCCGGATATCTGCACTGTTTAAGAAAGTTGAAAAAATTTGACGACGCGATTCCTTTGGCGGATTCCCTGGTTGGAAAATATCCGGGATTTGATTGGGTTACGACCGAGATAGTCTGGACCTATATCGAGGGACAGCTCTTCCAGCTCCCGGATGAAGAATCACTCTTGATCGCCATCCATGTAGCAGACAAGATTCTTCAGCAGCAACCGAACCAGCTTGCTACAAATACAGTCCTTATGAAAGTCTGCAAGACTGCAAAAAATGAAAAGAACTGGGATATCCTGAATGAATGGGTTCAGAAAGTTGATCCCCAATCTTTGGACATCAAACCGCAACTCTTGCCAAATGGAAGAGAGGGATGGAGCCGGCAGGCCCTTTGGTACCTTTACCGAATCACGGCGCTTGTCGAGACCGGAGGAAGCAAGGATGCGTTTCCTTTTCTTGAGTTTGCCCTCGCACAGTTTCCCCAGCACAGGAAATTGTTCCTCAGGCTCAGGGCACAGGCAAATTATAAAACCGGGAAAAAAGAGGAGGCATTGGCAGATTATCAGAATCTCTGCGATGTCCGGCGGCCCGACTGGTGGATACTGAAGGAATACGCGGATGTTCTCTCCTCCCTTGAACGGAAGGATGAGGCATTGGCCATGATGTATCAGGCTGCTCAGGATCGGCAGGATCCTGGCATGATGGTTGGTCTTTTTGAATCGATCGGTGATTTGTTATATGAACGTGCAGAAAAGGAGCAGGCGGCTCTCCACTACCAGTTAACAAAATTTATCCGCGAAGAGAGGGGATGGAAAATCCCCGATGCCTTAACAATAAAATTGACTGAAATGGCCACTGCTGGGATTACAGTCCCCCAAACCTTTGATGAAACCTTACTAATGTGCAAGAGGATCTGGCGTCCTTTAGAAGGACCGAAAGAGACCCCCCCAAGACAAGATTATCATCATGAAGGAATCCGCCGGGATGTTGCAGGAAAAATTTCCCTGGGAAGACAGGATCAACCTTACTGTTTCATCAACCTCGATGAAGGGGAATCGGTCTTCTGTTACAAAGATATCCTGCCACCCGGAATAAATCACGGGGATAGGGTTATCATCGATGCCCGGCCATCGTGGGACCAGAAGAAAAACAAGCAGGGGTGGAAAGCTCAGAACGTCAGGATGAAAAAAGAATGAATGGCTGTTCTATTTTGAAGAATTAACATTTTTAAAATGCATTTTTCCGACACTGGACAATACCGCCCTATCAACTGCATCGGGAGACAATTTACGCAAATCGATCTTGTATTTTTCATTCAATTTGTCAACTTCCGTCTCAAAAGTATATTTTGCGATGATACTCGCAGCAGCAACGGGGATCTCTGATTCACCTTTGGATTTCTGAATGATCTCAACATTCGTCCGATCAACTTTCTCCAACCGGAATTCTGTCTTTTCAAAATCGAACTTGTCGATGACTACTTTGATTTTTTTTGCCTGGACGAACTTCAGCATCGCCTTGATAACCGCGGAATGAGCCCAGGCCAGCATGTCGTTCAGGGACTTCCCTTCTTTCTCAAAATCCGTGTACATCTGGTTGTACTTTTCCGGTGTCAGTGTGATGGTGAACCGGGGAAAATTCATTTTGAATAACTTGTCGGCGAGTTTCATGAGTTCTGCTTTCTTTATCGTTTTACTGTCACGAACGCCGAGTTTCCTGAGTTCAATTATCTGCTCGGGAGTAAGTGCCGTGGCTGTGACAACAAGAGGCCCGAACCATTCCCCTTTTCCGGTTTCATCAGAGCCGAATATGAAATCGTAATTCTCCTCTCTTTTCAGAATTTCCTGGAGAATTTTCTCTGACTCCTCACTTCCGTTATGAACGACTTTTCCCGATTTGTACACAACTATCATCACTTTCCCGTCTTTGATCCGCAATAATTCATATTCGCTCGTTACGGGGACCCGGGTCAAATTTGTTTTCAGAATGTACCCTTTCAGTTTCTGGAGTTCCTTATCGGATATTGTCAGGGAAGCGGGGCTCATACAAAATCCTATTAGTGTCTAATCTATACTGTAATGCATGACGGGCATTAATATTACCTGGGATATTTCGCCCACTGCTGACGATACTGCAATCAAGGAGATTCTTCATCGGTTCGGGTGTGCTGATGGTCCGCTCACTGAGCAACATCAAAGATGGTTGTCCAAAGGGACCAGCATCACGATAATCCGGTTTGAGAAGAGACTTGTATTCCAGGGAACGGAAAACGAATTACACTTGGAGATGATGCAGGAATTAAATAAACTAAAAGAACTGCATCTCGATCATGCCAATGCAGAAAAATATGCAAGACATCTCCGGTTTTCCCATAATGCAATATTATGCATGGAGTGCACAACCCCGTCAATGCTTATTGAGGGAAAGGTCGAGGGTCTTGATCTGGTTTTCAGGAAAGAATGCGGCCATGTTGCCAAGATGAAGCCTCCGATTTTCATGGTCACCAACCGTATTTTACCGGATGTGAATGTTCTCATCAGTGGCCATATTTCAAGGGGAGTACAGCTCGGCCTTTTTGAACACTTCGAGATTGTCATTCCCGATTTTGTGCTGGGGGTGGTCGATACCTTCGGATCGGCAAAAAAGACAGGGGTATCTAACGAGATTGGACGATTAAAAAAATTCGAGATGGAAGGAAAAATCTCGCTGATTAATTGCAAAGACGGAAATCCGATTCCTCCGGCAGAGGAATTGGGTGCTGTGGAAGATGATGTGATTCTTGAGATTGCGAAACTGACGAATTCGATTCTTTTTACCCAGGACCTGACTATGAAAGATAAAGCAATGATCAAAAAACGCCCGACTATCTTTCTCCATCCGGAGGAGGCAGGGAAGATCAAAACGATTGCTCAGGTTCGGAGTCCCGGGGGAGAGACCTGATAAAAACATTCCAATCGGTCTTTTTGTTCCAAACAGTTATCTTACAATACTGGATATCATTTATTTACATCGAGAGGGTTTATGAAATTAAATCAATTTGACATTGCAAATTTGTCATCAATGATCTGTGGAGATTATCCTTTCAAGAATAAATTTCCATATAGAAATACCGAAAAACTCGCTGTATTTTTTAAAAATATTGGATTAGATTACACTTACGATAAAATCTCACAAAGAAAAAAATGGGTCGAATCGGTGCTCAAGGATTTGAATGATAAAGCTAATCCTGAAAGTGGAATTCTTTCAAATGAGCTAAAAACTGTTATTCGAGGAGTTCTGAATCCAGAAGATTATGGCGACCTCCACTATTCAGATCTTGAAAAAGCAAAAAAAATGATGGATAAATTGCTTAAACAACATAATATTCGACTAAATACAATAATTGACTCCGAAAATTTAAACGATAAAACAAGTGCATCCGGAACTCACGATAGAAACTCTGTCTCAAAGGGTGATGACCGGTTTTTGAAGATCAATCCCCAAGTATTTAAAATTCCTGAAAAACAGATCGACACCAATTTAGTATCAGTGATGATGCCCTTCTCAATGGAGTATCAAGAGGTATATGATTCAATTAAACTTTCTTGCGGAGATGCGGGTATGGTTTGTCAACGTGCTGATGACATCTGGGAAAATAGTGATATCATCCAAGATATTTTTGACTTAATATACACATCTAGCATTGTTGTTGCTGATTTCTCCACGAGAAACGCGAATGTTTTTTATGAAATTGGAATAGCTCACACATTGGGAAAATATGTCATTCCAATCGCACAAAACAAGAATGATGTTCCTTTTGATCTTCACCATCACCGTGTTTTAGTATATCACAATAACAGTGAAGGACGAAAAGTAATGAGAGAAAAATTGATTTCAAGAATAGCCACAATTAAAGGCAAATTTCTAACTGATAAAAAATAATTATTGCTCTAAATTTTCGCCACCAGTTCCCCCGCAAACGCCCTCTGCATCAGCCCCTCGCACAACCCCTCGATTTGCCGACCCGATGCCACCTGCTGATCGCGAATCCGCTCCACATCTTGTACGACACGAGCGAACTGCTGCTGGAGGGTGAGAGAAGTCGAGGTGTATTTGGAATAAATTTTGATATTCCATCCCCAGAAAACGAATTAAATATTTTCAAATTACTGCACGAATTGAGTTCTGGATCAGTAAATAAAATTTGCATATCAAAAAGTTAAATTAATACATAACACAATTATTTTGTGGAGACAAAAATGGCAGAACACAGGAAAACCAGATCCGATTGCACTGTGGGTACATTTGAAAGAAAAGAAGGACTACCAGCAGGATCGATCAGAAATCCTGATGGTACCGACGCGAGAAGCGACAAACTCATCAAAACGGTACGCAAGGAATCGAAAAAATAACTTTTTTGTTCACCAATTCCTCGGCAAACGCCCGCTGCATCACCCCCTCGATTTCCTCACCCAATACGACCTGATGCTCACGAATCCGCTCCGACCTTTTCGACAATGCCGGCGAACTGCTGCTGGAGTCTTAGTTTTTTGCGGACGGGAGCGAACGACTATTTTCCAGTGAGTCCGTTTGTGCGGAATTTTCCCATACGTTAATTATATAATAAAACCCATCTTCGACTTGAAGCAATCGGATAGAATCGCCATCTCAATGTGAGGTTTTAATCATGTCGGGTGAAACAATAAAATATGCATCTGCAGTTGAGCTGATCGATTCTATTTTTGAGGACGTATCAAAATCCGATACTTACGATCAAGATATTGTTGCATTGATCAAAACACACCTTGGCCAATCCTCGATCCATAGTAAAGCAGGTAAAAAACTCGCTGAAGATCTAATCTCATTAGCACAAAGTAGGGTTGAAGAAGGTCGCGAATGAGTTGGAAAGTTTCCCAATTGAAAATTGTTGGGGTAAAAGGCGTTCTTAATAAATCGGGGGAATTCGATTTTAAAGAGGGAAAATCGACAACGATTTTCGCTCCAAATGGTTGTGGAAAAAGTGGATACGCTGACGCTTTAGAGTATCTGTTCTCTATCGATGGTTCGGTCGAACATCTTGGAAAAGGAAATGAAGATAGTGAACGTGGGGGCAAGCACGCACTTCCTCATGTTCTCGCTGAAGAATTAGAAATTGAATCAGAAATTTCAGTCACGCTGAAGAATTCTGAACTAAGACGAGAAATTTCTATCACCAGACCTGTAAAAATAGGGCGTTCAGATACTATCCCCTCTGAACTCAATGAAGTCATAGCGAAATCTCCTGCCCACCGGGTCTTGCGACAACACGACTTGCGGCGATTCGTTGTGGATATGGATCCACGACAGAAATATTCAGAGATTTCCCGATGGCTTGGTCTTGAACATCTTGAAGATATCCTAGCGCATCTGACGACGACTCAAAATGATTTAAAAAAAGCAAATCCGAGCAGAGAGATTGTCGAGCGTTTACGAGATATCAATGAAAGTACCGGGGGTGGGGTTCTTGAAAATGATCCCCACGCGGTTTTCTGCTGGAGCATCCCTCAAATTCAAAAACATCTGATTGATCCAGTATCCATCAATTCCATCGAGGATCTGAATAATTACATTAAAAAAATTGAGGAGTTCCGAGATCAGCTTAATGCTCAAGTCAAAGCAGCATCACGGATTGCTGAAGCAAAGAAAAACTTAGAAAATACTCAAACCAAGATTATAACTGAAGAAACGGGACTTTTGTCAGTCTGTCGGCAAAATTTACTTCAAATAAAATCTGCAGGTGAAGAGATTCAATCACTCCGAAAATCGACAAAAGAAGCAGTATTCCAAGATGTGTGGACGTCAAGTAGACAATTACTTGATGCAGAACCTGTGGCAAAATGTCCGGTTTGTTTGACCCCATGGAATGATACCTCTGTCGGATCACAGAAAAAAGCATGTATCCATTTGTCAAACAGTCTAAGTTCGTTGTCTGCTTATCGTGAATCTCAAGAAAATTTTGAAAAATTTCGGGCTCAGTTCAGCGAAAATGTAAGAAAAATGGTGAGTTCCCTTCGAAAGGCTCATCCAGAGGCAAATACACTTTCATTGGAAAAAATTGCAAATGAAATCTCCCAATTAGAGACAGCGGTCGAAGAATTATCCTTGGAAGAAGATGTTCTCTCGAAATCGGATCAATATATTTCATATTTTCAACAATGTCGGGATCTATTTTCTGTAAAATTGCAGAATGAACTAAACAAAATCAACGTCAAAGAGATTCCTGATGAATCTACTAATATTCAAAATTTAATCGACCGGTTAAAAAAATTGGAAGCTGCCCTTATCAGACTTGATCAGTTAGACGAAGAAGCAAAAGCCTACCTACTAGTAACTCAGGAATTTGATAAGATTGCTGGTGTAATACGATCCCGGACTGGAGATCTAGTAAATTCCATCATTCAATCTTTAAAAACGGATGTTATTCGGATATTTAAAAAAATTCAAGTTACCGATGCAATTCCGGACATAATTATCGAACAAGATAGTGCGGATAAGACAATATTGTTAAGAGTAAATTTTCATTCTGATGACCGAAGGGTTCCTCCCGCGGGGTATTTGAGCGAATCTCAGCTTAACACCCTCGGTTTAGCAATCTTCATCTGTTCAGTAAAAATGTTCAACCGCGATTTTCCCTTTATTGTTCTTGATGACGTGGTCTCATCGTATGATGCGGAACACCGTGCCAGAATTGTTGATGTAATTGCTGAAGATTTGTCTGATTTCCAGGTATTTCTCACAACACATGATGAACGGTTTTACAACTCGCTGAAGATGAGATTAACTCCGAAAGGATGGCAATTCGATAGAATTTCCGGTTGGGAAATTAATTCGGGACCGAGGAAACAATCGGACGTGATGAATGACGAACATATCCAAAATCTGATCGATGCAGGAGACCCAAAAATAGCCGGCAATGCTCTGCGCCAATATATCGAAGAATGGTTAGATATTATATGTGCAGATTTTGAGGTCCATACGGTTCACAAACGTCCAATAAAAGAATTTGATCGGACTATCTACGATTTTTGGGATCCATTTTTAGGAAAAATAAAAGGAATGAAAGAGGGATTTTTTGAAAATCAGGTGAAAAAAGACCCCTGTTTTGAGCGATTTAAATGTCATCCAATGCTGAATTTCTATAGTCATAATCAAGGAAATCCTTATGCGTGGGGAGGAATGGGTGATGTTGAGTACGTTTTCAAGGAATTCAAAGAATTCCAAAAATTATTCAATTGTTTTTCGTGCAAAAATCCTCTGAAATATGATCACGATGCCAGCAAACTGTATTGTACATGTGGACAACAATTTTTCAAAAACATCGTAGAAAAAAAATAGTTATAAAACTAACTCCCCTGCAAACGACATCGCCATCAGCCCCTCGCACAACCCCTCGATCTCTTTACCCGATGCCACCTGCTGATCGCGTAACCGCTCCACACGCTCAACGATATGGGCGAACTGCTGCTGGAGTGCTATCGGAGGCATGAAAATATCAAAGTTTTTTATTTGTGAATAATTGAAAGCCTGCCGAGTTGCTCCGGATTGATTTGCCATTATGTTATTCTGATACGAAGGAAGTGACAATTGATAGGATAAAAATTCTGGGAGAATCTTGTTTTTGTCTGTACGGATAATACAAACGTGCTGATTGACATTTGCAGAATGATCTCCCCCAGTAAACCAGGCTACTCGTCCGATCGACGCCCCCGTAATATTGAATAAAACGTCACCATCTATGAGTTGGGATCGCTTCATGGACTGGTGAATTTCTTCTGAAATATAGGCAATATCCTCATCAACAAGTCGATTCATGCGAATGTTTTGACTTCGGATGAACATGATCCCAGATGTATCGTACACATCAGATCCACCACGGGGTGTGGAACCACTTGAAACATGATCCGCGATATCTCCAATAGATACGGTCTCCCATCCTTTCTCATTCGTCTCCGGATTTCCAAACATCTCCAGGAACACACTCTGCAATAACGCCCCCGTCAGTGCGTCCGCCTCCTGCCGTTGTCGTTTCACTGCCTCCGCTTCTTCGAGTAGGGCAACGATCTGGTGCTGGACAAGGAGCGGGGGGAGGGGAATTGTGATTTTCACCATTTCAGTTGGATTAATGTAGGGTTGATCTGATCCAGACAATTTTGCCGACAATTCATTGAGGAAGAAGGTTGTTCGCATTAAGTGATAAAGAAAAATTGGGTCGATTTTGCTATTGTCCCGAATATCGATTCGTCCAACCCTCTGATATAAAATGGCCGGTAAATCCGTTTTTTTCATTATTCCAATTTTTAATCGGCCTCCCAATATTGGTCTGTTTAAAGCGATCAGGAGATCTCCTTCGTTCAGCACCAATTTGGGATAATCTCGAATATAATTTTCAGGTAAAAATGCAATTTGATCCCAAATAATTTGTCCAAATGTGACATTGTTGATACGTAATAATTTTACACCGTCTTTAGAATATTCATTAAATTTAAACCCATGACCAGATGTTATTGCACATATCTCCCCAAGTTTAACGGATTCCCATCCTATCGGTAATGTTTGAGACTGCATCAACTATGCCTCAACTGCAACTATTTTTCCACTAAACGCTTTCTCCATTAATCCTTCAAGCAACCCCCCAATTTCTTCCCCCGAATCCTTCTGCCTCTCGCGGAGCGCTTCGACACACTCCACGATATGAGCGAACTGCTGTTGAAGAGCGAGAGGAGGGAGTAAAACCGGGATTGAATTGCACTTAGTTTTATTCAAATAATTTACTGTAGTTTTTGTTGCCATTTTTTGAAAATAGTCCATCCTTAATTTTAGATAAAAATGGAGATAAAACGGATTAACTGATAATGTGCAAACGAATGCGTGTAACTGTTGATTCAAAACAACACGATTTTTGGTAATCGCAGTAATACCAAAATCTCCTACACAGGTCATAATGACACTATTTGGTGGAATTATTTTATTTTTACATTTCTTCACTTCATTTTCATTAATTGTTAAATTTTGTTTTGAGGATGACACGAAAAACGAGTCTAAATCAACCGGAGTAATCCAAGGGATGTCTCCCCCAAATGTTTTGGGTTTATTTCTTCCTGGAACAATGCCTTCACAAATATTTCCAATTGGGAAAATGTCCCACCCTTTCTCATTCTTCACCGGATCCCCGAACATCTCATAAAACACGCTCTGCAATAACGCTCCCGTCAATACGTCCGCCTCCTGCCGTTGTCGCTTCACCACCTCCGCTTGTTCGAGAACGGCAACGATCTGGCGCTGAACAGGGAGCGGGGGAAGGGGGATTTTAGAATTGTCAAAATCGCCTTTTACGATATGTTTCATTGTCGAGCCATGAGAATATTTTTTCATTCCTTCGAGTATTGACCCCACAATATAGACTAAAAATTTTCTGTCGATTAATTTCTCATTGGGAATTGCTTTGAAAATATGTTGATTCAGGACTGCATCCCCACCATTCCAGACAAAGACCCCAAGTGATGCAGACCAAGATATCAGAATATCTCCATTTTTAATGAGATACTTCTCTTCACACACTCCTTGAAAAAAATTAAAATTACTTTCTTCACGGGTTAAGTTTTGGATTCTTACGATGGGTTTGCCGCTTGTTGTCCAATCAGACGGTTTGAATGCCTTACCATTAATGTACTGTCCAACATCCCCCAATCTCTTCCACTCCCACCCCTCCGGCAGCTCATTCACCTAAGCCACCTCAGCAGCCGAAAGTTCCCGCTCAATCCGGGAACAAATCCCCACGAACGTCTCCAACTCCGAAGTAGAAAACATCGGCTCCGGCGCATTCCCTAACGTAATAAACGGCGGCTCCCAGAAGTCGGCGTAGGTGATGTGCAACTTCCGCGAAAAGACCGACTCGACCATGCGGATAAAGTTAAGCTGGTCTGCCGAATAGTGTTTGTTATTCTCGATCATGTACGTCTGGAACGCATCCCGGATCCTCTCCGCCGGGTTGGCCTCGCCATACATCCCAAGCACGCGCTTGATGAACGAGACCAGGATGCTCTCGGTGCTCGTGACGGCCTTGCCAAGCTCCGCGCTGTTCTTCGCGAGATCGGGGCCGAAGATGGTGGCTTCGAGCTGCTGGAGGTCGGCTTCGGAGAGCACTTCGTCGCGGGCGATCTTCCGGATGACCGGGTTCTCTGCTGCGAGCTGCCTTATCCGTGCCTCGACATGCTCGCGGTACTTCGTGATGTAGGTCTGCTTCTCCTCGCCGAGCATCTGGATGAGTTCCCGCGTCTCGATGTTGTCGCCCATGTCGATGATGATGGTCTGCTGGGGTTCCTTGGTCATGTAGGGCATCAGCGGGGCAAGTTCGGCGAGCATCCGCTGCGCCGATTCGTAGGAGATCGATGTCCAGAAGGATTTCGAGAGCACCTCGCGGATGAATGCTTCGCGCTCCTGCACCTTGTTGATCGTCAGCGGGAGGCACTCGACCATCTGGGCTATCATCTTCTGCTGCCGCTCGATCTCGCCGTGATCGTTGCGGAGGATCGCGTGTTTGAGCTGTTCGCAGCGCAGGGAGAAGATCGCGGTGTTGAGGTTCACGTCCTGCTGGTACCGCATCAGGGGCATGATCTTCTGTGTCAGGAACTGGATCGGGTCGACTGCCACGTTATCCCAGAGGTGCGGGGAGAGGGCTTTCTCGATCTCCTGCCGGTTGTCGCGGATACTCACGGAATCCGGGGGCAGCGAGCGGATATCGGCAAGGATCTGCGCCTTCACCTGCTCCGCACGCGTCTCGTCGCCGTGGTCCCGGAGGAAGGTGAGCTGCTTGATCCGGGAGAGGAAGATCCGGTTCGTGATCGCGTCCGGGGATTCGTTCTTCACCCCGTCCGGGTTCATCTGCCAGTACTCGAAGTTGTTCCAGAAATCAAAGACCTGGAAATACTCCTTCTTTCCTTCCGGCAGCCATGCCATATGTTCGCAGGCGCTGTTGGCCCGGGTTCCCCGCCCGAGCATCTGCCAGAACTTGATCTTCGAGAAGACGGGCTTGGCAAAGACAAGGTTGCAGACCTCCGGCACATCGATACCGGTGTCCAGCATGTCCACCGAGATCGCAACCCGGGGCATCGACTCCTTCTCGAAGGATCTGATCAGTTCGTCCGCCCGGGAATCTTCCGATACAATCGTCCGGGCGAGCGTGCCCTTGTATTCGGGATAGAGCGTGTCGAACGCTTCCTGGATACGGTACGCGTGTTTCTTCGAGATTGCAAAGATGATTGACTTCGCCGGCAGCGTCCCGGTCTGGTCCATCAGGGCATTTTCCATGAACTCGCGGACGATCGCTTCCGATGTCCCTTTCACCGCAACCTTCTTCTCCAGTTCCGTGCCCTCGAAATCGATCTCGTCCGGATCGATCCCCTGCTCCAGCAGCTTTGCCCGCTCGCCATCCGTCAGGTCCTGCCGCCGTACCCCGGCAATCTGGAAATGCGTCTGGGCGCCAAGGATGCTCTTCCGGAAATCGACAAGAACCCCGTCCCTCACCGCATCATCGTAGGAATACAACGCGGTCGGTGCACCGTCATGGCACTCGAAGAAGCGGAGCGTGTCGCGGTCGAGGATTTCCGACGGGGTGGCAGTCAGCCCGATCTGGATCGCATCGAAGTACGTGAACACATCCTTCCACTTGTTGTAGATCGAACGATGCGCCTCATCGGAGATGATCAGGTCGAACTCTCCCGGGGATAGCAGGAACTTTCCGTTCCTGTCCTTGTCAAGATAAATTTCCTGGAAGGTCTGGATCGTGGAGACATACAGCCGCTTGCTCGTGTCGTACTTCCCGGCAAAGATCTTGTCCTTTCCCTCTTCCGGGAAAAACGGTTTGTATCCTTTATTGAATGCCTGGTCCCGCAGTGCCCGGCGATCGGCAAGGAAGAGCACTTTCTGCACCAGTCCCTTCTCCATCAGGATCTTGATGATCGCCATCGCCACCCGGGTCTTGCCGGTACCCGTTGCCATGACAATGAGCCCCTTCCGGTGCCCCCGCTGGAGGTGCTCCACGACCCGCTTGACACACTCGATCCCTTTTGACCGGTCGACAATGGTCGTATCGACCTCGACCGGGGATGCTGCATCCTGGGTCTTCTGGAACCGGAGCCGTTCCAGGTCTCCCTGTGCATAGAACCCTTTCACTTCCCGCGGGCTGTACCGTTCCCGGTCCCAGAAAATAATCCGGTACCCGTTGGAGAGAAAGATGAACACGTCTTTTCCGGTCTGGTGCTTGATATCGTCAGCATACATCTCGGCCTGTTTCTGCCCGAGATGCGGATCCTTGGATGTCCGTTTCGCCTCCACAATCGCAAGCGGCGCCCCAAAGCTGTCGAGCAGCAGGTAGTCGACATACTTGCTCTCCATATCATTTTTCAGGGTCTCGGAAACGGTCTTAAAATTTTTCCGGGCAAAATCAGATTGTTTGGTATCGATCTCCGCAAGGACCCGGGATCGATCGGATACGACCCAGCCCTGTTCTTTCAGCAGGACATCGATCATCTCCAGCCGTGTCCGGAATTCGTTGCGATCCAAGATTAATCCCCGAAGAAATATCAGTAATACTACTCTTCGGGATTATGCAAGATGAAGGTTCCGAGTGAATGGATTTCATTTTTTTATTGGATAACCATTCACTATTCTCCCCTCCCTTCAGCAAAGCCTGAGCGCCCCGTGTATTATTCAGCCCAAGGGTCCAATGGCGGGAGTGAGGAATGGCAGATTACGTTCAGTGTGCAAATGCCAGGAGAGCAACCCGCACCCTTGCCAAACCCATTGCGGACATTGTGACGTTCTTTCCACCTGATGTTCATCTGACCCGGGACGCGAGAAGAACGAAGTTCTTCGCAGTATCGCCCGGCCGGTCATCTCCGACAATCCCTTTGGATGTATTCCACGATTGCGTTCCTCGTGACCAAAATATATTCCTGTTTCCGACAGGATTCCCGGGAACCCCTCCTTCCTCCCCCACCCGCCAACCTCCCGAACCACATCCCCCTCTCCAATCCTCTGCTGGTACTGTCCTATACACTCCCATAGGAAAAACCTCATTCTCCGACGTAAAAACCAGAGCGATAAAAGAAAAAAACCCCTTACTATCCTGCAAAAGGAGAAACGGGGCCCGTAAAAAGCCCGGATAGGATACACTCATTAAGACTGATCCAGGATGCCATCACCTAACGGAGATCTCAGGGGATCTGAAATAAGCCCTGTGTACAATCCAAAATTCGTGCCACACAAACCACATCCCCCGCCCCAATCCCCCGCTGGTACTGTCCTATACTCTCCCATATGAAAAACCGTATTCTCCGACGTAAGAAAAGCAGTAAAAAACGCTAAGAATCCCCTTACTATCCTGCATTTTCGCTCTACTATCCTGTAAACCCGGGAAATCAGGGGAAACGGAGCCCGTATGCGACCCAGATAGGATACGCTCATCCGGACCAATCCAGAAAACCACCTCTGACGGAGAGATCAGGGGATCAAAAATAAGCCCTGTGTACAACCCAAAATCCCCCCCACAACCCAAACCACATCCCCCTCCCCAATCCCCCGCAGGTACTGTCCTATACTCTCCCATAGGAAAGACAGCATTCTCCGACGTAAAAACCAGAGCGATAAACGGAATAATCCCCTTACTATCCTGCATTTCCGCTCTACTATCCTGTAAAATCGGGAAAAAAGGAGAAACGGAGCACGTAAACGGCCCGGACAGGATACCCTCACCAGGACCGATCCTGGAAGTCACACCCGACGGAGAGATCAGGAAATTCAACATAAGCCCTGTTTATGGCCGAAAACCCCTGCCACAACCTGAACCACATCCCCCTCCCAAATCCCCTGTTGGTACTGTCCTATACTCTCCCATTAAAAAAACAGCATTCTCCGGTGTGAAAATCAGGATTTGGCAAGAGAAAACCCCCTTACTATCCTGCATTTTCGCTCTACTATCCTGTAAAACCGGGAAAAAAGGGGAAACGGGGCCCTTACAGCGCCCCGATGGGTTACCCCCCTATTCCCGATCATGGTTTTAGCCCCCTGTCAGAGAGGATCAGCCAGGCATCACCTCCCCACCGGTCCCGGGGGGATTCCCCCCGGCCGGTAACGGCTCCGGTTTCTTACCGCTACCAGCATCCCCGGCCACCGGCTGAATCCGTTTACCATCCCGCCCGATCTCGACAAGCAGAAAACCCACGACCCGGAAAAACCGGAAGTTCCCGTAATAATCGCACGCCCAGATCTCGCACGAGCGGCCGGGTGATCGCGGGACGCGGCCGAGACCGGCAATCGCGCTCCTGAACTGCACCGCAAGATCTTCCGGCAGCTCGTTGAGCCGTTTCGTCCGGCAGACGCACACGATCGCGGTCCAGTAAAAGCCGGCAATGATGAAGTCGGCGACGCTGCCGTGATGGCGCCGGCAGAGCATGACAAAGCCCTGCGCAAGCGCTATCGGCAGCGCGATGTCGATCGCTTTCTCCGGCACGGGACCTTTCATCATGCCGGCGCTCCGGTGCTTTCCCGGTAACCGGCCCGCGGGACGTTCGCCCGCAGCTCGCGGTTGATCGACCGGGTCCGGACACTGACATTGTAGTAATGCCGGTTAACTTTCTTCAAACGATTCGCACCAGTTCCTCACCGGCTTTCTTCACCTCTTTTTTAATGATGTCCGGTATCAGGAAGAGCGGGACCTTTGGCGTCATGACGGCAGCCCTGCGTGGCATCAGGAGTCACCCCGCATCCCCTGTTCCGGGACCTGATACCGGATGCTGCTGCCCGGCCTTACTGTTCGCATTCTTCCGGTTCTTCCGGCCCGGGAAGTGCAGGTGCCCTTGTCTTGTACAGTGGTATCCCGGCTCACCGTTACAGCCTCCTCCCGAGTCTTCGCAGGAATTCCCGGGCGTAATGGTTGATCTTCTTCCGTACCCGATCCGGCAGGGCAAAGGGAGGACACGCAAGGAAAAGCCCTGCGGGTCTCCGGATTCCCTCAACCTGGATGTAATACACTTCACCGGCCTTTTCCGGTTTTTTTCCGGTTCCGGCCGGGCGTGCCGGCACCATTATACTCCATGCGCCGGTTTCATCGCACATTCCCGTACGATTTGTTTTGTGGGGAGAGTAGAACTCCCCGGACTGAATCGCGTTTATCATTGCAATCACTTTTTTCGCACAAAATTTTCAGCAGTCATGCGAGCGGAGAACGGCTCCGCTCTTTTCAGTCAGACACTCACAACCGGCCACGGCGCAGGAACTGAATAGCACCAGGACAACCGCTTTCCGGAATATTTTCAGGGAGATTACTCTCCGATCCGGTTATTTTGTTCCTGCTCTGGCCGGCGATCTCTTCAGGCCGTCAAAGGCCCACTGGGTAAAACGGCAGCATCCCGGCTTGGGACCGCTGCAAGGATAATCCCACAAAAGTCTTCCGGACCTCCGGTACAGGTCTCGCGGGTTACCGGCAGATATACCGGGGACCGCTCCGGCTCATCGGTCGGGAGCCGGTATCCCATGATGGTGTAGATCAACAGGCGTTCGATCAGGATCACTGCAGCCATCCGCTGCGCATCGTGGAGCGAGTGGCCGAGCGCCATGATCTTCATCGTCAGTGATATCCAGAGGTCGGAAACCATTGTGATTACAATAAAACTGATATTATTGGATAAATACTTGTTAGTCAAATCAGGTTTTGCAAATGCGGTGAATAAAATAATATGGTTCATGGGGCAGAACCAATCCCGTCATTTGATCCGGCAACACAAACCAGCGTTCTCCAGAAAAAAGGGTCGGGCGGAGGTGACGAAATTCTCCCGGGAGCCGACGACCGGTCACAATGCGGCGGATACCTGGCCGGGGCTGTCCACTTGATCCGGCCCGCTTTCATGAATCCCTGGAGGAATTGTGTTGAGAGTCCAATTGTCTCACCATTCGTATCCTTACCAGGAGCTCCGGGCCGGTTTTTTTATATTTCAGGTGCGCTCGTGCAGCGGGTCGTGTACCTGCGGAAGTGATATGCATAGTCAGGAACCTCCTGCTGTACGTGGCATTGCGACAGGATACCATCTCAAAGGGGGGATATAAACTTTCTAACACGGCAGTCTACCGGATACAATTCTCAATCAAGTAATATTCCCATAGGGAAAAAAGGCCGGGCGGGGAAGCGACGAAATTTACCCCCTATATCCGGAAAATTGTCACAATGCGGCTAACAATCAGCCGGGATGTCCATAACCGGCCTGCTTTCATTAATTCCTGCAGGAAATTGTTTTGCGACCTCATTTGTCCCACCAATATCGTCTTCTTCAGGATCTCCGCTGACCGGTTATTTTTTTGTGTCAGCCGTTCGTGCAATTGGCCGTGACGATGCAGTTATCAGCTGCATGAACAGGAACCTCCTGTTGCACGTGGCATTGCGACAGGATAACCTCTCAAAGGTGGCATATAAAATTTCTAACGCGTATCTCTACCGGATACCATCTCAAAGGTGGCATATGAACTTTCTAGCGCAAACCTCTACCGGATATGAATTCTTCCTGTACCCTTCCTCCCGTCTGCCTTCAGGATCTTATCGAATTCTTCCGGCCCGATCATCACCTCAATGAGCGAGTTGTCGAAGTCTTCAAGGCGTTTCACCAGCGGGGAGTTTTCATTGATGGCATAGAGCCAGGTTCGTCCGTCTTTGTGTATCTTCACCATGCCCCGGTCCGAGAACTTCTTCATGGCTTTTGCTATGGACTGGCGGGTAAGCCCACGTCGGGGCGGGCACAGCAACATCCGGAAATTCACGGACCAATTACGGAAGAAAAAAGCACATAAAAAAAATTAATCATTCCACGTTCCGTGTGGACACCGATTATCCGGATCATAAGCGCTGGTAATGGGGGGTTCAATGAATCCGTCTGTCGGAATGTCTAAAA
>JBAZHD010000002.1:0-114034 GCA_041652515.1 Methanoregula sp.
ATCTCACGGATTGCAAGGTTAGAGGGTCAGCAGCAAAGGTCGGCTCCGCCTCCCTTCTCGTCCTCAAGGTCCTGTCGGACCTTTCGGAACCCGAAACAGGAGAATGCTTCATCCTTTCCGGGTGATGCAGACGGAGTGTGAAACCGTCTTCTCATCGAATCATAAAAACAGGAGGATTATTTTCTTCTCATACTCGCGGCAATCAGCAATATAGCGCCGATCGCAGCAAGGATGGTGGCAATACCCACCGGGGATTTCTGCGTGATCCCGGCTGCGGGAGGGGCCGCCGTCACTGCCGCGCTCTGGACGGGCACCTGCGCCGGTACGCTTGTCACTGCCGGTGCTGCCGTTGATGCCACCTGGTGGATGCAGTGGTACTGCACGTTCGCATCTGCACTCTGCCCGCATATGGTCTTGCTGCACATCTCATACCCGTTCACACCCCATTGTGCAATGGCGGCAGTCTCCGCCATGCACTGGCACGGCGCTGTACAGACAGGAGCATCCACTCCCGACGTTTCATGGGTTTCCGCAATAATCCCCATCCCATCGGCACTCACCGTGCCGCATATAACTGCTGCCATCCCGAGGATGAGCAGGACTCTGAAATACTTCTGCATCATTTCTTGTCACCACTCCCCGGCTGTCCGGTTTACCGTGCCCGGGTTGTAACAGGTAATTCGGGCGACCGGTATTATAGTATTTGTATGTATCCAAAAAAAGGGAGGATTATTTCCTTCGTATCGCCGCAGCAGCCAGCAGGGAAATACCGATTGCAGCAAGGATCGTTGCAGCATTTACCGGGGATTTCTGCGTGACTCCGGCTGCAGCGCCCGGGGCCTGCACCGGTGCCGCTACCGATGATCCCGCCTGGTGGAGACAATAGTACTGCACCATCGCGTCTGCACTCTGCCCGCACACGGTCTTGCTGCAATAGTCATACCCGTCAGTACCCCATCGCTGCATGGCCTGAGTTAACGAGAGACACTCACATGGCGCTGAACAAACGGGAGCATCCACGCCCGAGGTCTCATGAGTTTCCGCAATAATCCCCATCCCTTCGGCACTCACCGCGCCGCATATGACTGCTGCCATTCCAAGGATGAGCAGGACTCTGAAATACTTCTGTATCATTTTTTGTCACCACTCCCCGGCGGCACCGTATGCCACGCCGGAATTATATTAGGAGAATGGATTGAGCCGGTATTATATGTTTCTTTTGTCGAATCTCACGGATTGCAAGGTGTTGTGGGTCATCAGACCCGAAACAGGAGGAGACCTTCCGGTTTTCGATCTGCTTCATCCAGCACAGATGATGCAGAGGACGTATGAAACCGTCTCCTTATAGATCCTGAAAAAAAGAGTTATGGTTTTCCTTCTCGTGTCGCCTGACCGTTCAGGGCGCCGGCGGTTGCTGCACGGCGGTCCCCTTCTTTTTCATAAGGAACCATCCGACAGCAACCAGCAGCACGACAATGACCGCGACTACAGCAATAAGCGTAAGATCGGGACCCGGGACCACGCAGTCCGGGTCACTGCCGTGTGCTTTACAATAACCGTTCACGGTCCCTGAAACATCCGCCGAGACTATCTCTCCACCGCTTGTCCCATTGAGGAGCCGGATGGTGGCGAGATCGGTCCGGAACGCGACGATAACCGAGAAGTTCACCTTGTCGGCAAGAGCCGCACCTTCTTCCAGGTATATGACCCGGGGATCCTCGATCCCCTGCTCGGCAATCAGGGACCCCTTCGTGTCCAGCATCCGGATAACAATATCTTTCGATGCCCGGTTGTCGGGTGGGTAGTTGTTCACCACGCGTGAGCCGATCACGTCTACAACGCCGTTATTGAAGGAGAGGTCAAGCACGACCGCCTTGGGCGTTGCATTGCCCGCTGCAATGGCTGGCGGGCATACGCACAGGACAAGCACCAGGATACAGAGTAACAGGTAAGAAATTCTCATTTTTTTCACCTCACGGGTATGTCCCCAGGATAGTATTCACGCGCTGCAGGCAGGCATCGCCGAACTGGCACATCCCACCCGCCCCACAGAGGTTGCAGGACTGCGAGCACCGCATCACGTCCACATCCGGGTCGATCTTCCAGAACCCGGTTGACCCGCAGTTGCCGGAATACGCCGGGCAGAAATTGACGCAATCTGCGCGGGCCATGCCGTTATCATCGGCATAGTCGTGACAGGAGCTCAGGCTCGAAAAGATATTCTGGTCCGGCGGGTTTGTCGAGTAATGGGAATCGCAGCAGTACTCGTCCTTGAGCCCGAATACGGAATGGCCGCTCTCGTGGACAAAGGTCCGGAAGCTTACCGGTTCCGAGCTGAAGATCCGGCGGCTGCAGCCGGAGCCGGACCAGTCCCGCATGTCATTGGGGTGCAGGATACTGATGGAGTCGGCAAAGGTGGTGGCGTCGTCAAAGACCGTGCAGCCGCCTGCAGGCGGGCTGAAGGACGGCGAACTCCCGTACGCGTACACCGAAGCCTCGTCCGCATAGGCATAGAAATTGAACTTGGCCACATTTGCCCGGATGGCATCGGACCGCAGGTAGGCCGTTGTTATCACCGTGCGTACATCGGACAGGAACAGGGCCCGGTTCCCGTTGTAGGTCCGGTTGGGCACGAAGATCACATCGATCTTGTTCTCCGGCGTGCCCCGGATCCGTAACGGCGTAACCTTGTCCCCGCACCAGGTGCAGGAAATACAGGCCGGGCAGACCCCGCCACAGTCAATGCCGGTCTCGCGGGCGCCCTGCAGCCAGTCGTCGCAGTCGCAGTCGTCGCCGACCCCGTCGTTGTCGGTATCAAGACTCCCCGGCGCGTCCTTATCCTGCTGCCAGGAATGGTCCGGGTCCGCTGCAACCGAAGGACACAGGTCGCAGGCGTTCCCGATCTTATCGTGGTCGCTGTCCAGCTGGTTCCAGTTATCCCGGAACTCGCAGTTGTCGCAGTCGTCCCCCACGCCATCCCCGTCACGGTCCAGCTGGTCCGGGTTGAACACGTACGGGCAGTTGTCGCAGGCATCGCCAAAACCGTCCGAGACGAGCGTGCACACGACACCCCCGCCCTTGTCCGCGGTCTGGACCGAGCATTTCGTCTGCGCATCGGAGTCTTCCTGGTCCGGGTTCACCATTGCGGGGCAGTTATCGCATGCATCGCCGACACCGTCACCGGGAGACATTGTGATGCAGTCATCGTAGCTCACGCCGGGCTGGTCACCCGACAGCCCGCAGACCGTGAGCCCGGGGTCCGTATCGGCCTGGCCGGGATTTGGCACCGACATACAGTTATCATCCCTGTTGATGATCCCGTCATTGTCCGAATCCATCAGCATGATGACCGGGTCCACACGGGCCAGCACGTTGATGGACTGTGTGGTGTTGACCCTGACAGGCGTCCTGTTTATTGTCGTTACCCCCACGGGTATTGCCACGGCATTCGTGACGGTCGTTGCGGTCAGCGGCTTGTAGCAGTAGTACGGGATCACGGCTGCAAGCGTATCAGCCCGCCCGCATGCCGTCTGGCTGCACTGCGTGTAGCCGTTCGCTCCCCACTTTGAATCGGCAGCCGACTTTGCCAGGCACTCGCAGGGGGCCTGGCAGACCGGGACCGCTGTAGTTGTAGAGGTCATTTTCGGTTTGAAACAGTAATACGGGATAACGGCCGCAAGAGTGGGTGCCTGACCGCACTTCGTCTGGCTGCACTGGTCATACCCATCTGCTCCCCATTTTGAATCGGCGGCCGATTTTGCCATGCACTCGCACGGTGCTGCACATACGGGTGCCGCCGTGGTTGTCGTTGTCATGAGCGGTTTGAAGCAATAGTACGGGGTTATGACCCCGTTGACCGGCCCCCGGCTGCAGATCGTCTGGCTGCACTGGGTATACCCGTTCGCTCCCCACTTTGCCGTGGCACTTGCCTGCGCCATACATTCGCACGGCGCTGCACATACCGGCGCTGCCGTGGTTGTCGTCACCAGCTGTGCATAATTAACCGTCTGCAGCGCTGGTGCAGCACCCGCAGGGCTGCACACGACTGCAATAAGTCCGAGGATCAAAAGGATCCCAAAATACCGATCCACCATCATACATCATCACACTACACACGCAATCCCGGGCAGGGGCCCGGGCTGTATAGGGAAATTAGGTAACCTGATATTATGTGTTTCTATTTATCGAACCTTACGGCACCTGAGGTGAGACAGGAGAATGTTGAGGGCCATAAGACCCTAAACAGGAGAAGACCACAGGTCTTCGACCGAAACCGAAGGTTACTTCGACTTGTTGAATCTCAATTCATCTCCCCGGGTAAAATTATTTCTTCTCTTCTTTCTTCTGCTGTGACTTCAGGTACAGCCCACCGCCGATAGCCGCTATGAGGATGAAGAGGATAAGGCCGACCAGCCAGAGCGGCAGCGGGTAGAAGGGGACGTCGGACGAAGAGGGAAAGGACGAACGGTTTATCCCGGGGGTTTGTGCGGCAGCGCCCGGCCCACCGATCGCGAACGCCTTCACATTCGCCACCTCCGTGTTACCGGCATTATCGGACGAACGGTAATAGAGGACCATCGGCCCGGTTTTATCGAGGGGGAACGGCTGGCTGTACGTGTTCCAGCTCGTGCCGTCAAAACTGTACTGGGTGACACTCACCCCGCTCCCGCCGGAGTTGTCAGTGGCAGTCAGCGTACAGATCACATCGGAGACATCCCCGCCGCTCCCGTCCTCCGTGCCCGCGAGCGTGGTGACCGGCGGGATCGTATCGCTCTGCGATGCCGGGATTAGGGAGGTGGTCTGCGGTACCGGAATTACCTGAGTAATAAGTGTGACCTGCGTAGCCTGTGTCACCGGCGTTGTCTGCTGTGCTGTCTGGGTGGTAGTAACCGGCGGGGCTGGTGCCGTGGTTGTTGTCACAAAGACAATCTGACCCACGGGTTTAAGAGTAATGACATAGATCGGGGGCTTCGAGGTTACGTTGAAATACAGCGGACCCGGATCGCCGCCGGAACTCTGCATTCCGACGGGAGGGAGTCCCGTAAACGTGCTGTAATTATAAGAGGAGGCTGAGTTAAACGAGAACTTTGCGATTTCCTGCGGCGTATAGGTATAGGTGGCCCAGCCGGAGGCATTCGTAGTCAGAGTGACAATCTTGATCTGGGCTGGAGGGGCGGTGCGATATATGGTTACTGTTACAGGTGCGCCGGCAAACCCTATGCCATGCTGAGTGTCATAGACATGGAATTTCATGGTCACGGAATCGCCAAGGTGTATTTCCTGGGGAGAGACTGACTGGTCCAGTTGAAAATGATACACATATGCAGAACCGGCCTGCACGAGCAGGATAACACCGAGGATGACTGGCAGCAGGCGATACCAGTCCCGGGTTTTCGAAACAGAATAATCCAATGAGTTCACATCCACAACCAAACCGCAGGGTTTCGGATAGTAGAGAAAAGATAATTCATCATATATGTATCTTGTTAAACGGGTTGCCGGGTGCACCATACCAGCCTTCCGGGGTTCAAATCACATCATTAATATAATTTCATAAAAAACATTAGACTCGTGATTGATGAATGGATATCGGAGAAATACTTACTGAATCAATAGCCTACACAAAGGAAGCCCTCGTTGGACAATGGGTCCGCTGGCTTACGTTTATCATCCTTGGTCTGCCTGTCACGCTTATTGGAATCCTGTATCAAAAAGAAATGTTGATGGGAAGGACCACCACCAGCCTTGAAAATTTCCCGTGGGTAGAGATCGTCACTCTCGTTATCATCGGAATCCTCCTCTCGTTCTTTGCTTCAGGATACGTTGTCCGGATATATCGCGGGACAAAACCCGCACCTGACTTTGATAACTGGGGAGAGCTTTTTTTTGACGGCCTGAAGATGGTCATTGTTACCCTCCTCTGGTTGCTGCCGGTGTTCATCATCATTCTCTGTGTAATCGGGCTCGCCGCAGGTATGGCAGCAGCCGGGCCGGGTTCCGGGAGCCTGCTCTTCCTCGCGCTGATACTGATCGGCATACTTGTCGCAATAATCATCGCCATTATCGTATCGCTCTTCTCCACTATGGCCGTGATCCGTTTTGCCCGCACGGGAAGCATCACGGAAGGCCTCCGTTTTTCAAAGGTTAAGGAGCACATCGGAAATATTGGCTGGGGTAATTATATCGTTGCGGTGGTTGTCCTCATTGTTGTCAGGATCGTCGTCGCTGTCATTATCGTAATCCCGTCACTGATCCCGGTTGTGGGAGATATCGTCACTCTTGTTGTTTCACCGCTGCTTCTGGTGTTCACCGCCCGGTATTACACCCTTGTCTACGACATGGCAGGAGAGCAACCGGTATCAGACTGAGTCCTAACGGTCTTCTCTTTTTCCTCACAACGACCACCTGCCCGGATCACAATCCCCAAATACCCCGCACGCGTGGATCTGATCAGGAGAAAGTGAATGCAGGACGGGATCTAATCCATGGTGAAAGTTGGCGTGCACGTTTCTATTGCCGGTTCGCTCGACCTTGCGGTTGACCGGGCAAAGGACGCCGGGTGCAATGTCTTCCAGATGTTTTCCCGCAATCCACGGGGATGGGCATACAAGCCCCTCATGGACGATGACGCAACGCTGTTCCGGTCGAAGGTGAAAACTACCGGCATCATCCCGGTCGACCATATGCCCTACCTCCCGAACCTTGCCTCGCCCAAGCCGGAGATATACGAGAAGTCGGTTGCCACCCTCACTTCCGAGCTGGACCGGTGCGGCCGGCTCGGAATCCCCTATCTCGTCACCCACCTCGGCCATCACCTCGGCGACGGGATGGCCGGCGGGAGGATGCGGGTCATCAAAGCGATCGGTGAAGCGCTTGGCACCTCCGATAATGACGTGATGCTCCTCCTCGAGAACACCGCGGGCGAGAAGAACAGCGTGGGAAGCTCCTTCGAACACATTCGGGCGATCATGGACGAGCTGACGTTTCCCGGCCGGGTCGGGGTCTGCTTCGACACCTGCCATGCGTTTGCTGCCGGCTACGAGCTCAGGACAGAAGAGGGGCTTTCTGAGACCTTTGGGCAGTTCGACGAGCAAATCGGATTAAAGAACCTTAAAGTCATCCACCTCAACGACACCAAAGGTGACCGGGGCAGCGGTCTTGACCGGCACGAGCACATCGGCATGGGATTCATTGGCGAGGACGGGTTCCGGCGGATCCTGCACCACAAAACCTTCTCGTCGCTCCCCCTCGTCTGCGAGACGCCGGTCGACGACCGCCGGGACGACCGGGGCAATATCGAAAAGGTACGGGAACTGGCTCAGTGAGCGGGGGCCGGGTTCTGGTAAAGAATGAGAAGCTATCCCGTTTTAAAAAAATTACGGGGCTTTCTTCTTCTGCATGTACAGGTACGCCCCTGCACCGATCAGTGCGAGGACTACGACAGCCCCGGCAACGAGCAGCAGCATTCCCGTACTGCTGCTGCCATTGTCAGGCAGCGGAACAAGTACGAGCGAGAACTCAGCCGTCTTCCCTTCCGTGATTGTGACTGGCACGCTCATGTTCTGGTAGCCGGCATGCTCGAGCCGGAGGGAGTGAGCACCGGAAGAGAGTCCCGAAACGGTGGCCGGGCTCGCTCCCCACATCACGTCATCGACATAAACTATTGCTCCGGTCGGGTCCGTTGTTACGGAGAGCGTGCCAGTGTCGGGAGCTGCCTGAGCAGACTGTGCAGCAGCGGAAGGTGCTATTGTCGTTGTTCCACCTGAAAGGGTTGCCGGAACGGTACTAAGGGCAGTTGTTTTTACCGTCGAGACAGGAACCGTTGTGGTTGTAACAGGCGGCGTTGTACTGGTGGCGGTCGTTACCATTGTTGTGGCAGAAGTTGTGGGTGTTGTTGAAGATGTCGCCGTGGTTGTTGTTGCCATATAAAGCAGCTGCAGCGTACTGACACGGATATCCTTCCTGTATGTAGCACTATTGATGTTACAGTTTTTTGTCACCCTCTGGGTGATGGTATAATTTCCCGGATTGAGTAAGGTAAACATTTGATCCGGGTCCGGGGTCACTGCAGATCCCGAAAACCCTGTATCACTGGAGACATCATACGTCCATACGGTGATACTTTCCGGTGTATGCGTCGATGTGTCCGTGATTTTTACCGGCAAGGGTGCAAAGCCACTGGACACATCGGTCGTGAAACCGGCATTCGGCATGGTGCACTGTACTTTGAAAGTCACTTGCGCTGTATCCGATTTTCCGCAGGCCGTTGTTACCGTGAGACTGGCCCCGAGATTTGCTTTTGTATTTGAGGCCGCATAGGTATGCCGCGGGTTCTTTTCGGTGCTGGTCGCCCCATCGCCAAAATTCCACTTCCAGGAAGTAATGGGCTGCCCGGATATGGTCGTGGATTGATCCGTGAACTGGTAGGTAACAGGCGAATCATCATCCGATGTCACCATGGACAAAGCAGCATGGGGCGTTTGCGGGAAGTCACACCCTGCATGGGGAATTGCCGTGGTTGTCGTCACCGGTGCGGCAGTCACGGCCAGCACGAGGACAATGCTGCAGGCATACAGATACAGGACAGTGGTCAGGGTTCGGATCTGGTTTTGATTCATGAGTGTTCTCCATTCACGGGATTCCGGCAGGTTCCTCAACGGCAGACGGGTGTGGGAAGTGATGCGTGCGGGAGAGCGTGCCGGTATATTCGGGACACGGGAAGCGGGGAACGGGAGATCCCTGCAATGGGGGAAATTGCCTGTACCATTGAATAGGTATGACACCCGATAAATTTTGTTGTTTTTATTTCACGACGTGTTTAAAACGCCGGGACTACGGGCGAAGGGGGATCACCGCTATCCGGCAATTATGGCAGGATCTGGTAAAACCGGTCTTTTCACTCCATCCCTTCGTCGCACCTGATGCCAGGTTATCCCCGCAGAGGAAAACAGAAACACAGATATATCCCTGTTTATTCATTCTTGCATATCCCGTGTGTGGGTGGTATGCCTTGTGAAAAAGCACGTTCTCCTGTCCTGTACCTGTCTCCTGTTCCTTGTATCGCTCGCTGCCGTCCCGGTCCTTGCGGCAACCGTCACCTGCCCGTCTTCCTGCGCCTGTCTCCTGCCTGCCGAGGCCAAGAATGATGGCTATCCCGGCTACTGCGGTGGCAAGCAGCAGGTCTGCGCAATGGATGCGCAGAAAAACGAGAAATACTGTTACACAAAACCGGTGACAGTCACCACGACACCACCGGTGCCGGTTAACTGCCCGTCATCCTGTTCCTGCTACACGCTCGAAGACGGCAAACAGCAGGGCTTTGGCTTGTGCGGCAACAAAATGACCCTGTGCGGGTACGGTACAAACCAGCAGCCGAAATACTGTCACCAGCAGCCACTGGCCGTTACCACGACAACACCGGTACCGGTCAACTGCCCGTCGTCCTGTTCCTGTTACTCCCTTGAAGACGGCAAACAGCAGGGCCTCAGCCTATGCGGTAACAAGCTGACCCTTTGCGGGTACGGTACAAACCAGCAGCCAAAATACTGTCACCAGCAGCCATTGGCCGTTACCACGACAACACCGGTACCGGTCAACTGCCCGTCGTCCTGCTCCTGCCTCACTCCGGAAGACAGCAAACAGCAGGGATACTCACTCTGCGGCGGGAAACAGACCCTCTGCGGATATGGTGCAAACCAGCAGCCGAAGTACTGCCAGGAAAAACCGGTAACCATCGTGACCCTGCCGGTCATGAGCATCACGCGGGGGATTGTGTCGCCTGTCCTGCCGGTGCTGCCGGTAATCCCGGCCGGGCAGCGGGTGACAACACCCCTGCTGGTAGTCAACTGCACGCCGGAAAAACCCGTCATGGGTGATGAGATCTCCTGCAATGTCACCGCGGTGCAGGGCAGCGGGATAGCCCGGATCGATATCTGGACCGATGGGAGCCTGTCCCGGACCTGCCTTGCAGCAGGCTGCCAGTACGTAACTCCTCCTATCGATGAGGACCCGGATATCACCGTTGTCGGCATGGCATCCGCGGGCACTCTCGCCATTAACGGCGATCCCGGTGTTGCGGGCAATTATGCCGGTATGAATATCGGGGGTGGCACGGACAGCGATGGCGATGGTATCAGCGACTGGCGGGACAACTGCCGGGCTGTTGCCAACCCGGACCAGCAGGACACCGACCATGACTTTGTGGGGGATGCCTGCGATGCGTGCTGCCCGGCCTGCAACGCTGCCGAAGACTGGCCTGAACCACCCGAGTACTGTTGTGCCGACCGGGACATCTTTGCGTACCCGTACAGCTCGTACGAATGCCGTGATTCCCTCACGCGTGAGGACGCCGAACTCGGGCGCGATGTCTGGTACTGGGAGGAGTTCTACACAAGAATAGGGGCGGACGGGTGCGGGTGCTACGACTCCGACCTCGGCACAAACGACCCGTATTCCGTCGGGTATGTCTCGAACGAGACAACAGCGGGGGGCGGCTGTACCTACCGGGTAAACCCGGTGACCGGCGAGTCCGTCGGCGGCGAATGCAGGCCTGAACGGACCGAGTGCAGCAATTCCCGGGGGGATGTCTGTATAAACCTGAGCTATGTCCGGGAATACTCCTGCGGCACCACCGGGTGGTTCAGCACGGATGTGCGGTGCGGGGACAATACCGCCTGCAGCTACGGGAAGTGCCAGTGCCAGGACTCTGATGGCGGCTGGAACTACTATGACGGGGGGAGTGCGAGGGGATACACCGATACCTGCCTTGACAGTGATACGCTCCGGGAGTACGGCTGCGGTTCCGCGGCCGGCGGGAATACCTTTGAACCGGATCACATGGATGTGACATGCGATCGGGGGTGCCGGAACGGCACGTACGGCCTGGGCGCCTCCTGCAGGTGTGGAGACACAGACAACGGGCTGAACTTTGGCACGTCCGGAGAAGTCCCCGGTTACTACAGTGACGAAAGACATTACTATACCCCGGGTGCACAGGACTACTGCCTTGACGACCGGACGCTCCTCGAATATTCCACCACCGAGACCGATACGGAATGCATCGTCACCAACGTAACCCATACCTGTGAAGGCTTGTGCGAGATGGGTGCTTGTCACCCGCCCACCTGCACGGACGGGATCATGGATGGCGACGAGGACGGGATCGACTGCGGTGGCGGTTGCGCAGCCTGTGAATTTGTAGCGGTCTCTGGACGAATCCTCTTTGAGGATATGAGTAAGGACGGGACCACATCACGCGGGACCTTCCCGGCACGGAGGATCTATTTCCACCTGATGCATGATGCTGACGGCGATGTTTCCGGCAAGGAGACCACCAACAATGACGGGACATTCAATGTCGTGATTCCTGCCCGGTACAAGGGAGAATCACTGAAGATCCGGATCGGTGACTGTTCCCATTACAAAGAGGGGTTCAATTACGCGGCCAGGATTGCCCGGGACTATGACGGCTGCAATGAATATATCAAATGGACCAGCAACCCGTTCACCGTTCCGGAGCGGGGGGACCTCGATATCGGGGACCGGACCATCTATGCATCGAATAACAGTGAATTCCAGTTTGACATTGAGCACAAAGGGTATGATTCCACCTACCCGTGCTACACCATCTGGCCGTGTGACAACGAACAGGTAAGCGGGACCGGCGGTTCTGTCTATCTTAGCATTGCCGACGCTGCACTGGCCGGCCGCCAGTATGCCGATGAGTTCCGGGGCGGGACAGATGCCATCGGGAAGGTCAAGATCGAGTACCCTGAAGGTGACGCTACCATGTACAACCCGACCCGGGACACTATCCTTCTTACCGACGACAAGGGATTCAATGACGGCTCGGTTATACACGAGTACGGGCATTATCTTGCGAACAAGATCAGCTACCTGAACCCGATGGGGGGGGCCCATTCACGGTGTGACTTCAAGCTTCCTGAATTTGCATGGAATGAAGGCTGGTCTGAATATTACGGGACGATCGTCCCGCACTACTACCTGTACCGGAGCGGCGTCCGGATTAATTCCCTGACATCGCCCAATTTCGCTTTCACCGATATCGAAAACCTCACGTGCGGGACAAAAGACGGCCAGCGGTATGAAGGACAGGTTGCTACAATTCTCTGGGACCTTGCCGATGATCCCACCACGTACACCGGCTCTGTTGCTGAGACCTGGGACACTATCCATTATAACGAGTACCTGATCTTCAGGGTCTTTGATAACCAGTTCGGGGGTGCTACCGGGCATGCATATGTCCCGACCCTCTGCAGGTTTGTCAGGTATGGCTGGGAAGACGATGACTTTGACGATTTCCGCAATGGAGATGTAAGTGACATTAACGCGCTCCTCACCCACATGAACGTGGATTGCTAAAAGGTGAACGTACTATGAAGAAGACTACCATCATAATCATCATCACGGCACTGCTCTGCGGTGTAATAGCAGCAGGATTTTTCTCCGGTCTTTTCGGGACGCTCATCCGCCCCCGGCCGGAGGCTGCAACCGTTGACTACCTGATTGAGGTCCAGAAGAAACCCTCCGCGGACTACATCAGCGAACTGGAACTGATCATCCAGAAGAACAAGAACCAGACGGTCCGGGATGTGGCGGTCAATACCCTGACCAGTATCGCCATGAGGAAAGGCGAGACGGATAAGGTAATCGGGTTTTTAAAAGACCTGACCGTCAATGAAAAGGACCCCGTGATCATGTCAGCCGCTTATGCCGGCATCGACCGCATCAGGGACAAGTATCCGCTGCCTTCGATGGGTTCACTGGACCTTTCCGTGAACGGGAAGGTGAAAAAAGGAGGAGAGGTTGCGATCATCGCAACATTTTCCTCCACAACAGACATGGAGAAGGCAGTTCTCAGCCTTGATTTCCCGGGAGATTCCGTTGAGATGATCAATGTGCCCGTCTATTACACGAACCTGACGGCAAATACACCAGTGACCTATACCTTCCAGCTCCGCATTCTCGAAACCGGTCAGTTCAAGGTCCCGGTCGAGCTCATGGTCAGCACCGACCGTACCGATTACGAGCAGATCGAGCGGGTGGTTCTCTTTGATGTACGGGAAAACGACGGGGAGTATCGTATCGTATAACTTTTTTTTAAATTATATCAGCATTCATCGTTCGGACGGGTGCTAAAGAAGAAGCACGCGGCCTGATCCGGCCCGGATCCCCACGTTTTTCTTAAAGGGCGTGGATAATCCCGTTATAATGTCAGCGATTGATAAACCGTTGATCGCTAACACTGACCGGCTGCTCGTAGTACTCAGCGGAATACTCCCGTTCTTCCACCGTGCCGACAGCGTTCTCGAGGTTCTTCGTAAGCCCCAGGCAGCCATCTCCTTTCACGCCGCGGACGGCGACCTGTACTCTTCCTTCCTTATCAATCGTTATCTCGAGTTCCTGCATTTCCATATTCCATCTCCTGTATGTACTCACGTCATCCGGTGGACCGGCGTATTCACTTTTACGAGCGTCCCCGTCACGAGGTCGCGGGCCGAGAGGCAGAGGTTCCGTTCAGGATCGATCGTGAACGTGCACTCGAACCGGGGCTCTCCCTTCCGGGCTGGCGGGGTTGCGACCAGAAGGGTGGGCGATCGCTCGTTGGCATGTACGACCTGCCCCGGGCTCTCCGCATCCTGCGCCGGGCCAGCGAGCCGGACACCCCCGCCAGTGTCCGAGACAAGCTCGATCTGCATCCCTGCTTCTCCTGCAGTCCCGCCGATCTCGTAGAGGGGGATGCCCAGCAGGGTCTGGCCGTCGTAGGCAGCGCTGATCACGATCCGTGCCACCTGCCCGGCGCTCGGGTACCGGGTACCGCTGTGGACAAGGAATCGGTAGTGGTGCTCCTGAACGGCAGGGTCCCAGTAGCGGAGGGCATAGGAGCAGGAGATCCGGTCCTGCACCGGGGTGGGCGCGACATATTCCGCAGCCCCCCGGGCAACCGCGTCCTGCGGGTGACCGGCATATACAACGGTATCCGCAAAGCGCGACCGCACGGCCTCCTGCACGGCAGGGAGGGCACAGCCGGCCCCGAGGAGGAGGACAGACCGGACCTGGCCTGCGTCCCCGCCCCGCATCCGCATTGCCGAGAGTGCCCGGCCAATGCACTCCTGCAACGCCGGGATAATCTCATGGTCAGCAAGGACCCGGTCGAGATCGGCTGCCGTGTATACAGCTTTGAAGGACTTCCCCGACACGGCATCAGTAAGCCGTACCTCCTTTTCACCCGTGACGGTAAGGTCCTCACGCAACCGTGCTGCCTCGTACAGGACCTGCGGCATGAGACGGACAGCCCGCGGGTCGCTCTCAAGCAACCGGAACCTGGTAAGAAGGTCCTGCATGATCCAGCTGTCGATCGCCCGGCAGCCGGCAGGGCCGGCGGCCCGTGCCAGCACCCGGAACCCGCGGTCATCCGGTTCCCTGCAGGAAGGCCCGTTACGGGCAAGCACAACAATATCGGCATCGGCATCAGCGAAGGTGATGATGACAAACGGCTCTCCTGCGGCGGGTGTGCAGCCGTAACCGGCCAGTGCCGCATCATACTCGCTGACCGTGGAGCAGGACAGGAGGCCGGCGCTGCGGGCAGCCCGGTGCAGGAGTTCCCGGTATTCTGCCGGTACATCCGGTGGCAGTGTGAAGACGAGAGAGGCACCGGGGTGTTGCCGGAGGGCCCGGGTCAGGAGTGGCATGAGGAAATCCGCCGCCGCTTCGTCATACCGGACCATGCGACCGTCACCGGCCGGTACCTGCACGGTACTCCGATCGCAGATATACCGCCGCAGCCACCGGGCAGTAGCGGGACTGTCAGCGGTTCCCCCGCAGTGCACTTCTTCACCCAGCCGCACTGCCTTGCCGTCACGGTATTCGATGAAACAGGGAACGGAATGGACAGGGATGTTGCCCGGGAATGCGGGAGATGCCCGGGAGATGCCCGGAAATTCCAGCGTGCCGCTATCCCGGCCCGGGCCAGCGACCGCGATCACGGTTGCGCTTACACCGAAATCCACACCCAGCCGCACCCCTCCCTCATCCGGTTTCTGTTCAGCAGTCATTTTTGTCACCCCACAATCTGGATATCGTAATCCCCGGCCACATCCATGGGAGGGCAGATCCCGATCTCACCCTGGAAACGGGCGACAAGCAGGGCACGGTGGAACGCGACCGGATCGGGTTCCGGTCCCCCGGTACCCTGCTTCCCGGCCGGTGCTGCTTCCGGGATATCGGCAATGCTGGCATGCACAAGGAAGGGCATGAGGGGTAGCGCGTGGAAGCGGCACAGCCCATCCGTGCCGGTGCTGACCAGGGTCCTGCCATCGGGGAGTATGGCAAGCCCGGTCACTGCTCCGCTGTGGGCCGGCAGCGTGCGGATGAGGACCCGTTCCGTCACTGAAAAGAGAGCACTGGTCCCGCTCTCGTAGCCTGCGACAAGGAGACAACCATCACCGGTGAAAGCAAGGGCGGTGATTTTTCCCGGGATTCCTGGAAGGTCTCTTCCGGGGGTCCCGTATGGGAGGCGGTACAGCTGGATAATCCCTTCATTATTACCAGCCGCAAGGAGCGTCCCATCGGGAGAAAGCGCAACCGCACTCATTTCCGACCGGGAGTCGCGGAGGACCGCAAACGCTTCGTCCTCATCGGTCCGCCAGATCCGGATAGTGGTGTCATTGCTGCCGGTGACGAGCAGGGAACCGTCCCGCGAGACCGTGCAGCAGGTGACCGTGCTCGTGTGGCCGGCAAGAGTCCGGACGGGAGTTACATCCGGCAGGGTAAAAAAACGGCAGGATCCATCCCAGCCGCCGGTAATGAGCACCGGGTTATCGGGAAGGAAGGTGCAACACCAGAAGGAGGTTGCCTGCCGGTCCCCTGATGAGACAAGGCTCCCGTCGCGGATATTCCAGCACCGGATCGAGGAGTCTGTACCGGTACTGACAAGAAACGTACCGTCCATGGTCATAGCCGCTGCCCGGATCGAGGGGGTGTAGAGATCGATGGTGCGGATCGTGCGCCCGTCCATACCGTCAATGACCCGTGCAATGCCATCTTCTGTCACTGTAGCAAGAAGGGTACCGGAGGGGCCGGCAAGTGCTGTAATACCTACGGCATGAGAATCGAACGTCCGCACGAGCTCACCATTCGGGACCCGCCAGAGTTTCGTTGTCCCGTCCCAGCTGACCGTGGCAAACCGGTTGCTGCCGGGAGCGAGGGTACAGGAAGTGACCGTCTTCTTATGTCCCTTGTACTCCCGAACCAGTTCTCTCTCTGGCATGCGCCAGATGCGGATCGAGCCGTCATGGAACCCGGCTGCAAGAATGTTGCCGTCGGATGAAGCCGAACATGATGTAATTGAGCGGCTGTAAAACGGGATGACGGCAACAGGTACCGGCAGGGTGAGATCCCAGCACCGGAGCGAATGGTCGTCGCTGCCGATCGCAAACCAGCTACCCCCGGGAGGCACAGCACTGCAGGTCGCTCTCCCGGTAAGTCCGGTGAACGTGTACAGTTTTTTTCCGGCCGTAATGTCCCACCATACCGGAAGTGCCCGTTCGTACACGGCTAGGCATTCCGTTCCGGAGGGAGAAAACGAGAGGGCAATGACCGGGCTGTTATTGCCGGGCAGGGTCAGCGAGCCGGTATCGTCGCCGGGACGGGTAACTGAAACCGTACCATCTGCATGCCCGCAGGCAATGGCAGGACCGGCAGGGGAGGGGGCAAGACAGGTAACCGGGGATGAGTGAAGCGGTATTGTGTACAACACCTGCCCGTCACGGGCATCGAGCACGTTCAGGTTCCCCCCGGTATCGCCGACAATGACTGTACGGCTGTCGGGAGAGAGGGTGATGGCGGCACGCTCTCCCCGGCAGTTCCATGACCAGAGAAGAGAACGGTCTTCCAGGTTGTGGCAGCGGACCATCCCGTCGTCACCGGCACTGATAAGACAGGTATTGCCGGCAGGAATACCAAGGAAGCTGACGGAACCCGGGCCTGCAGAAAATTCTGCAGCAAGGCCGGCGGTTGTTGTGCACCAGACCGTAATCATCCCGTCACAGCACCCGGTCGCAAGCAGGCTGCCGTCAGGAGAGAAGCAGAGCCGGGAAACCTGCCCTGCCGGCCTTCCGATCGGCTCCCGGAGTTTCTCAGCCGGAAGCGGATATGTCCAGTGGTCCGGCAGATCCTTCGCAAGGTCATTCCAGAGGATACGGTCTTCTCCCTGCGGCGACCACCCATCTGCTTTGAGTGCCCGTATGGCTTCCATTGCAAGCGGAAACGGTGCGAGCGGCACAAGAAGCCAGAGATCATCCAGGTATCCATCTTCGGAGATGCCGGTCATCACGATTTCCCATTCCCCATACGACCAGCGGGGGGCGTTCTGCGTGATACCGGTCCCTGCCAGTGCCCTTGCAAGAATGCTGCTGGTCCCGTCCCTGCGGGCTGCATCACGGGCCCGGGCCCGCACAACCTCGTCTGCCGCTGCATAGCCCGCAGCGAGGAGCGGGAAAGGGTTACCGGTATCGGGGTGGCAGAGTTCCCCGGCCCGGGATGTGCAGAAGAGCCAGAGATCGCGATCAGCCGGCGCCGCGGGAAGGTCCCCGCATCCGGTGGCAAGTGCTGCCAGGGCATCATTGTCCCGGAGGAGGCTCTCCCGACAGAGGGTATCGATCTGCTCCGGGAATTTCAGGTCCATGAGCCCCTGCCCGGCAAGGTCCCGGGCTTTGAAGTCGGGTGAAGTGCAGAAGACCGCCGCCAGTTCCCGCACGGCAGAAATATCTCCTGCAGTCACCCTTCGGATAACCCGCCGTACTTCCCGCCGGTACAGCCACGGGCTGATGAGAGGAAGATTACCGCAGGACTTCATCTGCTCACGGCTGGATGGGATCGAAGGTCTCAAGCGCAATGATCTTCTGGCAGGCCGGGATCTCCTTGTGAGTGGTCGGCCGTGATGCAGAAACAGCCCGCCCTTCCGCGAGATATGCACGGAGCGAGGCAACAGTCTCGCGCTGGGAGATCGAGAGCGGGACCTGCTTGCGGATGCAGGCGAGGATGTCAGCAGTTGTTACCCGGCGCATCTCCTCGTTGAAGGCAAGGTACATCGCGTCGATCACGGTCTGTTCGATCTCAGCACCAACGTATCCCCCGCTCTCCCGTGCGAGGAGGTCAAGATCGTAATCTGCGGGAACGCACTTGCGCTTCTTTAAGTGGACAGTGAATATCTCGCGCCGTTCGCTGGTGCTTGGCAGATCTAAGAAGAAGATCTCGTCAAACCGACCTTTCCGCAGGAGTTCCGGGGGGAGTGCCGCAATGTTGTTGGCCGTTGCCACCACAAAACAGGGAGAGGTCTTGTCCTGCATCCAGGTCAGGAGGTGGGCAAAGACCCGCTGGCTGGTGCCGGCATCGCCGCTCCCGAAAGCAAACGCCTTCTCGATCTCGTCCACCCAGAGGATACACGGGGCGATCGTCTCGGCAAGAGAGAGTGCCCGACGGGTCCGTTCCTCGGACTCCCCGACCAGGCTCCCGAAGAGGGCCCCAACGTCAAGGCGGAGGAGAGGCAGGTGCCAGAGATCGGCGATCATCTTTGCCGTCAGGCTCTTGCCAGTCCCCGGGATACCGATCAGCGCGATCCCCTTGGGCGCGGGCAGCCCGTAATCGCGAGCTTCCTCGGTGAACGCCCGTTCGCGGAGGCGGAGCCAGTCCTTTAAGACCGCAAGACCGCCTACATTCTCAGGCGTCTCCGTCAGGCTGTAGAACTCGAGCGCATCCGACTGGGAGAGGATGTCCTTTTTGTCAGCAATGATGGTATCGATGTCCGCATCATCGAGGGTCCCTTTCGTGACAATCGCCTTAGAGAAAGAGCGGCGGGCCTGGTTGAGCGTCATGCCAAGCGCTGCCTGGATAATCTTCTCTTTGCCTGCCCTGGAGAGCGAATGGGCAATCCCGCTCGTTGCAAGGAGTAAATCGAGGTCTGAGGAGAGTTCGGCGGCACCGGGCGGCGGGAAATGGACGAGGACCGCTTCGTCCCGGATCTCTTCCGGCACACGCTGGATCGGGGTGACAATCATGATCGAACGGCGGTTGTACCTGAATTTCTGGGAGAAATTCCGGATCCGGCGTTTCACCTGCGGATTGTTCCAGTACTCGTGGAAGTCTTTTAAGACAATCACCGCATTCTCGTCGGTCTTATGAATATCGTCGAGGGCTGCAAGCGGGTCGCGGGACTGGGTGTGGAAATTCTTATTCCCTGCAATGACCGTAAAACCATCCACGGAATCCCATGTCACGCACTGGCGGGGCGGGTCCCATGTGTCGCAGACCTCTTGTATCTTCAATACTACACGTTCTTCCTCGGGGGTCATTACCACGATGAGGGTGACCCGCGCCCGGAGTGAGATATTGAGCCTCTTTGCAAAATCCGGTTCATGATACTGCATCATTCCCACCTTCTTACAACGATCCGCAGGGTGCCGTCCTGCTCCTCGGTCTGCGACATAACGTCAAACCCGTCCTTTGCAGCCTGGTCAAGGACCATCTTCTTTGCATACTCCTTCTGGATTGTGCCAGCCTGCTGCTCAAGTTCCTGCATTATTTTACGTTCCCCGGCCCCTTTTACACCCCACCAGTCGGCAACCATATCGTAGGTGCCGTCCGGGCCCTTCACAAACCCGATACCGTACCCCTTTGTTTTCCTGACAGCAATGTCGACAGTATGTTCGCCGTGGTGGCCATGGATGACCGTGTCGGTCTCGACCTCGTAGCCGAGATTTTTAAGACTGGCAATAAGTGCCTCACGATTGTGGAACCGGGTCCTGACACGGCTGTAGTGCGACATCTCACTCACCCCTGCAGCGCGATACAAGGTGTTCGAGCAGGGCCGGCACGGGAAACCCGGTGGTGGTGATGGTGCCATTGGGCGCTATCGTGAACTCGGTACGGCCGGAGGATGTATCGTAAGCCCTTGTCAGAGCAGGCGATACGAGCCGGGTGCCGAGCGGGATCACGTGCTGGTTTGCGGAACCTTTGAGCGGGTCCGGCCGTGCAAGAGCGGCGATGTAAGGGCCGGCGATGAGGAGATCGGTTACCGCAAGGAGTGACGGCCATGCAGGGTCATCACCTCCGGCAAGCTGGTCTTCGGTGTATCCCGTATAGGTTACGATGGAAAGACCGGCAGCCCGTAGTTTTTCCCCGAGCGCCGCAAGCGGGCCGGCCTGTGCAAACGGCTCGCCACCCGAGATTGTGACGCCCTCGATACCAGGGAGGGAAAGAATCGTTTCTGCAAGTTCACTCACGGTAATTTGCATTGCAGGAGAAAAGGGCTGGAACCGCTCGTTGAAACACCCCTCGCAGCGTAAGGGGCACCCCTGTACCCAGACAACTGCCCGGATACCGGGGCCGTTCACTGCTGACCGTGCGAGAAAACCCGCAAGGTTGAGCACGCTCATCGGTCGGCATCCGGGGTCGTTGTTCGGTATCACCATCATTTTTCCGCCATTTTTCTATGGACAAAAAATAATTCCGGTGTGGGGACGGATCTATCAATTTAGTATTACCCAGATATTCCCGGAATGTGATTCATCCCAGGGGACGTGCATTCAGGCATACTTAGAGGATACGATCTGACTATACAAATTCGATTTATCCCCTTTTAAACGCATTGTTCCCCATACAAGGGGTATTCCTTTTGTATTCCTTATGAATTACAGCCCGGCAGTTCATGCAGGGTTGGCCTGCTCCTCATGCATCCACGCGCCATTATAATCATTCAGTAACAATAGATCCGGCAGTGAAAGCGACATTCGATGGTACTACGGTACGCACGGGAAAAGACGGCAGATCCCTGTATGAGCAGAGCGGTTACGGCAGGCCGGATGGCGAAGGCCTCAAGCTTTCCCCGGTTGAGGCACTCTACCTGCTCCACCGCCAGAAGATCGAGGTCCCGGGCTACTCGTTCGATACCCTCTTTTCCAGGTTCTCTGTCCAGCCGAACTTCATGCGCAGTTACTTTGTGTACCGCGACCTCCGCGAGCGGGGATACGTGGTCCAGACCGGGCCACACGATTTCCGCATCTTCAAGCGTGGCGAGAAACCGGGGAAAGGTGCGTCCGTGTACCTTGTCCGCGTCCTCTCCGAGCGCGACCCGATCCGGTTCGAAAAGATCATTGAGGAGGTCATTGCCTCGAAAAATATGCGCAAGCAGTACGTGCTTGCGGTAGTCGATGATGAGGATGAACTGACGTACTACGAGATCAAACTCCCGAAACTTGCCGATGCCTGCAGCACACTTCCGGCCCTTTCCCATCATGAAGCAATGCTGGTCGGGAAATCTGCGATTATCGCGACGCCGGAAGGGTCTGACCTTGAACTGGCCGGGTACGGCAAACGGCTCGATCCCGGACGCCTGATCCTCTCCCCCCTGGAACTGCTCTACCTCATAGGAAAAGGGACGCTTACCTTAACAAGAGAAAGAGCAATCGTGAGCCCGTCTGAATTCCTCAAAATTGCCACGGAGACCGACGGGGAACTCTCAATCAAGAATGCGGTGTATGCAAACCTCCGCTCTCATGACTATACCCCCCGGACCGGTTACAAATTCGGGCATCACTTCCGGGTTTACTGCGGAAAAAATGTCCACTCCGACCTGCTCGTCCATGCTGTGGGGAAGGAATCGGAGCTCCCGATGAGTGTTATCTCCCGCTCCGTGCGGATGGCGCATTCCGTCAAAAAGAAGATGTTCTTTGGCGCCGTACACTCTTCCGGAATCCAGTTCGTCGAATTCGCACGGATAAAACTGTGATATAATCATGCAGGAACCGCAGAACAACCCCTGGTCAAGCACTCCGTCCCTCGATATCGGGAAGACGTTTGCCGAATTCGGCATCGACCCCATTGCACCGGTCTTATCAGAACTCCCCGAAGTCCCGTACTTCATGCGCCGGGGCATCGTGGTCGGGCACCGGGATTACCTCCCCATTGCCCGGGCGATACGAAATAAAACGCCGTTCCACATTCTCACCGGGTTCATGCCGAGCGGTCACCCGCATCTTGGCCACCTGATGGTGATGAAGGAGGTCGTCTGGCACGTGTTGCAGGGCGGCAACGGTTACATCACTATCGCCGACCGCGAGGCCCATGCCGTTCGCGGTCTCTCATGGGAGAAATGCAACGAGTACGGGAAGGAGTATCTTGCCTGCCTCTATGCACTCGGTTTTGAAGGAACAACGTTCTTCCAGAGCAGGAACAACCGTCTCAAGGACCTTGCCTTCGAGGCGGCGACCAAGGTCAACTTCTCCGAACTCACGGCTATCTACGGCTTCGGCCCCGACACCGATCTTGCCCACGCGGACTCCGTGATCACGCAGGTCGCGGATATCCTCTATCCCCAGATCGACCGGGAGCCGGCGCCGACGGTGGTGCCGGTCGGGGTTGACCAGGACCCGCATATCCGCCTCACCCGCGGGATCGCCCACAAGATGCGGATGTTCACGGTCGAGGAGCGGGACGGTTACATCAGCGTACGGTCGAAGAATGCTCCCGAGGCAGCACTCGACTCGGTCAAAAAGGCGTTCCCGCACGCGAAGAAGTACGAAGGACATGTCGACATTAAAGACGCACAGTGTGTCGATGTATCGGCAAAAGTCCGGGAGATCGAGAAAGCGCACGGAGGTTTTGCGTTCTATACTCCCTCGTCCACATACCATATCTTCATGCCCGGCCTTACCGGGGGCAAGATGTCATCGAGCATTCCGGAGTCCATCATCTCATTCTACGAGCCCGAAGCGGTTATACGCAAGAAAGTGATGAGCGGGATCACCGGCGGGAAGATGACCCTTGAGGAGCAGAAGCGTCTTGGCGGCGAACCGGACAAGTGCTCGGTCTATCTCCTGAACCTCTTCCATATGGTGACGGACGATGCAGAACTTGCAAAAATAAAGAGAACGTGCATGGCCGGCGAGATTACCTGCGGGCAGTGCAAGAAGGAGACAGCAGAACGGGTCGTGGCGTTCCTGAAGGATTTCAGAGAGAAAATGGACGCGTGTGCAGACAGGATACAGGTGTAAGATGGCGGAACTGACACAGAACGAGAAGCGGTTGCTTGCAACACTGGAGAAAGAGAAGAAGGCAGATGCCCTGCATATTGCCGGCCTGCTCGGAGCAACACCCGAGGCAGTCGTGCAGTGGGCCCATCTCGCACAGGACAACGGGCTTGTCACGGTCGAACGGATCGTTGTAAAGGAGTTCGCATACACGGACGAGGGAAAGGGCTATGCAGAGAAAGGACTTCCCGAAACGCAGCTCCTCCGGTTTATCCTGCCGGGGACAACACTTGACGATCTCAGGAAACACGAGGCATTTAAGATCGGGTTTGGCCAGCTCCGGAAGAAGGGGCTTATCAAGGTCGAGGGCACTTCTGTGACAAAGATTCCGGGAGCCTCAACCGATGCCGACGAATCTGCCCTGAAAAACCCGTCCGCTGATGACAAAATGACAAAGGAACTCATGAAGCGCGGGATCCTGCAGGAGTGCGAGACCGTCCGGTATACCCTTGCCATCACCCAGGATGGGATCGCCCTGGCAAAGAAAGGCCTCGACTTCCGCGAGGAGACCGGCACGCTCACGCGAGAGCAGATCCTCTCGGGGGCATGGAAGACTGCAAACCTCCGCAGGTATGACGTCTCCAAGCTCCCGAAGAAAGCGTACCCTGGAAAGATCCACCCGTACCAGCGGATCATTGCCGAGATGCGGGAGATCCTGCTTGAGATGGGGTTCGAGGAGCTCTACGGCGGGATCGTCCAGCAATCGTTCTGGAACTTTGACGCCCTCTTCCAGCCGCAGGACCACCCGGCACGCGAGATGCAGGACACGTTCTACCTCAAAGAAACCCTCCCGCTGCCAAAGGACTACGAAAAAGTGAAGGCCATGCACCTCTCCGGGGGAGAAACATCCTCGACCGGCTGGGGCGGAGTCTGGAAAGAGGCGAAGGCCGAGCAGTGCGTGCTCCGTACGCACACGACGTGCCTCTCCATCCAGCACCTTGCAAGGAACAATAACCCCCCCATCAAAGCGTTCGCTGTCGGCAGGGTATACCGGCGTGAAACGATCGACACAACCCACCTTGCAGAGTTCGAACAGCTCGAAGGGATCGTGATGGACGAAAATGTTTCGTTCGGTAACCTGCTCGGGATCCTCCGCGAGTTCTACAACCGCATGGGCTTTACGAGTGTGCGGTTCAAGCCCTCGTATTATCCCTACACCGAACCGAGCCTTGATGCGGAAGTATACATTGACGGCATCGGCTGGATCGAGATGGGCGGCGCCGGCGTCTTCCGCGAAGAGGTCACCGCACCGATCGGGATCAACTATCCCGTCCTTGCATGGGGCCTCGGGGTGAGCCGGATCGCGATGCTCCGCCTCGGCCTCAAGGACCTCCGGCTTCTCCACAAGAGCGACGTGGCGTTCCTCCGCGAGACACCTTCGCTGCGGAAGTTAAAGGGAGGGATCTGACATGGCAGTTATCACCCTTCCCTATAAGTATCTCGAGCGGCTCACCCGCACCGACCGGAAGACCATCCTCGAGAAAGTCCCCCTCATCGGCTCAGACGTGGAGCGGACCGAGGAGGACCACGCGGACGTGGAGTTCTTCCCGGACCGGCCTGACCTTTTCAGTCCGGAAGGGGTTGCCCGGGCTATGCGGGGCTACCTTGGGATCGAGACCGGCCTCCCGTCATATCCCGTGAAACCCTCCGGCATCTCCTTCACCATCGACCCGAAACTGGCGGACATCCGCCCTGTGCTCGGAGCGGCCGTGATCCGCGGGGTCGCGTTCGATGACGAGTCGATCCAGAGCATTATGTCCCTGCAGGAGTCGCTGCACTGGGCGGTCGGCAGGGGCCGCAGCAAGGTAGCGATCGGCATCCACGACATGGACACCGTGAAGCCGCCGTTCCGCTATATCGCATCACCACGAAACAGGAAGTTCGTGCCCCTTGATTACACGGAAGAGATGACCATGGATGAGATCCTCGAGAAGCACCCGAAAGGACGGGACTACGCGAAGATCGTTAAGAACTTCCCGCTCTTCCCGCTGATCATTGACAGCCACAATAACGTCCTCTCGTTCCCCCCGATCATCAATGGCGAGCGGACACGGGTGACCGTTGATACGAAGAACATCCTTCTCGACACGACGGGCACCGACCGGCGGGCGGTCAGCGTTGCCGTAAATATCATCTGCACGGCCATGGCCGAAGCAGGGGCGACCATTGAGAGCGTGGAGATCGGCGGTGTGCAGACACCGACGCTCGCACCCGCGGAGCGGACGGTGAGCGTGAGTGAATGTGCCCGGCTCCTCGGGATCAGCCTGACCGCACCGCAGATGGCCGAGCTCCTCAAAAAGATGCGCTTTGGTGCTGAACCGGCCGGTGCGGACAAGGTGAAGGTACAGGTGCCCTGTTACCGGGCAGATATCATGCACGACTGGGACCTTTTCGAGGACGTGGCGATCGCGTACGGATACGATAAGATCGAATCACTCCCCCCGAAGACCTTCACCGTGGGTAAACCCCACCCGGTACAGGTCAACGCAGCCCTTGCCCGCGAGGCATTCACGGGGCTCGGCTATCTCGAAGTGATGCCGTTCACGCTGACGAACGAGGACGTGCTCTACAAGCGGATGCAGCGCACTGAAACAAAGGGCGTCCTCCACGTAATGCACCCGATCAGCATCGAGAACACGGTGGTCAGGACCGAGCTCCTTCCCCTGCTCCTCGAATTCCTCACCCTCAACCGGCACCGCGAGCTCCCGCAACGACTCTTTACTGTGGGCGATGTGGTATTGGACTGCAGCACCCACCAGCAGGCAGCCGGGGTCAGCACGCATCCCGACGCGGACTTTTCCGAGGCATATGCCTCTGCCGATGCTGTGCTCCACGAGCTCTCCATCGACTATACCGTGAAGGAATCGAAAGATCCGGCATTCATTGACGGGCGTCGCGGGGATATTGTTGTGGCCGGAAAAACCGTGGGTGTTTTTGGCGAGATCCATCCCGCCGTGCTTGTCGCGTTCGAACTCGAACACTCCGTTGCTGCGTTCGAGTTCGATCTCAGAGCCGTACCGGGATATCCCGGCCCCTGAGATACTCTTTTACCTCTTTTACTGTGAACTCGCCGTAGTGGAAGACGCTTGCCGCGAGGCAGGCATCGGCTTTTCCTTTCGTAAAACCGTCGTAGAAATGCTCAAGGGTGCCGACCCCGCCGCTCGCGATTACCGGGATGCCCGCAGCATCGGAGATTGCGGAAGTAATAGCGATATCGAACCCGTTCTTCGTCCCGTCGGTCTCCATGCTGGTGAGGAGGATCTCTCCCGCACCCCGCTCCTCGGCTTCCTTTGCCCAGGCCACCGCATCGATACCGGTGGGTTTGCTACCTCCATAGATGACCACCTCGTACCAGCACCTGCGGCCATCTTCGAGGGTTACGGGGATTGCCTTTTCGTTCAGGGTGAAATTCCGGCGCACGTCCATTGCACAGACCATGCACTGGGTGCCGAACGCTTCAGCACCCCGGGTGATCAGCGTCGGGTCGTGGACCGCACTCGTATTGAGGCTCACCTTGTCCGCCCCAGCCCGGAGAATCTGCTGGATGTCATCAAGGGACTTGAGACCGCCTCCGACCGTGAGCGGGAGGAAGAGCTGGTCGGCAGCACGCTTGATGAGATCGATGATGATCCCCCTCTTCTCTTTTGACGCGGTGATATCGAGGAATACGACCTCGTCTGCACCCTGCTCGTTGTACCGTCCTGCCAGCTCAATCGGGTCACCGGCATCGCGGAGTCCCAGAAAGTTCGTCCCCTTCACAACCCTGCCATCCTTGAGGTCAAGACAGGGGATGATCCGTCGCGTGAGCACCATGCATACCAGAGTTGGAGGGCGGATACTATCTACATTTCCTAACCGTCCCGGGTTTGAGGAGTTTTTATGTTGCCTGCCGTCCCTAATCATAGGGTAGTCAGTATCCGGACGGGGGTCTGCCTTGTCCCAGATGAGGATGTTCATGAACTCAGGAAAGCTGAAAATCGAATGGGCTGCGCAGTATATGCCGGTGCTCGCCGCCATCAGGAAGCAATTCGAGAAAGAGAAACCGTTCGCCGGCATGACAATCGGCATGGCGCTCCACGTTGAGGCCAAGACCGCAAACCTTGTCTCCACGCTCGCAGCAGGAGGCGCAACGGTTCATATCACCGGCTGCAACCCGCTCTCGACACAGGACGACGTAGCCGAAGCCCTCAATGACGTGAAGAATGTTCACTGCTATGCAAAGCGGGCCTGTACGGTTGACGAGTACTATGCCGCCATCGACAAGGTGCTCGATGCAAAGCCGGTCATCACCATCGATGACGGGATGGATCTCATCCACTATATCCACACCAAGCGCCGCGACCTGATAAAGAAGGTCATCGGAGGTTGTGAGGAGACCACGACCGGTATCCACCGCCTCCGTTCAATGGCAGCAGAAGGCAAGCTCGAGTTCCCCGTCGTCGCGGTCAACGACACCCCCATGAAGCGATTCTTCGATAATGTTCACGGGACCGGGGAGAGTGCCCTGTCGTCGATCATGATCACGACCAACACCCTCATTGCCGGGAAATATTTCGTTGTCGCAGGGTACGGGTTCTGCGGCCGGGGCCTTGCAAAGAAAGCCCACGGGCTCGGAGCCAAGGTCGTTGTTACCGAGATCGACCCGCGACGTGCCCTTGAAGCCCATATGGACGGGTTCATGGTCATGTCCATGGACGACGCGGCGGCCATCGGTGATATCTTTGTCACCACAACGGGAAATGTTGCGGTTATTGGTGCAAAGAACTTTAAGAAACTGAAAAACGGTGCAATCCTCTCCAACGCCGGCCACTTCAATGTCGAGATCGATATCGAATGGCTCCACAAGAATGCCAACAAGGTCATCCAGCGCGACGGTATCGAGACGTTTATGCTCGGCAAGAAAGCCGTCCACGTCCTTGCAGAAGGCCGGCTCGTCAACCTTGCCACACCAAAAGGTATGGGCCACCCCATCGAGGTCATGGACTTAAGCTTCGCCCTGCAGGCGCTCTGCACCCTCCACATTGCAAAGAACGGAAAGAAGATGAAAGGCGGCGTGTACGAGGTGCCAAACGAGATCGACGAAAAAGTAGCCAACCTGAAACTCTCGTCGCTCGGGCTCTCCATTGATTCGCTCACAAAGGAGCAGAAGAAGTATGGTTGCAGCTGGGATATCGGGACGTAATTAAATCTTTTTTTTTGCTCTTTAGAAATCATTTAGAATAACTTGACGCCATAGGGGCTTTGCCCCGCCGCTGATGCACCCTGATGCGATAGTGGGAAATTGCCTGTACACAAAACGCAGAGAATTTCCCTAACGGGTATACAGAAGCATTATTTGCGCTCCCACTCCAAACAGGGGCAGGGCTGACCCAAGAGGGGCGACATATCCCACGAGAAAGGATTTAATATGAAAACGCTCACGATGCCTGCGGCCACAGGCACACAGAATGGAAATTGTGAGGACATTTCCATATTAAATCACGCTAGAAGATATATGATGGGGGCTGATGCCCCCATACCCCCATTACGATAGGTGCCGCCGCCCCCGCGGGGGCGCTCCCGCGGCGGCTTCAATTACCTGTTTTCCCGGAAACCGGACTTGCCCCGCCGTGCCGTACCGAGACCCTGTGGCGGAGAGCCCTCCCAATATCCAGCATTTACATGATTTTCATGGTTCGAGTGTGAACTCCCGTTCACGTGCGTTTCTCCAGAGCACATTTTTCGTTTTGTTCACTGATCCGCTGCGGGGGCGCCCCTTCGGGTCAGCGGAATGCTCATATTTTTTTGCCTGAAAAAAAATCCATCGGGATCGGATTCACCCTTCCCTCCCCGCATACAGGTACTCCTGCGCCCAGCCGCAATATTCCCCGAAATGCTCCCGGGCAAACCGGCGGATCGTATCGTATTCGCGGTTCGTCAGGGGTTCGTCCAATGATAGTTCCGGCAGATAGTGCTCCTGCATAATCCTCCGGATCCAGACATCGACCGGAAATGCTTCGTACTTCTGGAATGCAAAGAGCAGGATACAATCAGCAGCTTTCGGGCCGACTCCATGAAGTTTCATGAGTTCCCTGCGGGCTTCCTCGTAAGGGAGTTTCCGGATCCGGCACTCCCATGCATTTTCATCAGCAACGAGGCCTGAAGTGCCGGAGACATAGGGCTGGCGGTACCCGAGCCTGCACTCTGTCAGGCCTTCATGACCCACACAGGAAATCGCTGAGGGATCAGGGAACGTATGATACAGTTTCCCTTCAAATTCAACGGGACTGCCGCACCGCTCCGCGATAGACGCAATCCTGCGCCGGATCGTGGGGATGTTGGAATTAGTCGAGCAGATATACGAGACCGTACATTCCCACGGGGGCTGGCGCACGAGCCGGAGACCGCGGTTTTTCATGATGCACGTGTGAATGAATGGATCTATATCGAGAGAGGAAAAGATCGCCTCAAGGTCAGTATCCAGGGAAAAATAATGCCGGATGAACGATGCGGATGCTCCTGCGTACGTAAGCCTTTCCCCGTCCTGCCGTATTTTCAGGGTTTTGTTGTCCACAACCCCGTACCACCATCCGTCCGCGCCACGGTCCCAGCGGAACACCTGCCCGCAGCCAAGGCTTGCATCGAGATTGAACGGCTGGTCCGGGTGAAGAGCGAGGGAGGGCATAAGAGATCGTGCTGTCACCGGTTTATCCTCCGATCTTATTATGCTGTGTCAGGAGGCAGGACACCCCTCATATGGATCAGACAGGGAAATCCTGCCAGCGCGAAAAAGACACCAGGATCGGAACGGAGAGGCTTTTAATATATAAATCAATAATTCTTGTTATGGAACTGGCAGCAACCCTTAAAACATTTATTGAAGAAGGACAGGACTGGGAACGCAAACACACGTCGGTAAAAGGGGTCTCGATCATCCGGCTCCCGGCGACAAAGAACCGCGCCCCCTCACTTGCGATTGACATCAACCCGATTGGCGACAACGGGCTCCCGATGAAGAAAAAAGGAATTATGATCATGAACTCCGCAGAGATTGCAGCGTTCCGTGCTGCCTTCAATAATGAGAAGGTCGATGGCCTGATTGCAGCACTCGAGGAAGTGCTTCCCGAACGCAAGTCTTCAGGAAAACCGGCAAAAGCTGACGTATTACAGATATAATCATCAGAAGTTAAGAAAAAACTTCCCGGACGGGGATGAGACAGCCATGAAGAATCGGACAGTTGTATGTGTAGTTCTGATAGTTACAGCCATTATACTGGCGGGGTGTCTCGGCACAAAGACCCTGCCGGTCCCGAACCCTGCAGAACCGACACTCTTCGTAGACTACCAGCGCAGTGGTGGAATTGCGGGTGTAAATGACCGGCTGGTGGTCTTTGACAATGGTGTTACACTGGTCTCGAGCCGGACCACCAGCAGGGAGATCCAGCTGAACCAGTCCGAACTCGAACAGATCTCACAAGTATTTGAAGCGGCACAATTCACCGCGCTCGAAGGGAACTATACATCTCTCCGCGAGGGCGCGGACTTCATGCAGTACAGTATCAGTTATAAGGGTAAGACGGTTAATACCGAAGATACTGCGATACCCCCCACCCTGGAACCGGTGATTGAGGAGATGAATCGCATCCTGAGTAACGGCATGAGCAGCGGGCAGGGGAACATGTCGCTTCCCATATTTAGATTATAACGCTCGAAGACACTATTTGGACACTCCGGACAGGATAAAAATTTCCGGAAAAGCCGTAAAGGTCTGGAAAGGAACGCCAAAAGCCTGAAAAAGATTATTTATTCTCGTACATACACGACTGGACATCATGCCCGAGCTTACCGATGGCATCGGCACGGCAGCGCTGGCAGTGCCGCATCTGCTTGACGTATTTTGAACATTCGTCCTGCATCTTCCGCTTCATCTCCTGCGTCGGTGGTGCGATACCGGCAAACTTGTACTGGGCGATCAGGGGGATGAGGTTGAAGGTGTACACGCCCATCTCGCCGACCTTCTTTGCTATCGCAGGGATATGGTCCTCGTTAATGCCAGGGATATAGACGGTATTGATCTTGACGATCATATTGCGTTTGATAGCCTCCTCGATCCCTTTCATCTGCTGGGAGAGGAGCAGTTTTGCCGCTTCAAGTCCTGTGTACCGTTTTCCCTCGTAATCCACGAACTGGTAGATCTTCGCCCCGATCTCCGGGTCGATGGCATTGAGCGTCACCGTGATATTGCCGACATCGTATTTCTGTAAGAGATCGATCTTATCCGGCAACAGGAGGCCATTGGTACTGATACATTTGATGACATTGGGGTACTTCTCGTGGAGCCGTTTCAGGGTCTCGAAGGTCTCCTCATTTGCCAGAGGATCCCCGGGCCCCGCGATACCAACGACCTTGATGTAGTCGTATTTGTCCACGACTTTTTTGACCATATCCATAGACTCATCAGGGTTGAGTACCCGGGTGGTGACACCAGGCCGGCTCTCGTTGACGCAATCGAAATCCCTGATGCAGTAATTGCACTGGATATTACACTTCGGTGCGACCGGGATATGGCACCTGCCGAAGTTGTGGCATGCTTTCTCTGAAAAGCAGGGATGCTCCTGGATCTTGCGCATCTGTGCAGCATCCCATTGCACCTTTTTCCCTGCAACCTCTGCAACCCGTACCTGATCCGTCATAATCAACACTACCGGATGCGCTTTTCACCTATAAATAAAGTACAATTGTACCGGTCCCCGGACCTCACGAACGTTCCACAAACTCCCGGTTTTTTTAAACAACTGTATAAGATACCAGGAAAAACAATATGGGATGATTGCATGAAGAAGTCTGAAAAACTGAAGGGAAAAGCAGCGGTGGCAGAACGGAAAAAACAATACACCCAGTACGCTGTTGCTGCAGCAGTGGTCATTGTCGTCCTGCTCATCATCGGATTTTTCCTGTTTAACCCGTTCGTGGCAAAAAACGGTGACACCGTCATGGTGTCGTATAACGGAACCCTGGAAAACGGTACCGTCTTTTATTCCAATCTCGATCAGGGCACATTCAACTTCACCATCGGAAGCAACACCGCTATCCCGGGATTCGAGGAAGCAGTCATTGGAATGACCGTAAATTCAACAAAAACCGTGAATATCCCCTTTGACAAAGCCTACGGCCCCCGCCTCGACAGCCTTATCCATGTAGTGAACCGGTCGGAACTGTCCACGGATATGGAACCAGTTGTCGGGAACATGTACACTATCACGAGAAAAGCGGACGGGGCTGTTGCACGGGTTCAGATTATTAATGTCACAAATGATACGGTCACCCTCGACGAAAACCACATGCTTGCCGGCCAGAATCTTACTTATACCATCCGGTTTGTCGGGTTTTATAAATAATAAAAAACGCTTTTCATCTCTTTTTTCAAAGCCTGAAATACCACTGCCGGAAGGTGTAAGATTATACTCTTATTCTCAGGCACAGGTCCGGGTTCCTGCCGCCAGGGTGTACCCTCCCGGGTAAGTGTTCAGAAAAATGGGCCCGGCCGGATTCGAACCGGCGACCTCCGCCGTGTAAGGGCGACGTCATAACCGACTAGACCACGAGCCCCAGACTCTTACTAATGTCACCCTGTACCCTATTAATAATGTTGATGGAAGATCGGCGAGTTTTTTTGCCGTAGTGAGAAAAGGCTGGGGAATTATTCCCATCCCCTGCGTGGGGGGAGAAAAATTCCTGCTGCCGGCCCTACGAGGGATCAAACTGCAGGATCTTCTTGTTCGTCTTGTCAAAGATCAGGAGCTGGCCATCTGTGATTGAGTAGGTTTCAGCCCACTCGAGATCGGTGAAATACGCAGATTCCTGGCTCATCACACCGTACGGGGTCTGGCATTCGTGATTCTGGGGGACTTCCGGACGCCGGAACCATATTCGGGGCGTGGAGCCGAGCTGGTAGTCAGATGAGTACCCGTTGCAGCCGCCCGAACCCGTGACCTTCCCTTCATTCAGGAATGTTGCCGTGATTGTGCTTCCTTCGGCCACCTTGGACCAGATACCTCTGGTATCGTCGAACCACCCGAGTTTCCAGGTGGTGCTGGTAAGAGTTGCCGGAGGTGTTGCGGGGATAGACACGGTCTGCTCCGGAACTGCAGTAGCTGCAGGAGTTACCGGGGTCTGTGCAGGCTGGCTCGTACAGCCGGTTACAAGAACGGCCAGGATAAGCAGACCGATACAGGTGAAATACACAACTTTCATAGATAATGAAGAATTCGTTTGAAAGAATAAACATAGCGGTTTGATCCGCGGAGAATTGGGGGGTTTTGGGTAAAACGGTCAGGCTGTATCCATTTTTACCGACAGGACCTTTTTGATAATTTCGCTCATCTCTTTTGCCGTGTATGGCTTGGTCAGGATGCCAACAAACCCATACTGACGGAAATTTGCCACGATCGGATCTGTGGAGTACCCGCTCGACACAATCGCCTTGACACGCGGGTCAAACTCGACCAGGCGGGCGATGGTCTCCTTGCCCCCGAGACCACCGGGAATAGTCAGATCCATGATTACTGCAGCGAAAGGATCATTTTTCGCTGATGCTTCCTTGTAGAGAGCAATTGCTTCCTCCCCGTCCAATGCAACGCTGGACCGGTAACCGAAATGGGAAAGCAGGGCCGAGGCCATATCGAGGATCGCTTCCTCATCGTCCATGACAAGGATGCGCCCGCTCCCGTGTACCGGCTGACCATTGCCTGTCGTTGACCCGTTGAGACTCTTTTCCGATGCCGGCAGGTAGATGTGAACCGAGGTCCCTTTTCCAGGTTCGGACTCGATCTCGATATGGCCGCTGTGTTTCCGGATGATGGAAAGGGCAGTCGAAAGACCAAGGCCACTTCCTTTCGCCTTGGTGGTGAAATACGGATCGAAGATCCTTGTCAGGTTCTCTTTTAAGATGCCGGATCCTTTGTCTGCAATGGTGATCTTCACATACCGGCCCGGTGTGAGGGGTAGCGGAGTACCCTTTGTTAAGGTACAGTTCTGGGCAGAGACATGGATAATACCGCCACCCGGCATGGCATGATCGGCATTGATGACGATATTGTTGATCACCTGGCTTATCTGGCCGACATCAATATCCACCGTCCAGAGGTCTGGCTCGATTGCAAATTCACACCGCGACTGCGAGCCCCGGAGCATGAACTTTGTCGAGTCAGTGATGATGGCGGTGATATCCGCAGTCTCCTTGACCGGCGCACCACCCTTGGAGAAAGTGAGCAGCTGCTGGGTCAGCTCTTTTGCCCGGACCATGGCATTCTCCGCCTCGGCAAGGCGTTCAAAACCGGGGGAATCCTCACCGACATGCATCCGGGCAAGGATGATATTGCCGAATATCGCCGTGAGGATATTGTTGAAATCGTGGGCGATACCGCCGGCAAGGAGACCGAGCGACTCCAGTTTATGGGTTCTGGCGAGCTCGTTTTCCAGTTTCTGCCGTTCGGTTATATCGCGGAATACAATGACAAACCCGATCGTCCGGTTCTCGTGATCGGACATGATCGATGCGCTCTCCTCAATGATACGTTCGGTGCCGTCTTTTGCAGCCAGCACCGCGCGGAACGGGAAATTTATACTCTCGTTCTGTTTCAAGAGACTGAGTGCCGGGTTCTCGATGGGCTGCCGGTTTTTCTCATCGATTAATGAGAGAACCCGTGCGATCGGGAGACCGGAAGCATATTCCTGTTTCCAGCCGGTCAGCCGTTCGGCAACGCGGTTCACCAGCAGCACCCGGCCGGATATATCAGTCGTGATCACACCTTCCCCGATCGATCGCAGGGTGACGGCAAGACGCTCTTTCTCCTCGGCAAGAAGGTCCTCGGCAGTTGTACGTTCTGCTACTTCCTGCTGGAGCTGGGCATTGGAGGTTACCAGCTCCTGCGTTCGGGTATCGATAAGCGCTTCGAGGTTTTCCTGGTACTTCCGGAGTTCGTTCTCGGCAAGCTGCACATCAGTAACATCCCTCCCTACGGACTGATACTCCGATACATTCCCGGTATCGTCAAAGATGGCGTGGTTGTTCCATTTCAGCCACCGCGTTCCCTGCCCGGGGATCTCCACCTGGTTTGTCGTGCTCCCAATGGGATGGATCGGCGAAAGCGAGGTAAGGTGGCTTCTGACTTTTCTTTTCTCCCCGCTGCTCATACCAGGAATGAATTTTGTTCCCATGATTTCAGAACGGGTCTTCCCGAAATACCGGCAGTAGGCATCGTTAACGAAGATATGGGTACCATCCTTGTTAATACGGCAGATCAGCTCGGTCTGGTCCTCGACAACAGCGCGGTAGCGGCGTTCACTCTCATCAAGTGCGTCGCGGATACGCCGGAGCCGCAGGAATGCAACGACCATGGCGGCCAGGCCGAGGATAAGACCAATTGCGCTGATACCGATTGCCCATATGACGGATTCCGGCAGGATCCGGACAGGGGTCGGCTGGTTGACAACAATACTTCCCGAAGGCAGGTTTACAGCGCTGATGCCGAAACGGGACAGTTCGGCATTATCGAACATGTAATGGTTCGGGGGATTCAGGACAACGGGGATCTGCGATGGAGATTCACCCTGCAGGATCCGGGTCGCCACCTGTGCAGAGATGTTTCCCTGCTCGAACCCACTCGTGAGCATGCCTCCAACGATTCCCTTGCCAAGGTACATCTCCCAGATGCCATAGATCGGCACATTTGCATTCGCCCTGATACGGCGGATACTCTCATCATAAGTGTAATCGTTACCCAGCCGGTCCTGGTTGAACGTCATAAGGAGGATGAGACTATTGTCGGGGAGGATTGCAACCCCGTCCTCCATCTCAGCCATAGAGTAGTCCTCAAGGAACGTGAAATCCACCTGACCCCTGAATTCGGGAATGGCCTGCTCGATATTCTTTTTATTGGCGACCCCCGTCGCAGAGCGGTCGTTGATAACATAGATATGTTGTACCGAGGGCTGGAGGCGGAGGGCTGTTGCCAGGGTATTTTTGATATCGTACTGCTCGACAACACCGGTGATATTGGTCTGGCCTGCCAGCATATCCTCGGAATAATAGTTAACACCGCAGAATATAACCGGTGTGTCCCGGAACAGCGCCTGCCGGTGCTTTTTTATAAAGGTAAACGCGTTATCATCCGAAACAATGATAACATCAAAGCGGTGGTTTGCGTACTTGTACCGGTAGAGATCGACAAGCATCGATTCATACGCCGGATCCTGGTACCGTTTTTCATCCATGTACTCGATATGAAGGTTGACTTGATAGCCGGAGGTCCGCATACCGTCTTCAACCGCTTGGGTAACAGCATCCGACCATTCGAGACCTTTGCTATAGGAGTTGAGATACAGGACTTCTTTGCGTTCAGAAGCAGGAGCAGCCGATACCGTGCCAAAAAAAGCAACGAAGACACAGAACACGAGAAAAGCACAGCAGACCACGTTCCACGAAAACCTCCGGTCTACGGATCTGCCGGAAGCGTCGGAAGATAGTTTCATGGGAATATGCTTCAATCATTTTTTGATTTTAGTATATGAGCCTATCCATTTTTCAAAGATACCCTGATTTTTGACATATTGGAAAAAAAAGATAAATTGAAGATGGATTGGGAATTGGACTATTCTTTCTTGAGTTTGATATCGAGACCGTACTTTTCCGCATTCTGGTCGGCGATTTCCTGGATGTGTGCAATCTCCGCATCCTGCCGTTTTGGCTTGAAGAGGTGACGGAACCGCTTCTGGGTCTTTAAGTATTCTTCGACCGGTTTCCTGACCACTTTTTTTACTTTGGTGACTTTTCCGCCCACCATCTCGAAGTTCGCCCAGAGACCGGTCTCGATCGCGAGTTTTGCGATGGCAATCGTCTGTTCGCCTTCAAAACCCCAACCGGTACAGCACGGGGCATGGACCTGCACATAGCAGGGGCCGGGGGTATTGATAGCTTTCTCAACTTTCTGCATGAGGTCGGCCGGGTACGCGATCGACGCAGTGGCGATATAGGGCGCACCGTGGGCCGCAAGGATGGCCGGCATATCTTTTTTCGGTCGCTTATTCCCGAATGAGCATGTGCCGGCCGGGCTTGTTGTTGTACTTGCATCGTAAGGTGTGGCTCCCGACCGCTGGATACCGGTGTTCATGTAGGCCTCATTGTCATAGCAGATGTAGGTAAAGTCGTGACCCCGTTCGAAGGCGCCGCTGATGCAGATCATGCCAATATCAAAAGTGGCACCGTCGCCGGCCATGATCACGACCTTCTCTTTCCGACCCTGTTTTTTCAGTGAGGCTTCGATCCCGGATGCAACGGCAGAAGCATTCTCGAACAGGGAATGGATCCACGGGACTTTCCATGCTGTCTCCGGGTAGGGAGTGGAGAAGACCTCCATGCATCCCGTGGCATTGACGATAATCGTATTCGTCCCGGCAGCCTGGGTGACGAGGCGGGCGGTGAGTGATGCCCCGCAACCCCCGCAGGCACGGTGCCCGCAGTCGAACAGTTCACAGGTCTTTTTCTTCTCGGCCATTTCAGATCAGCTCCTTCCTGAGTCCATAGAACTGATCGCCGATCCCTTTCTCACAGAGCGATACAATTTCTTTGATATCCTTCTTCCGAATATCCCTGCCCCCGAGCCCGAGAACATACCCTTTTACCGGTATCGTGGAACCGTACATCGCGTCCCTGACCTCGATGGCGGTTGCACCTCCTTTTGTGCCAAGGGAGATATTCTTGTCAAGTACTGCGACCCGTTTCACCTTCGCAAGTGCTTTTACAATCTCTTCTGAGGGGAACGGGCGGAAGACCCGGATCTTGAGGAGCCCGACTTTCTTACCGGCTGCCCGCATCTCGTCGATGGTATCTTTGACCGTACCGCAGATCGAACCCATGGCAACGATTGCGGTCTCGGCATCATCGAGCTGGTAGCCTTCAACAAGGGCACTGTAGTCCCTGCCGAACATTGTGCCGAACTCTTTACCGCATTTCGCGATCACGCCTTTTGCCCGTTTCTGGGCCTCGTCCATCTCGTACCGGAATTCCATGTAATATTCCGGTGTTGCATACATGCCGAAACTGATGGGGTCTTTTGCATCCAGTTTGTCGGCCGGGTTATATGCCGGGAGGTACGTGTCGACCTGTTCCTGCGAGAGCGTATCAATCGGTTCATAGGTATGCGAGAGAATGAACCCGTCGAAACAGACGAATGCGGGGAGCTGGATTGCCGGGTCTTCAGCCACTTTGTAGGCAAGGAAGTGGAGGTCGGTCGCTTCCTGGTTGTCTTCGGCATAGAACTGGAGCCAGCCGGCGTCACGGAGCGAGATCGAGTCCTGCATGTCATTCCAGATAGAGAGAGGTGCACCTACGGCGCGGTTGGCGATGGACATGACAATCGGCAGGCGCATACCGGCGGCATTGAAAACTACTTCGGTCATCAGCAAAAGGCCCTGCGAGGTTGTTGCGGAGTAGGTCCGTGAGCCGGCTGCGCTTGCTCCAACACAGGCAGAGAGCGCGGAGAGTTCATTCTCGACCGTGATGTACTCAGCATCGAGCTGGCAGTTAGCCACGAACTCGGCAAGTGCCTCGACGATATGGGTCTGGGGTGTGATCGGGTACGCGGAGACCACCTGCGGCCGGCAGAGCCGGACCGCTTCTGCCACTGCGTGTGACCCCTCAGTTATCTCCATCATCTACTTCTCCTCCTGTTTCATGGTGATTGCTTCCTTGGGACATTCGGCTGCGCAGATCCCGCAGCCTTTGCAGTACGTGTAGTCCGGGTCGAAATATTCCCCGGCATCCTCGTGGACACAGCCCTCGGGACAGAGCGTCCGGCACATCCCGCACTTCGAGCACTTCTCATGGTCGAAGATCGGCTTGAAGACCCGCCATGAACCGGTCTTGTTGTCCCGCGATCCCCCGGGCCGGGCCCGGCAGCCAACAGCAAGTGCCATTATGCTGCCCCCCTGACGGTATCAAAGGCAACCTTTGCGGCAGCGATATTCTTGGCTGCCAGATCACCCTTGAAACGGCGGTTAAGTGCCTTCTCAAGTGCAGCGAACTGGATCTCTCCGGTTGCTGCAGCGAACGCTCCCATCAGGGTTGTGTTGGTGATAGGCAGGCCTAGGACACGGAGCGCTATGGAGGTCGCATCGATCATGATAAGCTTCACGCCGTCAGGTACCGTGTAATCCGGCTTCTTTTCCGTGTTGACGATGACAATGCCACCATTCTTCACACCCATGAAGACATTGACATCCTTGATCAGCGTGCTGTCCTGGACGATGATGTAATCCGGCTCGTAAACCTGGCTGCGCAGCCGGATCATTTTATCATTGAAACGGACAAAGGCCTGGACCGGCGCTCCGCGGCGTTCGACACCAAACGCCGGGAATGCCTGGGAAAAGACGCCGCCCTCAAATGCGGCGACTGCAATCAGTTCGGCAGCCGTGACCGACCCCTGGCCACCTCTGCCGTGGATACGTAATTCTCTCACAAAAAACCCTGATAATCTTACATGATAAAGAACGAACCGGTTATGTAAATTATCATGACTTTACACACGGTTATTCATCCCGCAATTCCACGAAATTTTGCAAAATAATATGGTAATCTATCACTATTAATCATGTCGATATTGTCGAAGAAAATATTTTATGAAATACGAAGAGGCGGGAACGCAGAGACGGAAACGCAGGTTGTATCGGCGTTAACCCGGATAAATCAGAATATATCTAGAGATCCACGGCAAGCCCAAGGATTTCACGACGACCGGAAAAGATATCCCGGGCAATTTTTGCAAGGCCCCTGCCGGCACACCACTCATCGTACACGGCAATATCGCAGCCGAGGAGAGATTTTACTTCAGATTCAATAACCGGAGCAAGACTGCCGGCAAGTGCGACTCTCGCGCCCCTGTTGAGCAAGCGGAGCGCCGCGCATTCCATGGCAGCAAACATGGCCACTGCCCGCATCCGTTCACTCTCGGGCAGTGAAAAATTCACCCCCGCATGCTGAAATGCCTCGTTTGCTGTCCACTCTCCGGCATCCACCTTCCGGATCGCGTCCACGTCGAGCGCCCCATGCATCGTACCGGGTGCAAAGATGCAGGCATCGAATGCACCAACCAGTTTACCACCGGATACGAGAAGAGAGACGGTGTTCGAGCTGACATCGGAGACTATCACATCGTCTCCCAGCGAATTGCAGACTTCGTACGCGATCCCGATCTTCTCGGGACTTGTCTGGTGGGAGTAAGCCTTGAACCGGGGATCGGTAGGCGACCCGCGGTGCAGTCCGGGCATGACAACTGCGGGGATCCCGCTTGCCGCCACTTCATCGAATACCCGTGTTCCGCCGCCAATGTGCTTGCCGGCACCGTCACGGCTCACGATCCCCCGGTTCACTACCTTCCGTATATTGGTGATTGCACTGATATTATCGCCCATGGAGTAACATATGGCGATCCCTTCGATCTCATCAGGATGACAAATGCGGGAGATATCCGCGAAGTGAAACTCTTTTGCGGCCTCGCGCGAAATCTTGAACTCGCGGCCTTCCCCGGCAAACCTCATTGCGGTGGTGCCGTGATCGATCCCGATAAACATAGCAGTAATCCTATAGCATAGATGACATATTAGGTATTGATGTTTGCAGTGGTAACAGGCGGGGCCGGGTTCATCGGCTCCCATCTGGTGGATTCCCTCGTGGAACAGGGGGATGACGTTGTTGTCATCGACTCCCTTGTTGCCGGGCACAAAGAAACGATCGCCGGGCACATTGCATCCGGAAAGGTGAAGCTCGTGCAAAAGGATCTCCTGTCGGATGGCTGGCAGGATGATCTCAAAGAGGCAGACCGGGTATACCATCTCGCGGCAGACCCGGATGTGCGCCAGAGTGCGATGACACCGGATCCCACATTCCGGAATAATATTGTTGCCACCTACCGGGTCCTTGAGGCGATGCGGGTTTTTAAAGTGCCGGAGATTGTATTCACCTCCACATCAACCGTATACGGCAATGCCCGGGTCATCCCGACTCCGGAGGAATACACGCCCCTTGAGCCGGTCTCCATATACGGAGCAAGCAAGCTTGCCTGCGAGGCGCTTATCTCGGCATACTGCCACTCGTTTGGGATGAGGTCGTGGCAGTTCCGGTTCGCCAACATCGTCGGCGCCCGAAGCGGTCATGGCATTATCACGGATTTTGTCCGGAAACTCCAAAAGAATCCAAAAGAACTGGAGATTCTTGGCAACGGCAAACAGACCAAGTCTTACCTCGAGATACATGAATGCGTTCAGGCAATGCACTTTGCAATAACTCATTCAAAGGACCCGGTGAATACGTTCAATATCGGGTCCGAAGACTGGATCGATGTGAAGACCATCGCGGATATTGTTACCGGTGAAATGGGACTGAAAAACGTGAATTTTCACTTTACCGGAGGCGAACTCGGCTGGGTAGGCGACGTGCCGAAGATGCAGCTGGGAATAGACCGGCTCAGGAAACTCGGATGGAATCCAAAGATGGGTTCCCGCGAGAGCATCCGGATCGCGGTGCAGGCAGCAGTGCAAGGGCAGTAAAATGAAGTATATCGTTGTCCTTGGCGACGGCATGGCGGACGAGCCGCTCGAAGATCTGGGGGGAAAGACCCCGCTTGAGTACGCAAAGACTCCCAACATGGATCAGATGGCAAGCGACGGAGCCTGCGGTATGCTCCTGACCATCCCTGACGGGTTTGAGCCCGGCAGCGATATCGCCAATATGGCCGTCCTCGGGTATGCTCCGGAGAAGTATTACACCGGACGAGGACCTCTCGAAGCGCTGAGCATGGGGGTTGACCTTGCCCCGGACGATGTGGCATACCGGTGCAACCTTGTTACCATTGAGGAGAACTCGATGGCCGACTTCTCGGCAGGCCATATCTCAAGTGCGGAAGGTGCAGGGCTCTTCGCTTCGCTCCAGCAGGCTATGCCGGAGGAGGTCATGCTCAGAGCCGGCGTCAGCTATCGCAACCTGCTCGTGATCCACGGGGGAAAAGGTGCGGTGACCACCCCACCGCACGATATTGTGGGGCAGGGAATCTCCCCGTTCCTGCCAAAAGGCGGTGATGCTGATCTACTCCACCAGTGCATGGTGAAGAGCCGGCAGGTCTTCGACCGGCACCCGGTAAATACAGCCCGGGTTAAGGCAGGAAAGCATCCTGCAACCCGCATCTGGCCGTGGAGTGGCGGGCACAAGCCGGCGTTCCCCTCCTTTGCGAAGAAGTACGGGAAGACGGGCGGGATCATCTCCGCGGTCGATCTCCTCAACGGGATCGCCCGCTGTGCCGGCATGGAGGTTATTACCGTCCCGGGGGCTACCGGGTATCTTGACACCGATTACGATGCCAAGGCACGGTACGCACTTGACGCGATCAAACGCCTTGACTTTGTCTATGTCCATATTGAGGCCCCGGACGAGGCCGGCCATCTCGGGAGTGTTGAGGAGAAGGTGAAAGCGATAGAAAGGGTTGACGGCGTCGTTGGCACCATCCGCAACCAGTTTGACGGGGTACTTGCGGTCTTACCCGATCACCCGACACCGATCCGGCTCAAGACCCATACCCGCGATCCCATACCGTTCGTTGTTACCGGCAAAGGAACAGACGGGAGTATAACATATTCGGAAATGGCAGGCCGGTCCGGTGGACTCGGGACGAAAAACGCAACGGAGTTCTTAGAGTTCCTCTTCTCGTAAGGAAAGAGCGGCATCAGTCCCCTGCTTCATCATAAATCAGTGGGGGTAACTTTCATCATCTGCCTAACCCGACTCGTTCTTTTTGTTTTTTCACACATATAGGTTTGCCCGCACAGTGCAGTTTCACCCCGCGCCAATGCAGTTATAACCGATGCGGTAAACGTGTACTGTAATGAAAAAGAACCTGCTGATGTGGGACGAATCGCTCTTCCGCGACCCGGACGTGCTGGAGATCGACTACGTTCCCGAGCAGTTCGAGTTCCGTGATGCCCAGATGCGCGAGCTCGCATTCCAGATCCGGCCCGGGCTCCGGGGCGGCAGGCCACTCAATACCGTCTGTAAGGGCCTGCCCGGCACAGGAAAAACCACGAGCATCAAGAAACTCTTTGCCGAGATCGAGGAAACCACCAAGAAACTCGTGCCGGTTTATATCAACTGCCAGATCGACAACACCAAGTTTGCCATTGTCTCGCAGATCTACAAGAAACTTTCCGGCCACCTCCCCCCTTCATCCGGCACTTCCTTCAAGCAGGTCTTCGATGCGGTTGCCCGTATGCTGGTCAAAGAGGATATCGTACTTCTCGTTACGCTTGACGATGCTAACTACCTCCTGTACGAGAACGAGATCAACAAGGTGCTTTACACGCTCCTGCGCTCGCACGAGACCTACGAGGGGACCCGGATCGGTGTAATCGTGATCATCAGCGATATGGATGTAGACCTCTCGCGTGCCGTAGATGCACGCGTTGCCTCGGTCTTCCGGCCTACCGAGATCTACTTTGCGCCCTACAGCGATGCAGAGATCCGCGAGATCATGAAAGTCCGTGTAACCCAGGGACTGTTCCCCGGTGTCCTTTCTGACGGACTGCTCGACCTCGTCGTCAGCCAGACAACAGGCAGCGGGGACCTCCGCGTTGGTATCGACCTCCTGAAACGCGCAACGCTCTCAGCAGAACGGGCTGCCCGGCGCAGTATCGAGCGCGAGGATATCTGCGGCGCATACGAGATCTCGAAATACCTGCACCTGAACTATACGACAAAGACGTTAAAAGACGAGGAATGCCTTGTCTTAAAGGCTCTTGCAGAACGGAGCGTCAGGGAACATGAGATGAACGCGGGGGACGTATACAAGGCGATCAAGGAATCGAATGCCATAGGTTACACCCGGTTTTACGAGATCGTAAAAAAGATGGACGCCATGCGCCTCATCAACCTGCAGTACCGCGAGGGGAAAGGCAGGACACGAATTATCACGCTCAGGTATGAGCCGGAAAAGGTGCTCGAGTACCTCAGGTAACCAGTGCACCACTACAACGTCACAATATTTCAAAAATATTATCTATCAAAAACCCCTCTTTAATCATACAGGGGTTTTCTTTCATGCTAAGTGTAAACGAACTGGCACTCGAGATTTTTGATAACCTGGCCGATCTGGCCGAGGAATTCAACTGCGCATACCATGAACTGGACAATGGCGCCCGCATCGTTGACTGCGGTGTGAGCACGCGGGGCGGCTATGCAGCCGGCAGGGCATTTACCGAGATATGCATGGGAGGCCTTGGAGAGGTCAACTTCCGCATGGGACAGATCAGGGAGTTCCCGATGCCGTTTATCGAGGTTGCAACCGATTTCCCGGCCATATCGTGCCTCGGATCCCAGAAAGCCGGGTGGACGGTCAAGGTCGGCAACTACTTTGCCATGGGAAGCGGCCCCGCGCGGGCGCTCTCTCTCAAACCCAAGCACACCTTTGAAGTGATTGAATACGAGGACGATTTCGACTGTGCGGTAATCTGCCTGGAGAGCGACCATCTCCCGAATGCGGAAGTCATGAACAAGATTGCCGAGGAAGCTCATGTGGATGTCGCCAATGTCTGCGCTGTCGTTGCACCGACATCATCTATTGTAGGCTCGGTCCAGGTTTCCGGGCGATGCGTCGAGACAGCGATCTATAAACTCAACGAGCTCGGGTTTGACACAAAAAAAGTCATCGCGGCCATGGGAACAGCACCCATTCCGCCAGTCCGCGGGCCCAAGCTTGCAATGGGAGTGACCAACGACGCCACCATCTACCACGGCAGGATCAACCTGACCATGAACGCACCCGAAATCAAGGACTACCTCGAAAAGATCCCGAGCAACAAGTCCAAGGGATACGGAAAACCGTTCAATGACATATTCAAGGAGGCGGGATATGACTTCTACAAGATCGATACATCACTCTTTTCTCCGGCAGAGGTCATCATCAACGAACTCTCCTCCGGGGAAGTGTACCATGTCGGTGCCATCAATACCGATGTTACCCTGAAGTCATTCGGGCTGATGAAGTAAATTAAAAAAAATTTTCATCGTTTTCCTCATCTGATTCGTATCGACTCATTGGTATCATTCTTAAAGGACTCTTTTTCAGGCCAGTATTGGTGCACAGCGGGTTTATGGCATCGTTACGTAACCTGAGCAGAGAATAGAGATCTCCATCCGGTTGACAATACCGGAGGGTGCCATCAAGAGGAATGTTATCCGGAGAGACTAATCGGGAGAAAATTTCTTTTTTACCCACCCGGCCAGCACCGGGTGACGGTCATACTGGTGGATTACCGCAGGAATACCGGCAGGGCTGATTAAAAATCCCTCCGGGGAGAACCGGATCTTCTCCGGTCTGACATGGCCAAGCGTATAGACCGGCCCGGCTTCATTGGGCATGACAACTGCCCCCGGCAGTCTTCCCGAATACACGAGCATGTTCAGCGCTGCCTGGTCACCCCCCCACACCGCAGGCTTTCCCGCCAGTTCCCTGCAGATGGAGTCGAGATACCGGATCATGGCCGTATTTTCCCCGATTACCACACCCGAACAGATAATCGGGCGGTGCCTGAGAACTTCCAGTGCATCCCCTCCATACATCTGCTTGATCCAGTTGCGATTGAAACTGCAGGCAGACAACCCAATGGCCGGGTCTTCTTCAAAACAGTACAGGCTATCTCCATGGCATGTCCTGAACGGATCACCCTGGAAGAACACATCCCTCACATCCGTGATTATAACGCGCTGCAGCCACTTCTGCTTCCCCAGGAAATCCCGGTACAGAATGTACCTGCGGTTCGTGACGGGTGACTGATCGGGCAGGAACAGCAGAGTCTCAACACCCTGTTTTTGCAGGAATTTCGCGGCAGTACTCCGGAAGTCATCAACGAACAGAACTATCCTCCCGCGGTACCCGGAACATTTCAGGGACTGGATAAACGGTCTGACTTCATCAATACTATATCCAGTCGCGGTGCCCAGGATCAGGTCTTCTGTACGGTTATTACCCCGAAGCCAGCAGGAAATACAAGAAATCACTCTATCGAACCGGTTCAGGATCACGCTGGATATGAAATTCACCCATCCGTCACGGGATACCCGGAGGGCTGCCTGTCGCTTCAGGAGAAGGATGCGGCGACAGGTCCTGGCGGGCCAGGCAGCCGGGCATAACGTATCCATTTTCTTTTCATTATACGCTATTGCTCCCAGGAAGAACAGGGCAAGTAATGAGATGTCACACCGGGTATTTTTGTAAAACACCAGCAGGTCGTCAAAAAGGCAGGTGAAGATGGAGTGCAGCTGACGGCACCCATCTGCCGGATCGCATGAAGAATGACGGTTGGTCCCATGGATCCGGTAACAACTGAGCGGACGGTCTTCGAAATATATCCGCCGTGCGAAAAGGCAGGCAAAATAATGCAGGTACATATCAGCACATATACTGTAGTGATCCGGGACAGGCATGATCCGGGCAAGACATGAGCGCCTGAACGCCATGGCCGATGTGCCGGGAACATTCGGGATGACCGTGCCCTGGGGTGTGCCTGGTGCTGTCTTTTCATGAAAGGTTGCACACTCTTCCTCGGAAAATAAGGGGCGCTGCCGGGTGCCTGCTCTGTCAACCATCATCTGGTTATGATAAAAAATATCCAGATCCGGGTCGTCAGTAAACTGTTTTATGAGAGCCTTAAGCTTGTCCGGAGCCCAGAGGTCATCAGAATCAAGAAACGCTATCACCCCCCCCTTCGAACGGGAGAAACCCTCGCTGAGCGCTGATGCCTGACCGCCGTTCTTTTTGCGTATATAAACAAGTTTTCCCTCGAAGCGTCGCATCCGTTGCGGGGTGTCATCCGTTGAACCGTCATCAACGACAATGATCTCAACTCCTTCATGCTGGGTCTGTTCCAGGACGCTGGTAATGGCCTCTTCGATGAACTGCCCGTAATTAAAAGTGTCGATAATAACCGAGATGAAGGGATCAGCCATACAGACAACCTGATGTCGGATATTCAGTAGTGGTTTGCTGCCCGATCTTATGCATTAAAAGTCCTCTCTTGAATTATATTCCCTGTTTTCACAGAATAATGTTTATCGCTTCCAACTGTTATTGTCGTGGAGAATGCAGGTACGGTTCCGGCACGACAATAATACGGGTTATTGTCTTAAGGGACCGGACTGCCTCATGACATAGTAGGGACATGTCATGATTCATGAATGTATAACCTTGATCCGTGAGAATATCAACAAGATCGGAAGGACTTCTTCCATAATCCTTCATCATTTCCGGGTGTATTTCCAGAAATATCAGTGCCTGCGATCTCCTGAGGATCTCCTTAAGACCCACAAGACACTGCCACTCGTATCCCTCCACATCAATCTTAATCAGGTCAGGTTCGAATTTTTCCATACTACAGACACGGTCACCGGTCTTTGCCGGGATTATTTGGAGATTTGAACAGGGCGCGGGGGAGGTCCCAACTGCTTTCACGTGTTCCCAGTCGGAATACATGGAAAGCTCACCCTCATGATCTGACAGGGCCAGTTTAAGCGCTTGAATGCAACATCCGGGATTACTACGGATATTAAATTCGAGCCGGGAATAGGCAACCGGAGAGGGTTCAATGGCAAGCGCATGTGAACCGCTCCGCCCCTGCGTAAACGCCAGCGAGAAGATCCCGTGTAATGCCCCGATATCCAAGAGTTTGGAACGCGTCTGCATAAGCCGAAGAAAACAGTCAAATTCCTGTACCATGCTGGTATCTCGGAAACAAAAATACTCAAACGGATAGCGGGATTCAGGATCTATTGTCAATTCGAGCCCGGATCTGAGGACAATCCGGTCTTGCCGGCATGTGCGGTTGAGGGCTTTATATTTCCTGAAATACTCGTTTTTTCCCCCCATGTCCTTACCCGGCAAAAGCAATTGCCTGACTACCGAGAAAAAATCAAGAGCCACGTGAGAATTGATACCCTTTAAATGCTTGTTTTTTTAGATATTTATGAGTACTCTCCTGTAACCTGTCGCGGCATTTCATCTACTCTTAAGAGAACCGGTTCCCGTATGTCAGACAGGCATCCACTGAGAGACCAGAAGTCCTGTTGAGGAAGAGAATATCTGTCTGCCAGAATATTCCGTCTTTTTTGTGTATCTGGCTGCAGATGTCGGACATCTGGAAATTATTACTATCCAGAAACCAGCCATGTCAGTAATAAGCGGACATACTGTATTGAGGGAAAAGGGGGAGGCTTCCAGAAAATTGCATTTGCTGGAGGAAGAATTGCTTTTACCCCAGGGGGGATCGAAAGCATGGACGCCCGGGTATCAGGTTTTTAAAAAAAAATCCACCGGTATAATACGGGATGGCCGGCCAAACGAGCACCCGGTGTCGTTGTAATTCGTTGTGGCACGCACCGTTTACGGGAGATCTTTTCTTCATACAGGGGACTGACGGACTCCATGGAAAAATGTCACGATCTGCATCATTTCGTCTGCCGGGAGTGCCGGTTGGTACCGCCAGGTTGTAATCCTGTAACAGCGGTTGGTCCATGCGCAGAAATGATCAGTCTGGACGTTTCAATGACAGCAGATAGGGAATTACAACCAGTACAAGAACGAGTATTATCATGAACTGCAGGAAAAAATACAGGATCTGTTCACGGGTCTGATCATAGAACCGCAGGTCGAAAACATACGACCTGTTCCACTGGACAAGCGTTGTGTTGTCAGTAAAATGTGTCACGTTTGCCCCGGTACTCAGGCCGGCCAGGAGTGGGTTTCGTACATCAAATTCCTCCGGGATTGTCACATTCACGTGATAGGGCTTGTTAAAAACACCCTGCAGGTGGTTGTCCCGGAGCGGTGCAACATACGATACGGTATAATTCCCTTTTGCAAACGTGATGGCATAGGGCCGGCCCCACGGGCTGCTCTCGTTGAATGCAACCGGCATGCCATTTGCCGTGAGGTTTACCTCACCTACCGTTATGGGTACATTCTCCCCCATGAACCCGATATCGGCAAATTCGTACCTGGCGGTATCGTTGATCTCAATGGCAGCCTGGTACGCTGTGCCATTGGGAAAGATCCGGTAATCTGCTGACAGGGCCCCTGCTGAAGGGACCACGACCAGCAGGATTACAAGTGCAGCGCAGAGAGCAGCGAGGGGAGATCGGCGTTGATCTCTGTCGGGGGTTCGCATTGTTTGATCACCGTATCCGGGTCCTTGAGGAGATGCCCGGTAACAATACAGACTATTTTCTCGTTCCGGTCAATGGCACCCATCTCGACAAGCTTGCGAATGCCGGCAACCGATGCCGCCGAGGCAGGTTCGACACCGATACCTTCCTTTCGTGCAAGATCCCGCTGCATCTGCAGGATCTCGTCATCGGTGACGGTCTCGGCAAGACCACCGGTCTTCCGGATGGCTATCAAGGCTTTCTCGGCATTCACCGGGGCACCAATCCTGATCGCTGTCGCAATGGTCTCGGGGTTCATCTCGGGAATTACCGCGGGCAGGTTCTCGCGGATCGCCCGCACAACCGGACTTGATCCCTCGGCCTGGATCCCGGTCATCATCGGGAGCCGGTCAATGAAACCAAGCTCCTCAAGCTCCATGAATCCCTTGTGGACTGCCGAAATATTACCGGCATTCCCTACCGGGAGCACGAACCGGTCCGGGACTTCCCCCAGCTGGTCAAGCGCCTCGAACCCCATGGTTTTCTGTCCCTCGAGACGGAACGGGTTGATGGAGTTAAGGAGATAAAGTCCGTGGGAGAGACAGAGTTCGTGGACCATCTCAAGAGCCTGGTCGAAATTGCCACGGATGGAGATGACTTTTGCCCCGTGCATGAGGGCCTGTGCCACTTTACCCACTGCCACCTTCCCGGCCGGGAGCAGCACAACTGCCGGGATACCCGCTTTTGCTGCATAAACCGCAAGGCTGGCAGACGTGTTACCGGTGCTTGCGCAGGCAACACTCTTCTTTTTGAGCTGCAGGGCCATGGAAACACCTACAGTCATACCCCGGTCCTTGAACGAGCCGGAAGGATTCATTCCTTCATGCTTGGCATACAGATGCGAAAGGCCCATTTCTTTACCAAGACGTTCGAGATGGTACAGCGGGGTGCCCCCTTCCTGTAAGGTGACAGGCTTGATCGTTACGGGCAGCAGTTCCTTATAGCGCCAGACCGAGAGTGGCCGGCTGTTCCAGGTTTCCCTCTTCACGGAAATACTGTCGAGCGAATACTTCACCGCCAGCAGGTGGCCGCATTTTTTACAGTTATAGATAATCTCGTCAGCGGGGTAGGTGGCACCACAGTTGACGCATGCGAGATGATACATGAGATTCTGTTGGTGTGCAAAATAGATATAGGCGTTCGGTTACGGGGGCAGCCTGGGTGCCTGAGACCGGATAGCCATTCGGCCGCGATCAAATGCCCGGTTAATCAGCAGGACAGGGTCCGGTAAAGTGCATCTTTCCGGTCCTTTTCTACCGGAAACGATTGCCTTGCATTTTCTACGAGAACAGGATCGAGATCGGTAAAGACCAGCTGTTCTGCATCGTTTGCCCGGCTGATAATAATGCCATGGGGGTCTGCGGTCATTGAAGAACCGGAATAGGTATCGACCGGGGTGATCCCGGTCGTATTCACTCCGGCAACATACATCTGGTTCTCGGCAGCCCGTGCAGATATGAAGAGTTCCCAGTGGTGTATCCGCTTATGGGGCCATGCAGCCGGGACAAAGACTACCTGCACTCCCTTTTGTGCATAAATCCTGAAGAGATCGGGAAAACGGAGATCATAACAGATCGCCATTCCGCATCTCAGGGGACCCAGGGTGAAAATACCAAGCTCTGAACCGGGAGAAAATCCGTTCTGCTCATCGCCGGGACTGAACAGGTGGATCTTTGAATAGGTGGTAAGTATCCGTCCTTCGTTATCGATAACTACAGCAGTATTTTCCGGGAGAGGGTTTCCCTGTTTACGGAACGATCCGATAACAGCGATCTGGTTGTTGCGGGCAAACGTCCTGAGGGAAGATACGATGAGCCCGCTCGTGTCCTCGAGATTTTTGCCTGATCCCGGGTCCCAGCCGGTGGCAAACTGTTCGGGAAAGCAGATAAGGGCTGCACCGGAAGCCGCAGCATGCTGGATAAACACACCTGCTTTTTCGAGGGACTTCTCCGGGTCTTCCCAGATGCCCGCGATCTGGGCGCTGCAAATCCTGACGCTGGACGGGTTCTGCATAGAACGGCCTTCTTATGGCTGGGACGGACTTTTTGGCATGCTGAATATGATCAGGGCAGCACTCAATACGATAAGTACTGCGCTTGTAAACAGCAGGAACGGGGCAAAGGGAACGGGTACTCCAAGAAGCATAACGCCAATGATCGTGCCGGCAACGGTGATACTGCTCCCGATAAGTACCAGCCCGATGGATGTAAGATCCCAGTCCTGCATGATTACCCACCCGCCAGCAAAGGAAACGCAGTCCTGATCCCGGTAAGGACAAACTGCACGGCGATGGCGATAAGCAGCATGCCCATCAGGCGGCTTATTGCCCTGTATTCCCGCTGGCCGATTTTTGACATGATATAATCTGAATTCCGCATCATATAATAGGTGATCACGATGGAGATGATAACCGAGAGAAAAACCACAAAGACTGCAAGGGGTGTAAGGCCGATCGCTTCGTTCATCAACACTATGGTTGTGGTGATTGCTCCCGGCCCGGCAATCATGGGGATAGCGAGCGGCATGATAGCAATATCCTGCATATCCTGCGATTCGTATTTCTCTGTAGCAGTAAGTTTGGTCCTCGAGGTTTTTGCATAGACCATCTCCATACCAATCCCGAACAGGAGAATCCCCCCGGCGATTCTGAATGCCTCAAGACTGATCCCAAAGAGCTGGAGTATCCACGCACCAAGCACCGCAACAAAAAGCAGGATAAAAATCGCAAACCGGCAGGAATCGCGGGCGATACTGTCACGCATCGGCTTGTCAAGATTTTCGGTAAGGGAGACGTAGATCAGGGTTGCGCCGAGCGGGTTTACAATGATCAGGATCGAAGATATCGCCAGCAACGCAAAACTGAGGACATCTCCGGCCATTAAGGATAGTGCAGTCGTGAAGAGTAATAGAAGTTATGGTTAACTTCGAAGAGCGTTATCGATTCTTATCGTCCTCCCGGTTCGTGGGAACCAGTCGGTTTAAAAAAAAATGAGAGAGATTAATATTCATACAGCACGGATTCGTCAATCCGCGTGTACGTGGTAAGTTCCGCTGGTTTGAAATGAATGCCAATCTCGCGGGCTGCACTTTCCAGTGAATCGGATGCATGGATGACATTGCGGCCGATATCAATACCAAAGTCGCCACGGATTGTTCCCGGCGCTGCTTCCTGAGGGTTTGTCGCACCGATTACCTTACGGACAATCGAAACGACATTGCGCCCTTCCCAGACCATGAGGAAGACAGGTCCTCCCATGATGTACTGCTTGAGGGAGGGGAAGAAGGGTTTTGTGAGATGTTCCTTGTACTGGTCGGTAACCCGCGGTTCGGGCAGTATCTCGAACCGGGCTGCGACAAGCTTCAGCCCTTTTTTCTCGAGCCGGGATACGATCTCACCAACCAGACCGCGCTGGACACCGTCGGGTTTGATCATGACGAAGGTGCGATCCAAGAGATTTCACTCCTTCTTACCGGCAGCTGCTTTCCTGCTTGCAGCAGTCCATTCAACACGGCGGGGAACCCTGCCGAGCTTGTGGTTATTCTCGCACTTGGAACTGCAGAAGTAAAAAATGGTCCCGTCCTTTTTTACGAGCATCTTACCGGTGCCCGGCTCAAGCTGGACACCACAGAAAGTGCAGACATGCTGTTCGACCATTTCTTACCGCCTCGACATTTTCTTTGCTTCGCGCTCGGTCTCAAGGAGCATGATGATATCTCCCTCCCGGATAGGGCCAACCGTGTTGCGCGTGATGATCCGGCCCTTGTTGTTGCCATCAAGGATGCGGCACTTGACCTGCATTGCCTCACCGTGCATGCCGGTTGAGCCAACAACCTCGATTACTTCTGCCGGCGTTGCATCGTCTGCCATGGTAATAACCTCACGCCTTCAGCGCGGCAAGCTGCTTTGCAAGATCGTCGATCGTTTCTTTTGCCTTACCGGGCTTTACGATGGCTGCTGCCGCAGAGCCTACATCGAGACCGCTGGCGGCACCGATGTCGTTCTGCTTGTTGATGAAGATGTACGGGATCTTCTTCTCATCACAAAGGGGACCGAGGTGCATGACGATCTCTTCGGGTTCGACATCGGCACCGATGACCACGAGCGCTGCAATCCCGCGTTCAATGGCTTTTGTTGCCTCGTTGGAACCCTTCTTGATCTTACCGGTATCTCTTGCAACCTCAAGGGCTTCAAGCGCCTTGTTCTGGAGCTCCTCTGGAGCCTCTGTTTTTACGTAACCTTTTGCCATAACTCACCTCATTCAGGAGTTGAATGCTCCTTCATTACTCATCAGTTAGCAATGATGTAGCCATATCAGTTCGTCAGGAACGGAAATAAAGGTTTGTGCACGGGGGATCAACACCTTACGTTCACAGAAAAAACCGCCCCCGTTTCATCTGATCCGGATCATCCTGAAAGCCGGTAAATATCTGTTCCGCGGGATGAATAAATTTTCTCCAGTCCCGCTGCCGGCAGCGTCACGGTATACCGGTCGCGCTCCGATTCGCCGATGTAGAGAAGGGTTGCATTGTATTTTTTCATCAGGGAAATGGTTTTTTCGGGCTGTTCGTAGATTGCCTGGATATCTGCCGGGCGGTCCGAGAACCAGCCGTCATTGTTTCCCCTCCACATGAACTCGTGGAACGGCTGGCCGATAATTGCCGGGATGCCTGTGAAGGATGAGACTCGTGAATAGTAGGAATAGTCCCCCTTTTCTGCCTCCACAAGGATCTCGCTGCCCGAAAGCGAGCGGAGGTATGCTACTGCACCGGCATCAGCAGGGTGCTGGTTCTCGAGGTACTCGAGCCCGTCCAGTGTCCCCGGAGCATTACTGACAGGCGCAACAACCGCAAAGGGAAGGATGAACAGGATTGTGACAACAACAACCACAAGGCCTGTCGAGGTCCTGCAGGAAACAGGAGGTATCCGTAATGAAGTGGCGCACCACTGCCCGGCCAGGACAAACGCCGCGGTACCAAGCATCAGCCACGCCGGGAGATAACACTTGAAGACCGTGTTCATCCTGAAGTACGTTTCCCCCATGTTATCCTTCATGTAGATGAGTTCGCATACAATGAGGATCGCAAGACCGAAGGCAGCGAGAACGTCGGGAAGATCCCGGTCGGCTTTTGCAATGAAATACACGAGCGGGATGACCGCGATCGCTGCTGCCACGTACCCAGCAAGAGCAAACGGCAGGCATGCGAGCAGGAGCCAGGGTTTTTTCCGGATCTCCGGAACGAGGAGGGCAAAGAAGATAGCGATGAAGATCCCGTTCACCCAGAGGAACTCGAGCGGGTCCGAAGGTGTCCGGACAAGGGCAATTGCCCCGGTACTGGTCTTCAGCTGAAGATAGAACGGCAGGTAGCACAGGATTGAGACCGGAGGGACCGCAAGCAGGAACGCCCATGCAGCCCGTTCGGGAGATGCCCGTGTTCTCCAGAGGATGAGAAATGCGGTCACAACAACGAGCGGCGCATAGAGGAGGACATCCCACGTATTGAAAAGCGGCATAGACCCGAGACTGACGGCGATGAGTGCCATAACTGTAATTTTTCCCGGTCGTTCCAGCGTCTCCCAGCGTTTGTATGCAAAGAAGAGAAGAAAAAGCAAAAATACCTGGTTGAAGATCGATACGACATGGGCATGAACATCCCCCCAGACAAACGAGAAGAGCGGAAACTCGTTGATGGTGTTGGTGATCGTCCGGGTACCCAGCCATGAGAGGGATGCGTCATAGGCCGGGTTCACCGCCTTTCCTGTAATGATCTGGAAGACCAGCGCCGGGTTAGGCATGATAAGGGTAATCAGGGGGAGCCAGCGGAAGCGATCGAGGAGCAGGGTACCGATGGCATACAGGCTGACTGCCGACAGGGCAAAAACCGTTGGCAGGGAGAGGTTGAACGCGATATTTGACGGCACACCGGAGACAATCGCAAGACACCCGAGCATCCAGTACCCGAGATAATAGTAGACGTTCAGAAAGCCCCCGGAGAACCACGGGTCGAGCGGCGGGACGACCGGACTGCGTATGATTGAGGCGAGGAACCCGTGATCCATGAACTTCTCGGCATAAGAGATAGTCGGGTTGGCAAACCGTATGTCCAGCATGAAGAAGAACGCTATTAGGAAGAGGGCTTCCCAGTACCATGCGGACTTCAGTTCGGCGAGGGAGTAGTCCCCCCGGTACAGGTGATATGCGATCAGGGCAAGGAACGGCACAAGGGAAAGATGGATGGGAAGCCGCACAAGACCACAGTACCACGAGATGAGTGTGAAAACGAGAACGGACGCCGGGAATGCGGCCGGGAATGCAAAACTGCCAAATGTCCGTCTCAGGGAGGGATAGATCGAGATCTGGAGCAGGATGAGCACTACAAGCCAGCTGATGACGGAAAAGACCTGTTGTTCAGCCGACAGGAGGCTCCCCTCCCTCAAGTTTGCTGTTGAGAGCTGTCTTTATGCTTGGCACTACCCAGTCACCGAAGTAATAGATCGAGACAATTCCACCGGCCAGGGTTACGAGGTTCTTGATGAGATGGTCAATGACTGATATCAGGATCGCCGAGGTTGTCGAGACTCCTCCGCCAAGACCGAACGTAATCGCAAGGGCAGCTTCATACGTACCCATCCCTCCCGGCGTGAGGGGGACCGCTTTGACGAGATTCCCGATGACAACGGCAAGGACAACAAGTGCAAAGGGAACCTGTAACTCAAACATGCAGACCACCGCGTAGCAGACGAGAATATCGAGAAGCCAGATGATAATTGACGATGTTCCCAGTACCGTTATGGACCTGATACTCAGTGATGCCCTTTTGATCTCGTCAAGCATATTCAGGATGATGAGGATGTACTTGTTCTCCGATGAAAATTTTCCAATACATAAGAGGAATATAAAAAAAAGGATACCGGCTCCGAGCGGGACGATAATCAGCGTGGTAAACCATTCCGGGGCGTTCAGGACGAAAATAAGGGATACCGCCCCGAGAAGTGCTACCGTGAAAATATCGAATATCCGCTCGACCACGAGAGAAGAGACCCCTTCCGAATAGGTCGTATTGAACTCGTGCTTCAGAATAAAGACCCGGACAAAATCCCCGAGACGTGCCGGGACGATGAGGTTGACTGTCTGGCTGACAAAGATACAGGCAGTTGAAACCGTTACTCCGATGTCATAATCCAGGCCGCGTAAAATGGTATGATATCTCCACCCGCGGAGCCACCAGGCGCAGAGACAGATCGTCACTGCAACGACAAGATAGAGCGGGATGATATGCTGAATTGCAATGAGGAGATCATCCCATATACTGTAAATCATGTAGCCGAGGATGGCGGCAGCTATCAGCGTCGGTATGACAATGGTACTAATTTTTCGATACATGAATCTGCCACCACAGGCGCAGGATTGCCGTGCCCATCTCAAAAATATCCTTGAATCGTACCGTGGTTCCTTTTCCTGCACGCCACCGGACCGGCAATTCCGTTACCCGGTAGCCGGCCCGCTGGGCACGGACGAGGATCTCGGTATCCCAGAACCAGTGGTTCGAGCGTATGGACGGGAGGAGGGGGAGGATCCGCTCCTTACGAAAGGCCTTGAACCCGCACTGGTGGTCATAGATCCTGCTGCCTAAAAAAAGCCTGACAAGGAAGTTATAACTCCGGCTCGCTATCTCACGGCCGCCCGTGCGTACAATATCGCTCGCAGGAAGCAGTCTCGAGCCGGTCGAAATATCCGAACCGTCACGAATGGCCGATATCAGGGCAGGAAGGTGCTGCATGTCCGTGGCAAGGTCAACATCATAGTAACAGACGATTGTGCCCCTGGATTCACGGATCGCACGGTTCAGCGCCCGGCCCCGTCCCTGGCGCTCATCACGATGGAGGAGACGGACCCGGCGGTCCTGTGCTTCATATTGCCGGACAAATTCGGTACTGCCATCGGTACTCCCGTCTTCCGCGACAATTATTTCAAACTCGTCTGTTATCCGGGATAACGATTCGAGGGAAGATTTGAGGGCTACCTCAAGAGAAGGGCGATCGTTAAAGACCGGTATGATTGCGGAAACTTCAGGTCCGGTCACGGGTGTCCCCCACGCCGGATACAGGCTGCCACTTCAATGCCGGCCCTGATCGATCCCTCCATGCTCCTCTCGGGATAATTCGTTTTTGAGAACATACCGGCCATAAACAGACCCTGGTTTTCATATGCCGGGATCAGCGTTTTATATCCCGTTGAATAGACCGGGCCCGCCCAGGGGTCGATTGCGAGCCGGTGCCACCGGATCTCCTCCCGGGCAAGGGAAAAACGGGTGCAGAAGTCATCGATCAGGGTCCTGTCGATATTGGCCGGGACCGTACCGGAGAAGTACGATGCAAGGTACACCAGATGCTCCCCGTACCGGTCGAGAGGGATAAAATTCGTATGGCTGACCACGGCACCGTAGGGTGCATTGTCTTTCATGTTCAGCCAGTAGATGCCCCGGGTTACATCCCGGTCGATCGCGAGAGTTACACAGGCAGCTCCCTGGTAGGGGACGGGAGGCATTGGAGGCCCTCCGGCTTTCTGGAGTTCATGAGGAGGGATGGTGGATATGACCGCGTCAAAACAGGTGCCATTTACTGTCCAGCCCCCGTCTTGACGGGATATCGAGGACACCGGGCATTGTGTCCGGAGGGTCCCGTGGTTTTTCTCGATGGATTTTTCAAGGGCGTCGATAATACGGTGGAATCCCCCGTTGAGATATCCAAGACGTTCCCCGGAGACACCACGATCCGACCGGATAGCGATTCGGCTGATGAGCCATGCAGCGGAGACCTCTTTTCTCCGGTCCCCGAACTTGCTTTTTAACAGGGGCTCGAAAAACGAGGAATAGATATTACGCCCAAGATTATCGATGATATAACGTTCCGCCGGGATATCGTCAAGTGCCGATAGGTCCGCCCTTTTTGCCGTGAACGTAAGAAAACCAAGTTTTGCCTTGTCAATAAGCGAAAGTTCGGGATACCGGAGGATCTCCCATGGGGTATTCAGGGGGTAGATTACACCACCGGAATAATACCCGGTTGTCCCGGTCCTCCATTCAAGGCTCTCAAAGAGCCCCAGCTCACGGAGCAGGGCAAAGAGGTGATTGTCCCCGGAGAAACAATGGTGGTAATACTGCTCGATCCAGTAGCCATTCATATCATAGGAGGAGAGGCAGCCACCAAGGTAGGGCATTTTCTCGAGCAGCTGGACTTCATGCTCACCGGCAAGTGCGTGTGCTGCAACGAGACCTGTCAATCCTCCGCCGATGATGCATATCCGCATAGTAGTGATCCATAGTATTTTTCATGGCGAAATGAAAAAGGCTCCGTAAAAAAGCGGTAAAAACCCGATACGCCCCCGTAGATACGATAAGAAAGTTTTTGTACTGATGAATTCAAGTTCATACGAGTAAAAGAACTTAAAAGGAATTAAAAGAAAATAATTATCCGTTAGCCCATTGGATGGTGTAACCAGATGCGCGTATTTTTCATAGGTTTTGGTCAAGCGGGCGGTAAAATTGTCGATATGTTTATCGAACAAGACATTAAGCTCGGGACCAACAGTTTCCGGGGGATTGCCGTAAATACTGCGCGAACCGACCTGATGGGATTAAAAACAATTGGTATGAAAGACCGTATCCTCATAGGGCAGACTATGGTCAAGGGTCATGGGGTAGGCACCGACAACGTGACCGGCGCCCGCGTTACTGCGGACGAGATCGACAGCATCATCAGTGCCATAGATATCCGCGGAACCCATGACGTGGATGCGTTCTGTATTGTCGCTGGCCTCGGGGGAGGAACGGGTTCAGGGGGATCCCCGGTTCTTGCCCGCCACCTCAAGCGGATTTACCGCGAGCCGGTCTATGCCCTCGGGATTATCCCGGCACCGGAAGAAGGCCGCCTGTACTCCTACAATGCTGCAAGAAGCCTGACCACCCTCGTGAACGAGGCAGATAATACCTTTATTTTTGACAATAGCGCCTGGAAAAATGAGGGCGAGAGTGTAAAAGGTGCATTCCAGCGCCTGAACAACGAAGTAGTGCGGAGGTTCAGCGTACTCTTCCGTGCGGGTGAAGTCGGCAGGATGGGTGTCGGTGAGATGGTCGTCGACTCCAGTGAAATTATCAATACCCTTCGCGGTGGCGGTATCACCTCAGTGGGGTATGCAATCAGTGAAGTGACGAGCAAGCGCACAAAGGACAAGAGAGGACTCATCGGAGGGCTGAAGAATAAATTTGGTGCCAAGAAGGAGGCCAATGAAGAAGTCCTGATGGGAGAAGATCGTTCAGCAAAGATCGTAGCACTGGTACGGCGGGCCATGCTCGGCAGGCTGACCCTCCCCTGTGATTATTCAACTGCAGAGCGGGCACTCGTCCTCGTCGCAGGTCCTCCCGATGAGATGGACCGCAAAGGTGTTGAAAAGGCCAAGAGCTGGGTCGAGGAGAATATCGCCGGTGTTGAAGTGCGGGGCGGAGATTACCCGGTGCAAAGTGAGTATGTCGCCGCTGTTGTCATGCTGGCAACGGTGGGCAATGCACCGAGGATCAAGGAGCTCCTTGATATCGCAAAGGAGACAAAAGAAGATGTTATTAAGTCAAAAGAGAAAAAAACCAGTATGTTTGAGGAAGGTATCGACCCCTTATTTGAGTGAGGTTACTAATGAAGGGATTAACTAAGTGGTTTTTAATTGCGGTATCTCTGATATTTTGCATCCAGGCTGTTTCCGCATTTGCAGTATCATCAATCATTATTGATCCTCAGGGGTCACTGACTGAAGGAACCCAGGTCCTTATCACGTACAAGGTTGATTTTACCGCATCCGGGGATGAGACATTTCCTTCTGGTAACGAACTGCAGATGTCCACAGATCTGGAGAAAGCGAAGTGGTCCTATTCCCTCGTGCTTGATGGCGTGGATACCCCACAACCCGCAACCAACGGACGCGTGCTCACGGTATCCGGCTGGGTCCTGTCATATCCTTCCTCTATGGAAGAAGCATTGAAGGTGACCGTGGAAGGTACAACCCCGGCAGTTTCCCAGACCGGCAATAAGACACTTCTCAAGGTATGTGAATATGACAGCCATAACAATGTCATCTCCTGTGTCGAACGGACAACAACGATTGTAAATCCCAAAGATGTTCAGGCAAAGATAGCCGAAAAGGAAGCGACCCTTCAATCATTCCGGTCACATATAGATGAAAAATCAGCTCTTGGTATTGATACCGCTGCTGCAGAAGCAAAATATTCCGAAGCTGAACAGAAGATCAAAACCGCCAAGAGCCTGCCTTCAACCCAGTATACACTGGCTTACAGCAATCTCGACGCTGCACAGGCAGCAATTGATGATGGAGAAATTGCCCTCGACCGTGCATGGGCAGAAAACGAGGTCAACAGTGCACAGATCCCCATCAATAATGTCGATAATGTAATTGCATGGTTCAAAGCCAACGCAAGCACGAGGGATGACACGCAACTCGCAACTATTCAAACAAAACGGGAAGTTGCCCTGAGTTATCTCGTAACGGCTCAGGACGAGATCAGCAACGGCAATTTTGACCAGGCACGGGTCAAGGCGCAGGACGCGTTCAATAAAGGAAACGAATCCTATACGGAGGCCCTTGCCCGGAAGAAGGTGCTGGAATCGGGGTGGCAGCTCCCGATACCCGGTATTCCTTCTAACTTAGGCAAGTACCTAATCCCGATTCTCGCTATTGTTATCGTCGTGGTTGCGATTGTCGGCGTTGTTATCTACCGCAAGCGCTCACATTGGGATGAACTCGGATAATATCGTTCATTCTGTCTTTCCCCTTTTTTTCAGACCGTAATTGAATACTCGGTTGTCACAATGGCTCTGGTACCCACGTGCGAGACTGAAAGTCCCAGCATTCTTCAGCAGGCTCCGGTTGATTATTATCAAACCTTGATCGTATTTTTCAATCAAACCCCGATTTTTTTATTTTCAATCGCGATCATGATCCCGATCTAAAAATCGATCCGGATCAATCAAACCCTGATTTTATTTTTTCAACCGGATCGTGATTTTTTATTTTCAATCAAACCCTGATTGAAAATTTTTCAGCAGACCTTGATTGAAAATGCGTGCACCGGTGCAACCTGCCGACGTGAAATCCTTTTTCAGGTGCATGTACATATGGTTAACATTTCACAACCAGACATTGATTGAAATTTTTTCAGCAGACTTTGATTTTTATTTTTCAATCAGACTCTGATTTTTTATTTTCAATCGCGATCGTGATCCCGATCCAAAAACCGATCCGGATCAATCAAACCCTGATTTTATTTTTTCCACCGGATCGCGATGTGAACATTTTCATTCATACCCTGATTGAAAAAATGAGGGCTCCTTTTTTGAGAATGAATACAAATACCTTTCATATGCAGGTCACCTTCCTTGGCACCAACGGATGGTACGATACCCCCACCGGCAACACGGTCTCTGTACTTGTCCGGACACGCGACTATGATATCATCTTCGATGCCGGCAACGGGATCGCCAAAGCAGACCGGTACATCTCGCAGGAAAAGTCCGTCTATCTTTTTCTTTCCCACTTCCATATCGACCACATCACCGGTCTCCACACGCTCGTCAAGTTCCGGCTGAAACAGGGACTAACGATCTACTGCATACCGGGAGGAGCTGCACTCATCCACACTTTTGTCGGCGAGCCGTTCACAGTGCCGCTGGATAAGCTCCCGTACCCCGCCCGGATTATAGAACTGGAGGAGGGTGTCCACAAACTCCCCTTCACGATAGAGTGCCGCCCGCTCGTCCACCCTGTTCCCTGCTATGGCTATCGCTTGGAGATCGAAGGCAAGGTCATCGCATTCTGCACGGACACCGGCGTCTGCGACAATGCGGTCACCCTGGCCCGGAATGCTGACCTCCTCATCACCGAGTGCGGGTTAAAGCCCGGAGAGAGCAGCCCGGACTGGCCTCACCTCAATCCCCAGGACGCGATCGGGATCGCAAAGAGAGCCGGAGCAAAGCGCCTGGCCCTGCAGCATTTCGGCGCAGAGGTGTACAAAACCCTTGAAGATCGCAGAGCCGTATATGATCAGTTTGAACCACTCTGTCCCGGGCTGATCGTGGCAACCGATGACCTCACGGTCGATGTGTGATTTGGACATCGGATTTTTGTTTTTCAGATCAGGTACATGTCCTCGGCAGCCCGGGTCAGCTCATCGCGGAACTGTGGGGCAGCAATACCGATGATCGCAAGCGCCCGTTCACGGGTCGACTTCCCCTTGAGATTTACCACGCCGTACTCGGTTGCAAGGTAATGGGTGTCAGCCCGGGGGGTCGTAACTACGGCACCAGGAGGGAGCTGCGGTACAACACGGGAGATGGTACCGCTTTTGGCGGTTGCATAGAAAGCGAGGAAGGACTTCCCCCCCTTCGAGGCAAAGGCACCCCTTACAAAATCGAGCTGGCCGCCGGTACCGCTGAACGTCGCCCCTTCCAGGTGCTCGGCATTGGCCTGACCAAGCAGGTCGACCTCCAGTACCGAGTTGATGGAGATCATGGTTGGGTTCTTCGCGATAACGGCTGGCGAGCAGACATGAGAGGCGGGATAACTCTCTATTGAGGGGTTATCATCCATGAACTCGTACATCCGTTTCGTGCCGGCAGCGGTTGTGAAGACATGCTTGTACGGGTGGATCGTTTTCCTGCACCCGTTTGCCACCCCGGTCTCGACAAGATCGACCATCCCCTCCGTGAACATCTCGGTGTGGATCCCGAGATCCTTGTGGTCCATGAGGTACCGTGCAACGGCGTTGGGGACGTTTCCGATCCCGAGCTGGATGGTAGCGCCGTCCGGTATTAAATCAGCAATGGCCGGACCGATGATGTCGTCTTCAGGTTTGGGAGAGGCGATTTTCAACTCCATTAAGGGTACATGGTTCTCGACTACGGCCGTAACTTCAGAGATATGAATGAAGGAATCACCAAAGACCCGGGGCATCGCACGATTCACTTCGAGGATGAGCTTCCTGCAGGTGCGGGCTGCGGTAGAGAAATAATCGTTTGCCGTCCCGAGGCTAAAAAAACCCGCCTTGTCCATAGGTGAAACGGTTGCCATGGCCACATCGGTGTCCATGTATTCCTCAACGAGCTGCGGGATCTGGTGGAGGTACGAGGGTACATGATAATTCAGGCCAACCTTCACGGAATCACGGTCAGCAGCCCCGACAAACCACGAGTAATTCTCGATGGTATCGGCAAGGTCGGGAGAGAGGACGGTTTTTGCAGCAGGATCACGGGGCAGGAACGTGTATGCTTTCAGGCCGGTCACATCGCCCCGGCGGGCCCGGGCTGCAAGGGCAGCGAGCAGGGCTGGTGGCTGGGCAATACTCATCCCGTAAACGACGGTGTCCCCGCTGGTGATGTGTTCCACGGCACGGTCCGGGCTGGTGAGTTTCGCTTTGTACTGCGGCTCGTACGATTTCATTGATTTCCCCTGTGAAATGATAGCGGGCCGGAGATTATATGGATTGTCACAAGGGGAGGGGAAGTCGCCGCACACCCTCAGAAAAAGGACTCTTTAAGGACAGGAAAAGGATTATTCGTTGATCTTCTCCATCAGCCACGCCATGTTCCGGCCAAGCGTCTGCATGGTCATGGTCCCTTCATCATCTGTTTTTACATCTCCGGGTGCAAGCCCGATCCCGATATTCCAGTATGACGAGCCGGGAACTACCATCTGGCTGATGAAGAAGAAATGGTTCATCGTATCAAACGCGTGAATGGCACCAGCCCGCCGGACCGCGACCACCGATGCCCCGACTTTCCTCCTGAACATGTCCTGGTTTGCCTTAGCCACGAACCCGGCCCGGTCGATCAGGGCCTTCATCTCGGTCGATACGTCCGTAAAATAGGTAGGCGATGCAAGGATGATACCGTCAGCATCCAGCATCTTTTCGATACAGTCGTTGATGACATCCCCTTTCACCGCGCATCGCTTGTCCTGGTTGGTAAAGCATTTCCCACAGGCGGTACAGCCCCGGATCTTCTTTCCTGCCAGCTGGACAAGCTCGGTTTTGATACCCGCCTTTTTGAGTTCCTTAAAAACCACATTGACAAGGATTGCAGTATTGCCATCCTTGCGTGCACTGCCGTTAAAAGCCACAACTTTCATGGTACGCCTGTATAGTTGATCTCGGTATTCCGGTATAAAAATGGGATGCCGGATACGGGCAAACGCCTGCATGTCTCAGTACGCCATCTTATGAGCTCGTACACCAAATGGTGTTGCGATATGAATTCTCGTATACAGTTTTCTGACTTTAACCTGTCAAAGGAAGTCGGAAAAGCCATTGAAGATATGGGCTTTGAAGAGCCCTCCCCCATCCAGGCACTCGCCATTCCTCTCATCCAGGCCGGGCGCGATGTAACTGCCCAGGCACAGACCGGTACCGGCAAGACGGCCGCGTTTGGTATCCCCCTCATTGAAAAGATCGACCCGACAAAACGTGCTGTGCAGGCAATCGTGCTCTGCCCGACCCGCGAACTCGCTATCCAGATCGCAGAGGAGTTCTCAAACCTCCTCGCACACATGCCCCGCATCGTGGTGCTGCCGGTCTATGGCGGCCAGCCGATCGATCGCCAGCTGCGGGCACTCCATCACGGCGTCCATATCGTGATCGGGACTCCGGGACGTGTCATGGACCATCTTGAGCGTCGCACGCTTCTGCTCAATGATGTTACAACCGTTGTGCTTGACGAAGCCGACCAGATGCTTGACATGGGATTCCGTGACGATATCGAGTTTATCTTAAAGAAAGTCCCGCAGAGCCGTCAGACCCTGCTCTTCTCGGCTACGATGCCGCAGCCGATCATCGATATATCGAAACGGTTCCAGAACAAGCCGGAATTTGTCCGGGTCCAGTATGCCGAACTCACCGTGCCCCAGATCGAGCAGGCCTATATCGAAGTCAAGGACCGCGAGAAACTCGACGTACTCTGCAGGGTGATCGATCTCTGGGATCCCCAGCTCGCGATCATCTTCTGCAACACCAAGCGCCGGGCAGAGGAACTGGCCGGAAAGGTCAAGGCCCGGGGGTACCGTGCCGAGGAACTGCATGGCGACATGAAACAGTCGCAGCGCGACCGGGTGATGGGCGGGTTCCGCAAGGGACAGATCGATATCCTGATTGCAACCGATGTCGCAGCCCGCGGAATTGATGTGGACGATGTCGACATGGTCATCAACTTCGATGTCCCGCAGGACGTTGAGTATTATGTCCACCGGATCGGCCGGACCGGCCGGGCTGGCAAGAGCGGGAGGGCAGTCACCTTTGTTGCGCCCCGGGACTTTACAAAACTCCGTGAAATCGAGCACTATGCCAAGGTGAAGATCCAGAAGATCCCGATACCATCCCAGAGCGATGTTGCCAAGACCCGGACCCTCTCGATGCTGGAAAAAGTCCGCGAGACCATACGCGAAGGCGGCCTTGAGGCATATACCCGGATTATCGAGGACGAGACCGAAGGCGACCTCACATCGGTCGAGATCGCAGCTGCGCTCCTGAAACTCCAGATGGAACAGGGCAGTGCAGAACCCGTGGTTAAGAAAGAGGAGATCACGTTTGAGGACACCGGTGCCGAAGTTGGCATGGTCAGGTTCTTCCTTGGCGTGGGCAGGGAGCACAAAGTCCAGCCCAAGGATATTGTTGGTGCGATTGCCGGCGAGACGGGTATTCCCGGGAAAGCGATCGGTGCGATCCGGATCCTTGACACATACTCATTTGTCGAGATCCCCAAGGAGCACGCATCCGATGTCTACACGATCATGAAAGAGCGGACGATCCGCAACCAGCCGACCAAGATTGAACCGGCGCAGGGGCAGGGCCGGCGACCGTAACGGTACCGGCAGAGTAACGATGCAGAAATACACCCCATAAACCTCTTATATTTTCCGCGGGCACTTTCTGTGTATGAATGTACGATACATTATTGGTGCTTTTCTGGTCCTGATGGTCCTGCTCATCACCGCAGGGTGCACGCAGACAACACCGCCGGCAACTCCTGCTCCAACACCTTTAGAGACTATTGCAACGACAGTCCCCACCCCGATTCCGACTGCATTGTCGCTGACACCCGGACCTACACAGATGCTCCCGGATGTCTGGAGCCTTGAAGTCCAGGCCCAGGGTAACGGGGAGGCAATCAACCCGCTTATTATCGTCAGCTGCCAGGGGGGCAAAGGACTCAACTTTATCCAGCGGATCGATGTACAGGTAACCCGACCTGATGGGGTTGTAGAAAAGGGTGAAATTACCAAGCCTCTTTACAAAGGCAAGGAAATATCATTACCGATTACATCCCAGATGGGCAATGTGAACAGGGTTGAGATCTGGGCAACAACACCCGAAGGAAATCAAGTGAAAATTTTCGATGATTACGTGCCGTTCCGGACGTACAATTAATTTTTTTTTGTAGAGACCCTTCTTCATGACAGAAGGTCAGGTTTTCATTATGCAGGTTTTTCGATACCCACTTGCGGGAGCTGCCTGGCAGTTCCCGCATTTTAAACCGGAACCCGATTTTTCTACTCTGTAGAAACGCATATGAACGGAAGTTCATACCCGAAGCATGAAAATCTGCAAATAATTATTTCAACCGTCTTGATCCGCCGCGGGGGCGCCCCGTCGGGGGCGGCGGCGTTTATTATTTTTGGGGGTATGGGGGTCTCAACCCCCATCTGTAATTCCTGAAAAGGCCAATTTTCATGGGATTTGCCGGGACCTGACGCTCCAGGGGCTCCGCCCCGCCGCTAAAGCGCCCCGGTTGCGATAGTGTGGTATTACCTGTACACAAAACCGAAGGGAATTTCTCTTCCGGTAATATCGAGGCATTATATGCGCCACCGTCCCCCCGGCGGCAGGGCTTGCGCAAGGGAGGCTATCATATCTCATGAAACGGGTTTTCTACAGAGCCGATTTTTCGGTAAAATCGATCCGCGATTTTAAAATGAAAACCGGATCGCAATTAAAAATCGTACCATCTTTTTCCCTGTTTTCAGGGACATGACATAGGATGGAGATATGTCTGTGACCTTTTTACCAGTTCTGACAAGCACTTCTCTTACAATGCAATATGTTTTTCTGGCATTTTTTTCAATGGGAAATCTCATGCCTCGCGCATATCGTCGAGCTGTGCAACATACTGCACAAGTATCGGGATACTAATGCCGGCTGCGATAATGACATAGGCAAGAGGTTCGTCACCAAAAGGCGGGGTCAGGATCACCCAGACTCCGTTTACTATGATAAACAGGCCTATGAAAATACTCATGATTCTGATGATAATGTGCATTTTCCTGCTCCGGTGTCTATGGCATAGTGTTCATTGCGAGAAAAAAGAACTTTTGTATCGGGGCCTCGCGTTCAATCCCATTCAATCGTCGGGAATCCGCATGGTCCTCCATGCCACAGATTTATTCTCAACAGCTCGTTTGATGAGCCGTTGTGTGCGTGTCAGCGCTGCTCCACTCCCTTTCTTTACATCCATAAAAACAATCTGTATCTCATCCTCCTTATCATCGGCAACACGGGTCAGTCCGTCGAAGATAATGTAATCAACCGGCGATCCGATAAACCGGGCATCTGCCGGAGTGAAACAAAAATCCGGGAGAACCGGGGCCATCTGCTCTGCAATCTTTCCTTTGAGTGTGGAACGCGAACGGTTGACGGAATCTTTGCGTATTTCACCGGCGGCTTCCAGTTTCCAGGTCTCGAGCTCGGCACGTGATCGTTCCTCAATGGCAGTGATCTGGCCCTTTACATAATAAAATCCCAGGATAAAACCGAGACCGAGTGCAAGAATAACGGGTAGAATCAGGTCTTCTAAGGGCATCAACAGGGATTGGTGGCGATCCTATAATTTGTTTGAGCCCTGTTATGCGAATCTATAGCATCAGATAACACATACTAGGATGCAACCGGATATTCCAATCGGGAATATGAGGTGGTCACTGTGTCCCTGATACCGATCCCTTCAAGAATTGCTGCTGCGGAGCACGAATTATCGGATCTTCTCGCATATCCGCAGGAACGGCTGGCAGCGATCATAAAAGAGGTCGGGTTCCGCTGCGATCTCTGCAGCAGGTGCTGTACCCGGGCGTTCAACGGGCACGTGTTCCTCCTTGACTGTGATACCGACCGGGCGAGGGAAATCGATCCTGAATCGGTTGAACCTGCACCGTACCCTGAATTTTGCGACCAGAAAGGAACATTCTATGTATCCGGGTATGCACTCCGGGCAAAGGACGATGATTGCGGGTCCTGCTACTTTCTTGAGAACAACAGGTGCAGGATATATGACCAGCGGTTCTCTATCTGTCGCGTGTACCCCTACATGCTTCACCGGGAGCCCGATGAGGAGGGAAAGATCGACTGGCGCCAGATTTCCGGTCTCGATCAACATGGTGAGTACCATACAGAGATACCCGCAGATCTCTGCCAGGCCGCAGCCCGGGAAACCCGGGATTATGAAGTTGCCTGTATCAGGCAGGAGATCTCATTTCTTGAGTATATCCGGGACTACTTTTCAAAAAACCAGCTCAGGCATGTCCAGAAGATCTATGACGACCGTATGCGGGCTTTTGCCCGGGGCGAAGAGATCCGGGTCATGGTATTTTACCAGGGCAGGCTGGAAGAACACCGGGTCCGCAGTCCGTGATATCGATCAGGTTGTTTTGTAAAACGGAGAATCGTGTCACACACCAGGGCGTCTGGCAGGTTATAATCGCCTTCACCCATCCATCACAAGCGGTTTCACGACAAGAATTGCCATGACATACAGCATATTCTGCAACTGCACCGGTGAAACGGGTTCGTGTGCCTTGTCAGATATCCGGTATCTTTTCCCGAATGCCCTACCGATGGTTTTTGTAATGACCGGGCGTTGATGCATACCGGTACGTTCCCTTTGGAATAAAGAGCTCGAACCGTGCACCCTGCAGGTACTCTCCGGTCTCGCGAAGACCGATGCCGGTAATTGAAAGGATCTCCCGGGCAAGGAAGAGGCCGAGGCCGGTATTTTTCCCGAACCCGCGCCGGAATATTTTTTCCTTGTCCTGCGGGGGGATGCCCACCCCGTCATCCTCAATGGTTACGATAAGGCCGTCACTGGTTTCATGAGCGGCAAGACTTATATAAGTTTTTTCCGGACCGGCATACCGCAGGGTGTTATCGATCTGGTTATAGAATACCCGTTCCAGCAGGGGATCTGCAAAGATCTCGACATTTTCCAGATCCGACCGTATCTGAACCTGTTGTAAATCAACATGGGTACAGGCACGGAGGAATACCGTCTGCACGTTCTGCCACGAGGGAGGAATAACCCCCAGGTTCTGATACAGCCGGGTAAACTCGATATGCTGTGCGATAATGGTCGTGGCTTCCATCAGTTTTTCAATATACATGGTTGCCTGTGACTTGGGAGGATATTCCTTGAGGAGCGAGAGATATCCCCCAAGGACCGTCAGCTTGTTCCGGATATCATGACGGGTGATCTCGGCCATCAGGTTCAGTTTCTTGTTTGCCAGCTGCAATGCCTGTTCTACCTGCTTGCGTTCCGTGATATCACGGGCTGCAGCATACATGAGTTTTTCACCATAGGGGAAGGATCGCCATTCGATCCAGCGATAAACACCGTCTTTGCACCGGAAGCGGTTGATAAAATTGACGATCTCTTTACCCGTACGCAGGTCCTCCATGGCTTTTAAGGTGGTTGCCAGGTCATCCGGGTGGACAAGGTCGAGGAATTTTTTCCCTTCCAGCTCATCAATACGCCATCCCAGTATCATCTCCCATGCAGGATTCAGTCTCCTGAAATAGCCATCTGTATCTGCGATACAGAGGAGATCGAGAGCCAGGGTGAAGAACTGGTCCAGATCACCGGTTTTTTCCCGGATAGTATCTTCTGTCCTCGTCCGCCGGACTGCTGCTTCAATCTTCCGGCCAAGTTCGCTGAATCGCGATACAGGATCACCGCCCTTCTGGAGATAAAAAGTAACCCCGAGATTGATTGCCTCAATAACAACTTCTTCCCTGCCTTTACCCGTGAAAAGGATAAAGGGGATATTGCCGAATTCCTCCCGGACCTGCTTTAAAAATTCGACACCATCGGATTCCGGCATGAGATAATCGGAGATTATGACATCATAGTGACCGGCCCGAAGTTTTTTTATCCCATCCGCTGCCGATTCTGCAGTTTCAACCGTATTCCTGCCATCCTTTTCGAGGAAAAGCCTGCAAAGGGTAAGCAGTTCCGGCTCATCATCGACATAAAGGACAGATGGCATTCCATTAAGTGTCATCAATGCCGGGAAAAAAGGTTTTCGCCAGATTTCTGCCTGCCCGGACGGATCAGTAAGTAGATCCCGATCAGAATACATATCCCGGGAAAATGCCGGTTAGGGGAAATGGAAAACGTGCGATAAAAGTCAAAGAGATGTTTTCAGACAGGGCCTGCATACAATCTGGCATACCCCGTTTTCCCTTGGAACGGTCGGAGGGATTTAAACGGATATTTCACCATTTCCGCTCCAATGCATGATTGAAAAGAGGGGTAAAAGAGTATTTCAAAAACGGTTAAAAAATCCCCGGTAATCCAATCGGGGCCTATTTAAAAGGGCCTCCAGTGGAAGGAAAGGGGTATAAAAACATTATTAATTTGCCAGATTCACCGGATAAACCCAAAAAATAACAATATCCAGAATATCGTCATAGTATGGCTTCTTTTTTTCCTGAACGTTCAGCCCGGTTATGAAAATGTGTTAACCAGATCCTCCGGAAGATTTCCCGCGGATGCGGGGATATCCGGCAGGACATTCCATAGAAATGGGAATCCTCATCCATCTGCAGGAATGATCGCATCCACACCATATCGAAGAAACGATATTCGGGTGTCCTGATGCCAGCGTATGAACAAACGGGGTTTGGGACAGGCACCGGGGAACAAAAAACGACACACAAAAACACGTATAAACCATATACAGGTTTATAGAAAAATCCAGATATACCAGAGGGCTGACTGACGGGGTAACGCCAGGTATCTCTCCGGGGCATACTCCGTAACAAGCTCCCGGGTATAAACCAACGGACACAAGACAGCAGTCTCTTTTTTTTAAAAACAGCTATTCACCCAATACCTTGCCAGATTTTTTATCCCATGAAATGAATCACTCTTGAGTTACCATGAAAAAAACCCGCAATGTCGACCTGAAAGCCATCGCCGGGATGGCAATGGAGAAGTACGGCTTCAAGCCCAGGTTCCCGGAACCCGTTCTCGAGGAAGTCAATGCGCTCACAAACAAAGCACGATCCTTTGAAGGAAAAACAACAAAGGATCTTTGTTCTCTTCTCTGGTCGTCCATCGATAACATCGATTCCATGGACCTCGACCAGCTGGAATACTGCGAAGGCGGGACTGGCGGGGAAATCCGGGTCATGGTTGCGATCGCCGATGTGGATATTTATGTCCCTAAACAGTCCCATTCCGACCAGTATGCTGCCCATAACGGAACCTCCGTCTATACCGGTATCGTAACGTACCCTATGCTGCCGGACCATCTCTCGAAAAATATCTCCTCGCTCCTGCCTGACCAGGACCGCCTCGCGGTGGTTGCCGAGTACACCATCCTGCCTGACGGGAGTATCCATCCGGGAGAAGTGTACCGTGCTCTCGTTCGGAACAAGGCAAAACTCGTATATGAGGAACTCGGGGAATGGCTCGATGGCACCGGGCCCATACCCCTGCTCGTCCGGGATATTCCCGGCCTCAAAGAACAGATCCTGCTGCAGGCTGATGCAGCACGCAGGCTCAGGAAAAAACGGATGGAACAGGGTGCTCTCGATCTTGAGACGATTGAGGCACAGCCGGTCCTCGACGGTGACAGGGTCCGGGATCTTGTCATCCAAAAACCAAATATGGCACGAAAGGTGATCGAGGAGTTCATGGTGGCAGCCAACAGGACAATGGTATCCTGCCTCGGGAAGGCTGGCATACCCATGATCCAGCGGGTGGTCCGGGTACCGAAATACTGGGATGAGATCATGTTAACCGCCGCATCGCTTGGAGAGAAACTGCCGGCCGTACCGGATGTAAAAGCACTGGCATTATTTCTCGAGCGGCAAAAGACGAGGGATCCGGAACGGTTCCCTGACGTCTCACTCACCATCATCAAGCTCCTCGGCCCCGGGGAGTATATACCTCTCGAGCCCGGTACACCGGCAACCGGTCATTTCTCGATGGCCATAACAGATTATACTCACGGTACTGCCCCGAACCGCCGGTACGTTGACGTCATCAACCAGCGCCTCCTGAAATCCGTGCTTGATACCCGGCAAAGCCCCTACACGCTTGACGAACTGGTCAGCCATGCGATCTGGCTCTCCGACCGGGAAAAAGCTTCCAAGAAAGTTGAGCGCTTCATGCGAAAAGCTGCAGCTGCGGTGCTGTTACAGGAAAGGATTGGCGACGTATTCGAGGCACTGGTCACCGGTGCTTCTGAAAAGGGCACCTATGTCAGGCTCGTCAATCCCCCGGCTGAAGGCCGTGTTGTTAAAAGGGAGCGCGGTATGTGGGTAGGCCAGAAGGTGGATGTCCGTCTTCTGAAGACTGACCCGTATAACGGTTTTGTCGACTTCGAATATGTCAGCGGCAAAACAAGGAAATGATATCCGGTGCACGGTCTCCCCTCCCCATATAAACCTCTCAAATACCACGAACATTTTATAATAGCACGGAGTGACATTGATTTTGATGATCCTTACCCGGAAATTTATCAAACTGGCATTGCTCTGCTGTACCCTGCTTTTTCTGGCCCAGGGTGTCGCGGCTTTCAGCGTTGGATCCGTATCGATAAGTCCTTCAGGTAACCTGTATCCCGGGAGTTCTGTCAATGTGTCATCCACCGTTTACGCTGCTTCCGGAACAGCATTTCCTTCCTATGATGACCTGCAGTACGTCACGGAACTTGATAATCCCCAATGGACCTACACAGTTCTGGTAAACGGCGTAAAAAATACCCGGCCGGTCGTTGGCGGGCGGACACTGACAATTAACGGATTCGAACTGGGATATGAAGATAAGGACGAGGTTGTCGTACAGGTACTTCTCCAGGGAACCATCCCGACGGGAACAGCACTGGGGATCAACAAGACGTTTTTGAAGATACAGGAGCTGGATGCCCGGGGTTATTCTATCGCGTACTCCGCAGTGACCATCGAGCGGCTGATTGGTGAACCGACACCCACGCCAACACCGGCATATGGCAGTATAACCGTTACATCGGCTCCAACGGGTGCGAACATCTATATCGACAATGTATACAAGGGACTTTCACCTGCAACATTTTCTGGAGTTCCGAATGGCAATCACGTGATCCTGGTAAAACTCGACGGGTACCAGGATCTCACAAAGAGTGTGACCGTGACCGGTGATATCCGGATCGTTCATGCAACGCTCTCCAGGGAATCCACCACTCCATCGACTACCTATTCGCCGGGTCAGACCACATCTGCACAAACTCCCGGCCATGGATCGCTCTCCATTACCACAACACCTGCGGGTGCACTTGTGTACATTGATGGTACGATGATGGGTGTGACCCCGACAACAATTCCCATGCTCACAGAAGGATCTCATTCGATAACACTGGTGATGGACGGGTACCAGGATCTCAAAACAACCATTACCATCAATGATGGAACAACCTCTGAATATATTACCGGTCTGTCGAAAACAACAAAAACTCCCGGATTTGCAGCAGGTCTTGCAGTCATATCGATAGCTCTTCTGTTCCTGTACCGGAAAATGAGAGAATAACTATTCAGAAGATACCGGGCAATCCGTGCTGATTCAGCCATCATCCCCTTTTATACCCGAACTTCCGGAGCAGGGTTGTCCGCTCCTTTACACCTGCGGGGCCTTCCACTCCCAGTGGCTTGTGCCCGTCAATTACGCCCATGATTCCTCTTCCAAGAAGGGATTCGGCAATGACAACTTCCGCGGCATTTGCAGTGGCACAATAGATAGTGCAGACTTCCTGGAGATTCTTTATCGCGTTCAGGACATTAACGGGATAGCAGTCCCGTAAAAACAGGATAAATGAGTGTCCGGCACCGATCACCTTCGCATTGTCCCGTGCGAGTGCCATCAGATCCTCATCATTACCATCGATCCGGATCAGGCATTCCCCCGATGCCTCTGAGAACGCCAGACCAAACTTTGCACCGGGAACAGATCCCACGACCGCTTCGGCAATATCCTCAACAGTCTTGATGAAATGGGATTGGCCGAGAATAAAATTCACGTCTTCGGGTTTGTGAATTTTCACAACTTTGATTTTCACACCTTCACTGCTCATGAATACCACAAGGGGAACTGGGTATGTTGGATAATAAATGGGTTTTCATGGGGGGCGGGATCACTATTCTGCGGGAGTTCCACGGAGTCCTGACCGTTGGTTCCCACACCTCCACGAGGTATGCTCCTTCGGATTTATACCGAATCCGGACACCCGTTACCGGACCAGACCGGATGGTGCATCCTTTTATTCCAGTACGTGAAATGTGAAATCAGAACATACTGTTCGTGAAAGGAGACGCTTATGAGAAAGATATCGCTGAAGATCATGATGATCGTGATTATCGCCTGTTTCCTGCTTGCAGTTATTCCGGTCTCTGCAGTAAGAACTTCTGAACAATCGGTCAGCGATTCACTTACACGGGGGGGCCGGTTTACCGTGACGATCACCGCATTACCGAATTCCTCCTATTATATCTGGCTCCCACATACATCCTCCATGACCGGTGAGCCCCGGGACCAGCCTCCGGTTATTGCCGATTACCAGATGAATGTTGCTGAAGATCCCGTTGACGGCCCCTGGCCTATCGGCGCCTACCAGTACAGTAATGGTGGCGGGCAGACGATACGGGATGACATTGCACCCTCTACCGAGAATATGCCGAATACCCGGTATTATGCGCTCGTGACCACCGACCATTCGGGACAGGCAACCGTTGAATTCCAGACCTCCGTCAATACCGGGCTCAGATCATACTCGGTGAAGGTTGAAAACCCCGAGTCCGTTGACAGCGATAACCTCCTGGTGGAGATTCAGGTCTATTCAAGGAAAGCACCTGCGGTAATAGAGATTGACACAACCCCGCAAACGATCCTTACGACCGTCATACCAACGACAACCGAAATTACCCCGACGGCAACCACAATTCCGGTAACAACTACACCGGAACCTGTCCAGACAACCATCCCTCCGACACCGGTGCCAACACAGAAGTCGCCTGCTTATATCGGGATTAGTATCCTCGCTGCAGGTCTGGGTCTTGTCCTGATGAGAAGGGACTGATTTTTTTACGGGAAATTGAGATATCCCCGGTTTTTTACAGGCACCTTGTCTGTGTATATTATAAAAAAAAGTCAGGAAAATATTGAGAAATCATTTTTGATGGCAATCGCTTCGATGATAGGCTGGAGTTTTGCCTCGGGGATGCCGAATTTGTCCATGTATAACTGCAGGACAACCTTCTCTTCTCCCGCAAGGATACCATCAGCCATGGCAAGATCACAGAGAATCGCGAGCGTTGCGAGCCTCTGTTTCTCATCAAGCGTTGCTGCCACCAGATCAATGACGCCCGGGAACTTGTTTGCCCGCATGACTTCCATCGCAACATCGATGGACTTCCGGTCACCGCGGACGATCCTGGCGAGGTCATTGAGTTCTGCCTGATCCACTACCCCATCAGCGGCAATAACCGTGATGGCGGACAGCACGAGTGCTGATTTCGGCGTAAGCGTTGCAGTCTTTCCGGTTAATTTATCAAAAATTCCCATGAATTCACCTTTTTGTTCCTGTTATTTTGAACACAGGAGTAAATGGGGTTTACGGTAACCATGGATGAGAGAGAAGGTCCCATCCCTTAATGAGCGACCATGGTACAATTAACCTGTATAACAGTTCCCGCGATACCATGTCCCGAAATGATCCTGAAACCGTAACCTGCCCCTACAAAGAGAAATCCGATAAACTGCAACAGTTTTTCTCCCGCCCGCTCTTTTTAAGCATCACGATTGGCGTCCCGTTCTGCATCTTCAAACTGCTGTTCGGCATCACGCTCGTCCGGGTCGGTTCGGACATGTCAGCGCCGGTTTCAGTTTTTGGATGGGTGGTAACCGCATGGGCCCTGACTGACCTGATCATGAACCTGGGCCGCGAACTGTTCGATATCCTGAACCGACCGGCTCCGTTCGAGTACTGCACGATAGCTCAGCTGGGTCGCTTGTTTTCCCTGCCCATGGTCTTTCTCGCGATCGATACCCTGCTCGCCTTTACCATCATATGTATCATGCTCTGGTCAGGGTGGATTGCCACCCTGACAACGTTCGAGAGTTATCTCTGGTATGCAGCAACGACCATGAACCTGATCAGCCTCTCCCTGGTAGTGTTGTATAATGAGATGCGGACATTGCGATAACGTCCGGTTTTGTAGCGGACAGGGCTGCGGTAAAAAAGAAGACAAGCTGGTTTTTTTAATATGTCCAATGCATTGTTTCTTAACCTCAGGCAGCATTGTAAATAGCACAGTCGTAAAACACTGTACGAGATAAACTATGTTCGGATCCAACAACTTTGGCGGCTCGAGAAACTTCGGCGGCCCCAGAGACTCAGGCCCACGCGAGATGACAAAAGTCACCTGTTCAGACTGTGGGAAAGAATGCGAAGTGCCGTTTAAACCAACAGAAGGCCGCCCGGTCTATTGCCGCGACTGCCTCCCGAAACACCGGAAACCCCGGTTCTAATTTCATAATTTTTTTTATTTTTTCCTTATTGCACGGTTTTCCGGCTCTGTTTTTAAAAAACTGAATCGTTGATGAGCTGGGCATGCAATTATTAAAAAAACTGTCCTGGAAAAACAGGGTAAGAAATGATTGCCCCCATTTCGGCCAGTCCCGGGTTGGCAATCCTGACGAATCCTTACCTGCCTTACCCATGAGGCGATTAGGCAAGTCGAAGCCCCTGAAGCAGTATAACGAATAGTAATGATTTCAAAAGAGAATCATTTCGCAACCGGGTCCCGATTTTGAAACTGCAATCGCGATCACTATCCTGATCGAAAACCGTTCCGGAAAAACCGGTGATCGATTTTCATTTCACAATCGGATCGCGATTGAAAACCGGTTTTGGACCCACAATTACAGACGGAACGTGAAATCGGATCGCGATTTTCATGTGAAAATCGATCAGCGATTTTCATTTACAAATCGGATCGCGATTTTGAAACTGCAATCGCGATCATGATCGCGATCAAAAACCGTTCCGGATCAATCGCGATCCGATTTTGATCGCAGAACCGGATTCCGGATATGCCGGTAAAATCGATCCAAGGATGTTTTTTTCCAGAGCAGAAAAATGAACACCTTTGATTTTTTGACTTGAAAAAGACCTGAAGACTCACAAGTATTCCGGAATTTTTCTGAAACGTATCAGTTCAGGCCCGGATAGGAATTTTCCCTTTATTTCGCATCCTCACCAAGAGCTTCCCGGCTGCGCATCTGGTACAGGACCATCGGGTCCATCTCCTTGTAGGTGTCCCTGGCGGTCCGCATGATGACATTCGCAATTCCGCTGTTTACGATCATCTTGGAGCAGAGGAAACACGGCCAGATCTGGGTTATTTCATCGGTTTCGACATCAAAACCGGCAAGATACAGGGTGCATCCCCGTGCATGTTTCCCGGCCTGCAGGAGGGCGTTCATCTCAGCATGGACACTCCGGCACCGCTCGTAATTGGATCCGGAGGGGATATTGTGATCTTTACGCCAGCAGCGGTTCAGCTCGGTGCAATCCATCTGTTTTCTCGGGGCGCCGGTATAGCCCGTGGAAACGATGGTATTGAACTCGTCCACGATGATTGCGCCAAAATTCCTCCGGAGGCAGGTGCCCTGGTGGGCGCACCGCGTCGCCAGATCGAGGAAATACTGATGCCTGTTCGTCCGCATGAGAGAAAAATATGGAAGAGCCCGGTATTAAAGCGGTAGGATCTGTCCGCGGCGCATGACACTTTCACGCCGCCTCTTCCTCAACACATATACAATCGCCATAAGAGGATTATACGGTATCAGATATGACGGAAATCAGCCTTGTTGAAGTCCCTGCTATGAACGTGCTTGGGACAAGGAAAACCGGGACCTATGCCCAGATCCCCGAACTCCTCCTGAAAGTCTTTACTTATATCCGGAAGAAAAAAGCAGCTATTACCGGCCCGCCGCTCTTCCTCTGCCATGAGATCTCACCTGCTGCAGTCAAGGAAGCTGATGAGAAAGGGACTGCAGTAGTCGAAGTCGCATGGCCGGTAAATGAAGAGGTAAAAGGCACAAAAGAGATTACGGCATACGTGCTCCCGGGAGGGCGTATGGCGCACGTGGTTCATAAGGGACCGTACGCGACCTGCGAGCCAACCTATCTCGCACTCTTTGCATGGATTACTAAGAACAACCTGAACATCTGCGGACCGATCCGCGAGGTGTACCCGAATGATCCCTGCGTAGTATCACCGGATGAAATTATTACGAATATCTACGTACCGGTCCGGTAACCTTTTTTTTAATAAAACGGATATGGCACCCTCCAATCTACCCGACAACCTGAGGCCATAACCAGATAATCAGGAACAGGTGCAGGATGCAAAAGACCGGCACAAGGATAAATTTCCCGTGACGGATCTTGTGCCGGAACACCCCCATCGCGACCAGTGCGCCAAAGGGACCGAGTGCTGCAACAAACAGGAGATGGTTTTCAGAATTCCGCCCCAATCTCACCTTTGCCTTCAGTTTATCATAGGAAAATACCGCAAACGCCAGAAGATTCAGGCTACTGTAAATGATAACCGGGACAAGAGGGAAAGGAAAATCCATGATAGAGTAAGACCTTTGTGGGATTTCCCGGATTATTCCTTTATCCGGAAATGCCACCGGCAGAACATTTCCTTCGGATGAGGATCCGGCGGCGCAAATTCACATTCCACGCTGATCCGGGAATCGATCTCGCGTGCAAATCCGGTGAATTCTGCCCGGTGCATCTCGCGGCAGACATACTCTCCCTGCCCCCGCCCCAGCCGGGCTTCCTGGGTAGGGCACGAGGGTACCTCGATAATAACTTCATCATCCTTTTCGATGATCGTATAGCCCACGATGAGTGCCCAGGGAAAATGACGCAGTGCCCGCACAAAACCGGCAAGGCCGTTTTCTCGGATCCCGAACCTGCGGACGATATCCTTCGCCGCCATGCCGGCGACCTTCCCCCAGACCAGCTCATTGATCTTCTCAGCCGTCGGCTGCCCGTACTGGTCACTGATATTGATGAACCAGAATGCATCCACCACACGGTAGTGCCAGAGAAGGAACTCGAGATACTGGTGTTTGTCTGCGTCATTCATCTGGTCAAAGAGGTCGAGATCCATGTCACTCATCCGGGATCACTGGTAAAAACAGGTACAGCATTTTTCATGATTCTTATATGTATATTTGGAATCATCGCCATCAGAAAAAGTTCAGGTGACATGCATGATTATGAACCCCGGGTTTTCATCATCCCGTAAATGCCTTTATACCTGAAATGGAGAGCCCGGAACAGGGCAATACCTGTGATCCTTGTTGCAAATTCACGGTCATCCTGTCACCATACCCAAGATAACCACAACATTTGCTTGGTTGACCGGCAAAGATGTGGATACATGGAGGATCTCACTATTGAACAGGTCATGGCAGTTCACACAAGGATTATTGACAGGGACGGTGGGGACTCTCGCATCATTTCCGAAGCAAATCTCCACCAGATAGTCTTCCGTGCGAATCTTATACCGGAATGTGTACCACGGGGAGCGTTCATCTTCTATTCACTCTGTGCATACCCGGCATTTCGTGAGGGAAATTCCGGGACTGCACTGGATGTTGCTGGACAAGTGCTCGCTTCCGGGGGATACCGGATAACGGGGGATGTGGCCGGGATCATGGCACTCGCAGAAGGGATCATTGCATTTACAACAGAACCTGAAGAGATCGAACACTGGCTTTGTAACAATACGGAGAAATCCGCAGTTCAGTAATGAGATGGTAAAAACGCGGGATCCTGTCACAGCAGTCATACAAGGACGGGGCCGCTTACAATCCCAGGGTCATCTGCCGGGCATCCTGTTTCACAAGCGAAGAGAGCCGGATTCCAAGCAGACGCACTTTTTTGTCTTCCATCATCTCCCGTAAGAGAGAATGTGCGCAGGTTTGCAGGATCTCTTTCTTTCGTGTATCATGCGACAGAGTACGGGCCCGGGTCCGGGTAACAAATCCCTGGTACCTGACCTTGACCGTCAATGTCCGGAAACTGAGGTCTTCTTTTGCAAGACCGGAATAAACCTCTTCAGCCAGGGTATTCATTGTAATTGCAATAAGATCAGGATCCTCTGTATCAGTATCGAAGGTAATTTCCCGGGAAATGGATCCCGTTTTTGTACATTCTTCCACCTCACTTCCGTCAATCCCGAGTGCCATCTCATGCAATGCAGCGCCCCCCCGCCCGAACCTGACAACCAGCTTCCGGACATCATATGCAGCAAGTCCGCCGATTGTCCTGATGCCAAGTTCAAGGAGTCCCAGTTCGGCCTTCTTCCCGATACCCGGCATTTTCCTTACCGGCAGTGGCGCAAGGAAATTCTCTGTTCTTCCCGGTTCAACAACCGTCAGCCCTGCGGGTTTTTTAAAATCAGATGCTATCTTGGCAACCAGCTTACTCTGCCCGATGCCAATCGAGCAGGTGAGGCCCAGGATTCTCCCGATAGTTGCCTTGATCTGTTCTGCAAGAGATGCTGCATCGCGGAAATCCTTAAGCGAGCTCACGTCGAGAAATGCTTCATCGATACTGACCTGCTGGAAACTGAACCCGAAGGACCTGATGATAGTCATCACCTCTCCGGAAACCGTGGCATAGAGGGGAAAATCCGGGGGGCGGAAGATTGCATGAGGGCAGAGAACAAATGCCTGCGAAACGGGCATCGCAGACCTGATACCAAATGCCCGGGCTTCATAGGAACAGGTTGATACAACACCCCGGCCCCGGCCCTGTTTGGGATCCGCACCAATGACAACCGGTTTATTCCGGAGTTCCGGGTGTGCCTGCATCTCCACGGAGGCATAGAAACTATCCATGTCAAGATGAAGAATGATCCGTGGTTCCATGGATTCTCTCCTCAGTTTTCTAACTATCGGCCGTGAGTAATAAAGCAGTTGTGAGAGCGGGTTGAAAGTGGAAATGCCTGATCACGCGTACATCAGGAAAAATCCCGGAGGGTGCACTGTCTCATCCGAATCGTGTTCCGGAGCAGCTCGCCTTCTTCGATAAAGCGGCTCACCGGAAGGGTGAATTTGCGGGATATGTGCGATAAGGCAGACCGGATATCTTCAAATTCCCGGGCAGGCTGGTTCATGGCATTCCGCACGTTCTCCCTCACGTTGAAAACACCCATCGGAACATACCCATGAAGTGCCTCCCGGAGGATGATTGCTCCTGCCTGTTTCTGTTCCCGTGCCAGTGCTTCAAGGACCGCCATCTTGCAGGAATAGTAACATCCCCCGAGATGCGAATAGGTCGTCTTTTTCTTTTTCCCTTCGTGGTCGGAAAAAACAAGTTCTTCATTCCCGAGAACATGGAGGAAGGCTTCCGACCATTCGTACTGCCAGTCAGTTGGCATCAGGATAACGGCATAATTGTTATTCAGGCTGGAAAATTCATGCACCCGCCAGGTATCGATCACCGGGCATTTCCGTACCTTTTCAAGGAGATTATTCCCAATCGTGGTATCGCAGGCAGTAATCGCCCATTTGGTAGGAACAAGATGACGGTTCCTGCCACATCCCATTGTCCCGACTGAGAATGCCTTCTGAATGCTTGAAAATAAGATGCCCTTTCTGTGCAGGTCCATAACGGCATCTGCTGCCTTCATATCAGTATCATAAAACACTTTTTCAAGGTCCCGGTCCCAGCGTCCTGTCTCAATCTCAAACCGTTCGAGAGGGGCACTCGGACCAAAGGGAGTATGTTCTTCGGAAAATGAGGTCCCCGTGGGTGTACTGGAGAATGCCACATCGCTCTCAACAGAAGTATCAGAAAGGGAAATATCCTGGAGTTTTTCAATGAACCGGGTATCAAGTTCAGTTGCAAGTACTTGCTGTTTTCCCCTTATAAGGTTGAGACGGTACCCGATAATTTCCTCCTGGCTTTTATTTTCCGGGATCCAGGATTCGGGTGTATCCATGATGGCGGTATTACCATGAGCAGCGGTGATCATCGGGCCGGCATACACATCAGGGTAATTCCAGCTCCCGATAAACACCGAAGGTGGCGAACTGCCATCGATCTCTTTGTCCACGGGTGTAGATCTCATCTGAACTGTCGACGCAGTCAGTTGCCTGAGATACGAGCCTTTGCTGATCATGACCTGAGGAGAATGATGAGCGGGGAGTAATTAACCAGAATAGTGTGCAGGGAGAAAGTGAATGGATGACGGTCTTTCCGGGTTCATCAAACCGGGCCTTTCAGGATACTTGACAGACCCCCCGTGAGGGGGAAGAATCCTGAAATAATACATACATTCTTGTTATCAAACACCATTTATCTATACCAACGGAGTTGCGCCAATTAGAAATAATAACAATAATGCAGATGATTTTGACCCGAATGCAGTAAACGAAGACGGTTCTCCGGTTGTCCGTGTACGGTTACCTAAAAAATGGGCAAATGAACAGTTTGCTTTTGCAGATCTCATGATGGGGGCAAATCATATACGGGTGCGATGCTATGACGGGGTTACCCGGATGGGCAGGATCAAGGGCAAGATCAAAAAACGGGTCTGGATCCGGGAAGGAGATATCCTGATTGTCACGCCCTGGAGCTTCCAGGATGACAAGTGCGATATTATCTACCGGTACCTCCCACCCCAGGCTGACTGGTTACGGAAGAACCGTTATCTCTGATTTTTCCGATTTTATCAATAAACCCTTTTTTTTACCTGTTCAGAGTTCACAATTCTCCCGGCGATGGTGTCATGCCGGGCAGAATAGTATTACAAAAAACAGGAGGGAACGGGTATCCGGCCATAAACAAGGCCGGACAAGAACCCACAGTAAAAATAAAATGGGTATTTTGTGATCAGGTCATCTGGGGACGTGAGACCTGCATCACATCCATAACAGCTTCACGGATCAGCTGACCATCCCAGAACAGGTCATCGTTCTTAAATAACCGTTGGGATCTTGAAGCGTGAACAACCTGAAGTACAGGAGGTTCAAGGGCGAAACACCCGTTTTTCCGGAGTTCAGTGATCGCTTCGGGGTTACGGATATCAACTTCATGGTAATGAACCCCAACTTCATTCAGGGCATCTTTGAGCTCTTCGCATTGGAGGTTCTTTTCCTTGGAATAAACGATCAGTTCAGTCATACATTACCTTCCTGTATTATCCATATCCGATACCGGATCGTCGTGGGAGACAAATATCGCCGGATGATTCCGGTGGCAGGATCTGGTCTCGTTCAGGTCCGGTATGATAATCAAAAAGGGGCAGGTTTCATTATATATTAGCCAGATACGGAGGGTTCAATGGTACTATACCGGGAGTTCAACAAATATATATAGGGGCACACGATCATATCGACCGTAAAATTCCCTTAAATCAGAAACGCAGATCATAGCCGTCTCACCTGACAACCCGGGTGTTCCGGACGACAATCTCCAGACAATTTATTTCCGGACCGTATAACCTGCCCGGGTTAGTGTCCGGATCATCATATCTTCCCAGATATGGTCATCAGGTTCCTCACGGTGTTCAATACATTCGTCCCAGATTTTTGTCAGGAGGGCATCTTCCGAACAGAGGGAACGAGTATACTTAATCTTCCCGACTCTTCTTCCACGATGATCGAGGATGAGCAGCCGCCAGCAGCCGTAGTCGCGGCAGATCACCGGGCGTGTCAGGTGTCCAGTACGACAGGCCTTTTCACTGCCGGGCAGGTGACGGAAAATCGGGCAGGCATGGGGATGTGTATTAAAAATGTCCTCATCCAGAAAAAGGTCCCGCTTGTCGGGATCAATGCTGACGGAAGTTTCCTCACCGGTATAATTGTTGCAGATCAAAAAACTAAAATCATCACAATCATCCCTAATGGTGTGGACCAGCCCGAGGTGTTTACAACATTCCCCACACTGGAAACATTCGAACGGCAAGAGCAGTCTACCCCCTTAATGGAGGGCCAGGATCATGAATACCAGTTCGAGAGCGATCAGGATGATGACAACCCATTCGAGGAAATTGGAGTGCCCGATACGCACTTCATCTGAGAGCATCGAGTAGTTCTCCTGGATCACCTTGATCTTGCGACTGACGCTCTCGCTCCACTGGCCGCTCCGGAGTACTTTAAGTGCCGTTGCATAGACACGGGCGTAATAGACATCCTCCGTGACCTTGATCAGGTTGTTGACCTTTTCGATGATCTCGGAGATCTCCGCAGAGGTTTCCATGAGTTTTGCCATGATCGCGTGGTACTGGCGTCCCCGCTGGAACTGGGACAAGCGGTCGGCATGCTCGATGTCGTCATACATCTTCTCCATCTCCCGGGACAATTCCCGATCATAGTAACGGAGCTCCAGCACCTGCACATTTGCAAATTCAATGAGATCGATGAGATCAGTCGGGCTGTCCGGGTTGCAGAGGAGGGCCGAATCCCACGAGATGATGGTGAGGTCATCTGTCGTGTAACTGAGGGTATTCTTCATAATCTCGTCGCGGATCTGGGGGGAAAAAGTTGTCTTTTCCCCGATCAGGAGAGCAACCGGATCAATGGAATCATCCCGGTGGTCCGTGACATAGATTGAATAATCCTCGTAGAAATCCGGATTGATGGAAAAACCCTTGATATGCGGGCGGATGATCTCACCGAGCGTCTTGAGATACTGGACATAGAAATCTGACAGCCCTTCCTGCCCGGCGAACAGGAATGCAATTCTCTCCAGTTCAACAATTTCTGCATCCGCGTTCTCGTAAATAAAACAGAAACTGATAACCCCGATATCGTAGACCCGGGCAGAAACGGAGAATTCAAACGGCCTGCCGTCCCGCTCCACCCGTATCGGGTTCATCTGGATCATGAGCGGGGGATCTTCGAGCATGATCGATTTGGGTTTGACCCGCACGAAACTCGTCCTCGCCGTAAAATAATTTTGTGCGAGCGCCTTTTCCAGCCAGTCCAGGTCTATTTCCCTGCCGATATCATATATCCGGTAAAAACGAAGTGCGATCATATTTTTCTTCCTCCTTCCGGGCAATTTTACAGTATCTGCAATAATGAATAACCACGGACATGATAAACCATTGCGATGGCTGATCATCAGGATTCCGGATACAGGAAAATGGTTTTTATTAAAAAAACCGGTACTCATGCTCACTCTATTCTCTGCATCTCCCATATGGTTCAGGAATTGAATAGTTTAATAATAAAACTATTAATCTTTAAACTATATTGAAGAGTAATGACAGCGATTGCCAGGGAGAGGGCTGCAGAGAACCTTATCGCCCTCCTGCCGTTCTATCACAAAAAAATTTTCGGGCCGGGGGGACAGGGTATAACCGGTATGCAGGCAGCGCAGTACCGTACTCTGGGTGTCCTGATGCGGGGGGAGAATCCCCTTTCCATGTCTGAACTGGGGAAGCGGTTGTACATGTCGAAACCCTACATGACAGTACTCATTGACCAGCTGATCCTGAATGGGCACGTCCAGCGGATTCCTGATACCACGGATCGAAGGGTGATTAATATTGCCATTACCACTGAGGGAAAAAGACACCTCAAACAGGCCGCGTCCCGGTATAAGGAGACGGTTAAAAACATGCTCTCCGAACTGGACAGCCAGGATCTTGAAGACCTCTGCCAGTCGCTTGAAAAACTCAGGAACATCATCGCTAAAATCAGCTAAGGTGAACAATGGGATTGAATCAAAGAGATAACCGGTTCGGAACAACCAGATACAGAGCGAAGAAATGACACCCGATCGCACCAGACAGGAAGATGTGATCAATCCAATTTGTGAGCCGGTCGATGGCAGTATCATCCGGATCGAGCATTTGGTGAAAACATTCACCAGCAGGAACAAGACTGTGACTGCGGTCAATGATGTCTCATTCACGGTCAGGAGAGGCGAGATCTTTGGTCTGCTGGGGCCGAACGGAGCAGGAAAAAGCACCCTGATACGCATCCTGACAACCCTGCTGACACCAACATCCGGCACTGCATGTCTCGATACCTACGAAATTACCCGGGATCCCGAAAAAGTCCGCACCATTATCGGTGTTTGTCCCCAGAACAGCACCCTCGACGTGGAACTTACCGCGTATGACAACCTCGATTTTTATGGCAGGCTCGTAAATGTTCCCGATGACATTCTCGATAAAAGAATATGGGAACTTCTCGAGATGACCGAACTTTCCGATCGCGCCCATATGAGAGTCGGGACATTCTCCGGAGGAATGAGGAGGAAACTGGAGATCGTCCGCGCTTTCATTCACCACCCGCTCATCCTGTTCCTCGATGAGCCGACAATTGGTCTTGACCCGGAAGCCCGTCGCGAAGTCTGGCAACAGATTGCGGTTTTGAATAAGGAGAAAACAACTATCATCCTCACAACCCACTACATGGACGAGGCAGAAAAACTTTGCAACCGTATCGCTTTCGTCGATAAAGGACGTCTTATCGCTCTCGATACCCTTGAAAACCTGAAACTGTTACTCCCGGCAGGAGATTTGATCGAGATTGGTCTCGACACGAGGGATGACCGGGTCCTCCCGGGGATAAGGAGCACCCGGCTTGTCAATTCGGCTGAATTCAAGAATAATACCCTCACCATCTCCGCAAAGAACGGGAGCAGGGTTCTGCCAGCCATTATCAATATCTTTGATACTTATTCCATTCCAATGAACACTATCTCGATCCATTCACCCTCACTGGAAGATGTCTTCATCTATCTGACGGGAACCAAACTGGATGCTGATCCCAACGAGGGTGTAAAACCGGGAGCCAGGGGGAGACCGGCATGATTCGGGGCGCTGTAGCGATATTCAAACGGGACTTCAAGAAATTCTTAAGCAACCCCTTTGTCGTCATCATGACACTCGCAATGCCCATCATGTATCTTGTGATATTCGGAAATGCGATGGGCGGGACAATCAGTCATATTCCCGTAGCTGTCGTACAGGAAGGATCACCCTACGATAACACCCCCCTATTTACGAGTGCAGCGTACGAACTCAATCATATCTCACAAAAAGATGATCCGAAACTCCTTGACGTTACCGTATATTCTGATGAGATCAAGGCCAAACATGATCTCGCCAAAGGAATTGTATCTGCGGTCGTTGTTTTTCCATCAGAGGTATCCAATGACCATGCAATCCGTCTCTATGTAGACAGCTCGGATTCGATCACACCGGCGCTTGTCCAGTCCGCAGTCAACGGCGTCCTCGCCAGACTCAAGGTGCACAACACGGTACTGGTCAACAAAATCTACGGGGATATCAAATATATCCAGTTCTTCGGCATCGGGGTTATCATGATGGCAATTTTCACATCCACCATGTTCGGCGGCGGGATTGCGCTCATCAAGGACCGTGAGAACGGGATCCACGAAGGATATCTGGTCACCCCGGTCCAGCGTACCAGCATTATTGCCGGCATCATTTCGAGCGGAACCATCAGGGCATTTATTGCGGGCTTTTCTATATTCGTGATCGATATCCTCATTACCGGTATTGTCATCCGGAGTCTCGAGGATTTCTTCCTTGCCATGCTCGTGATCCTGATAGCCTGTATTGGTGTAACCAGTCTCGTGGTCTCGTTTGCTTCGAGATTCTCCGCCCAGCAGGAATACGCATCAACTGTCGCATTCCTGAACCTTATCCTGTTCATGACATCGGGAGCATTCTACCCGGTCATAGGCATGCCGGACTGGCTTCGCTGGATCACGATAATCAACCCTGAATATTACGGCGTTGATGCACTGAGAGGAATCATCCTTCGGGGTCAGGGTATCGATGTGATAGGCCCCGACCTCCTCGCACTGATAATTTTCTCGAGTGTGATGTTTATCCTCGGCATCGTTACTTACCGCAGGACGCTTGAATAAGAAATCAGGACAATTTCGCTCCATTTTTGTTCCGCTATTGAGAGGATGGAACGGAAGAGAAGACCCCCTCCAAAGGGAGCTCCCGGGTACCGGACACGTTTTCTTCTGGTACCAGCGGCCCGGGGGTGGTTTTTTCTGTATCCGTCAGGAAGCGGGTTGCATAAAAAAAGGGAAATAATTACCGGCTGAATGTCGTGATAAACTCGGTCTTTGCGATCGTCTGACTGGCCAGGGCCTGATCGATTGCTGCCCGGTCTGCAGTGGGAAGAGTGAGATACAGGTCAAGAGCATAGAGACGGAAAATATAGCGGTGTGTTGACCCAACAGGTGGGCAGGGAGGGTAGTAACCCCGGAACCCGTTGCTGCTCTCACCCTGTGGGGCCCCGTTTGGGAGCACTTTGGCATTGGTCTGACCTTGTTCCAGCCCCCCGGCTGTGGGGGGGATGTTGTAGACAAGCCAGTGCGTGTATAAACCACTGGGAGCATCGGGGTCCTCGAGGATGAGAACGAGACTTTTTGTTCCTGCGGGAATGCCACCCCATGTAACCTGCGGAGACGCCATCGTACCTTTGCAGGTATAGACATCAGGAAGAACAGAACCGGGGCTCAGCGAATCTACGCTCAGGGTCAATGTCCCTGAGGCAGCGGCTGATTGTGCCGGCTGCTGGCCGGGCTGTGCCGGTTGAGACGATCCTGACGGGGACGTAGATGAAGTACACCCCCCAAAAATCACAAAACCAGACAGGAGGAGAGCAAAGAGCATGAACCAGCGGATATGCATAACCTGAAAAGTGCATTATGGATAATAAGGATTCCGGAAAAACATACCAGGAGATCGGAAAACGCCAATCAGGCACTTTTATACAGTCCCCGTATCAATAGCTCCTGCGACAGAGGGCCGGCAGAGCCGACAATCACGAGGCACTATCATGACAATGCAGAGTATTCCGCAGACACCCCTGCCTTCCGGGCCGGTTCCGTTAAGCTTCTGTATCCTCATGTACTCGGACGGCAGAATTGAACGCATGGTGGATCAACCCCTTGCTGAATACTTTGCAGCGATCCACAAAGCAAGTATGGTCTGGATCGATTGCAGCACGACGGAAGATGAGAAGGGGATCGAACAGATTGCCCAGGCTGCCGGTTTTTCCAAGATCCCGATCCCGAAACTCACGACTGGTTTTTATTCTGCATACGAGGATTACGATACCGAGCTGGGCATTATGCTCCCTTCAGTCACCGTAAAGACCGAGACAATGACGGTCCACCCGTTGTTTGTCCTGATCCGGGATAATATTGTGATCACGATCCATAGTGATAAGATAAACCGTCTCCTGCGATTATCACGGTATGCGCCCCAGTTTTTCAAGCGGATTGCTTCGGAGAACACCCCCAATAAAATTACCCTCATGCTTGAGCGGATCATTGATGAAAACAATGACCGGAACTTTGAGTACCTGCGGGAGATCGAGATGCATGGTGACGCCATCAGCAAATCACTTATTGAGGAGAACCTGGCCAAGAGAAAGATTGCCCATGATATCTATCGCATGAAGCATGTGCTGATCGATTACCTGAATGTGCTCTGGGCCACCAAAGATGTAGTTGATTCATTACGGTACGGGGATGCAGACCTTATTACCAATGATGAGAAACTGCTCGGCAGAATCGGTATCCTTTCGGATAATATTGACCGGCACATCGAACTCTCTGAGCAGATGTCCAACGTCCTCTCTTCCGGTCTTGAGGTGATGCAGAGCATCTACAACAACCAGCTCCAGAACCTGAATAACCGGTTCGCTCTTGTCACTGCGTACCTGACGGTTCTCGGTACAGCGTTTCTTGTCCCGAATACCATCGCAACGATCGCTGGGAGCGGAATTATGGAAGGAACGATGGCTGCACAGTGGTGGTACGTTCCCCTGCTTATCGCATCGACCGTGATTGCGACGCTGGTCTCCTTCCTCTGGGTGCTCCATGTCTGGAAAAAGAGGGAGGAGGACTGATCAGCACCTTTGTTTTTTCCCTTGCCGGCTTCTCTTTTTTCACCCGTTTCAGTTCCGGTTCAAACCAGGTGCCGATACACTGTTTGACAACCCCGAATCCTGCATCGCTGTCGAGAAAGATCGCCCCGATCAGGGCTTCCAGCGTATCTGCAAGGATCTTTTCTTCGCCATCCCGCCACAGGCCTTTCTCCCCGCGGCCCAGCCGGATGAATTTTTTTACTCGTAACCTGCGTGCAACCTTTGCAAGGGTGACATTATCCTCGAGCTGCTCTTTTTCCTGCGTGATGCAGCCCTTGGTCTGGATCCCTTTCTCCATGAGAAACAGGATTAGCCCGGTTTTAAGGACCGCATCCCCAAGCGTACTGTAGGCCATCTGGTCCATGAGCAGTGTTTTCTGCTGGAGCTGTTCGTTTGCGTACGCAGGATGGGTGAGCGCCCGGATAAGGTGCTGTTTTTCAAAAAAATGATAGCCGAGTATCTGCTCGATTTCCACTCGATCTGCTTCATCCATGTCTCTGTAGTGTTTCACGAGGGTTTCATATAAAACAGACGGGGATCAGGAGATCCATGAGTCCAGAATGAGGGAGTAAAGGGGAGGGACCGGGTCACTTTTTATCGGAATTTCCCGTGACCAGCCGGGGATCGCCTTTCGCAATAGCCAGTGCTTCGAGCCCACTTCGTTCCTTGTCCTTGATCTCAAGCATGATATCAAAATCCGCGGGTTGTGTGGCTGCAAGGAACTGCCGGAAGTCATCTGCAACAATATGTTCTGCATGCGCTCCCACCCGTTTTTCCGGTTCCTGCGAGCTATAATCGACCATCGGGATCCCGTCAGCCACCTTCCAGGTCTGCCGGACGGGCAGGAGAAGATCTGCAAATCGTTCCCCGTTATTCAGGAGTAAGTGATGGAACGAATCCATAATGATGGGAATGCCGGTCTCTTCGTGGATAGCAAGGCAGTCGCCGATCGAGTACAACCGTTCATCATTCTCAATCACAAGTCGACCCTGAATAGAGGGATCAAGCATCTCATATTGTTTGACAAAACGGCCCATACTTGCAGGTTTATTGCCATAGACACCTCCTGCGTGGATCTGGACTTTTGCCGAATTGTCAAGTCCCATCAGGTCGAGCACCTGCACCTGGTATATAAGGTCGGCAATACTTCGCCGGAGCACTCCATCAGCGGGAGCATTGAGGAGGACAAACTGGTCGGGATGCATTGAAATCCGGAACCCGTATTTTCGGATATACTCACCGATCTGTTCGAATTCTCCTGAAAAATGATCCTGCCACGGGAAGGTGCAGACCGGGTGCGATGCAAAGGGTACCAGATCGGATGTAATCCTGAAGAAGAGCAGGTTGTGTTTTTCATTGTATTCAAGGATTTTTCCAAGACAGGCAAGGTTTTCCCGTACCGTATCCTGCAGACGGTCATCGGAATAGGACGAAAGCCGGAACGTACGGGAAGCGGTACACCCAATCGAACGATTGATACACGGGTAACCGATGCGCATGAGGAATTTCCTGTTTCCTGTTTACAATTACCCTGCAGTGCAGGAACGATAATTTCCCTGTATCAGATACCTTCTATCTGACGGGCAGGGGATCTTCATGTTTCTGTAAATCCAGCGAAGCTGAGTTCATGCAATAGCGTTTCCCGGTAGGGAGTGGTCCGTCATCGAACACGTGACCCAGGTGCGCACCACACCGTGCACATAAAACTTCAGTCCGGCTCATGCCTCCCGATACATCAGGTATGATCCTGATGTTAAGCCCGGAGACCGGTGCATAAAAACTCGGCCACCCGGTTCCGGAATCAAACTTGGTGACAGCATCAAAGAGATCCGTACCGCAACAGACACACCGGTAGATGCCTGGTTCCTTTGTTGCATGGTATTTTCCTGAAAATGCGAATTCAGTTCCTTTCTTTCGTGCCACTTCGAATTGCTCCAGCGTGAGCAGTGCTTTCCAGTCCTCATCGGTCTTTGTGATGGGGGAAAGATCCTCAACCGTATTGGTCCGTGCAATGAAAACCGGGATACGGAAATTTTTCGGGTTGTCCTCGTTAGACAGGGGCATGGGTCGTATATGCAGTGGTAGGGGTACGAGTACAAAGAGTTTGTGTTCGTGATATCCAAAAACAGTACCATTCAGAGCCCAAAAAAGCCCAGTATCCGGCTTTTTGTATCATGGTGGAATATCTTTGCACCTTCCCTGATGTTCCGCACATCTTCAACGGTGTAAAGAACAGCAGGGTATTGCTTCGAGAGGATATTCATAAGGCGCCCCAGTTCAGGCCGTGGGACAATCATGAAGATAATCGTGACGGTATTCGAGAAACTGCCGGAGCCTTCTATCCTTGTCATACCATAGCCAAGACTTCCGAGATTCGCGATAAGCGGCTGGGGATCCTCAGGTGTGATCAACCGGACGATAACATGCCCGAGCGAGATCATCTTCTCGATCTCCATACCAAGGAGGGTCCCAAGCCCATAACCGGCGAGATAGGCAAACAGGTTCCAGTAATCGGAAAGATTCGTCAGTACAAGACCGGTCGAAAGAAGCCAGATACCGGTCTTGGCAATTCCGATACAGGCAGCCAGGTCAGCATGCCCCCGCGCGATGTAGATAGTCCTGACGGTCTCAAGACTCGTTTCTATAATCCGTGCTATGAGGATAAGCAGGGGAATTGCCGAAAGGATCCCGGTGATACCAGCGCTGATAGTGAGTCACTTCCCGCCGGAATAATCGTACCGGGATATTGAATACCTTGCGGAATGATCCGGATACCTCCACATTTGGCGACATTGCGGAAAAAGCACTATATTTATCCTTTCTGAAAATCTAACCGGCAGAAACAGGATACCTCGTCATGACCTTTGTATGCCAGTGCTGCGGTGACTGCTGCAGCACCATGGGGGAGATCATCAGCATACAGGAGCAGATCGATTCTTACGAATTCCGGGTCAGGTACACAAATGGTGAGGAACGTATCATTTCCGTGGACACGGATAAACGGGAACTTTTTAATGACCAAAAGGAGAGGGATAAAAAATCCATTGCCTGCCCCTTCCTCAGGCAGCGGGCACCCCACGAACGCATCTGCACGGTGCACGCCAGCCGGCCAGAACTCTGCCGCATGTATCTCTGTTCCCGCATCCTCATTCTCAGGAGGGATGGAAAAAAAGCCGGACGGGTTCTGCACGGGACCAGGGTCTTCACTACAGAAGACGGGACACTTCTCGATCTCTGGGGTCGTACCATCCGGGATACCCCGATTCCCGACGACAACCAGTGGGAAAAAAATGTGGAGGATATCTTCTCACGGGCGGGATACCGGGTCATCCGATGATTACCGGAAAATATCTGTGAATGGTGACCGGTGAGAGGTTTATTCCGCTCCCTGGATTGACTGCATTAGTGCAACGCCAAATTCACTGGTCCCGGCGCTCCCTCCCATATCCCGGGTACATATCCCTTTCCTGAGCACCTGACCGATTGCTGCCTCGACAGATGCCGAGCCATGATAATCCCCGAGATGGTCAAGGAGCATTGATACGCTCCGTACCGCTGCAATCGGATTTGCGATATTCTTTCCGGCAATATCAGGAGCACTCCCGTGAACAGGCTCAAAGAGGGCATAACGGTCGCCGATATTTGCGCTCGGGACAAGGCCAAGACCTCCAACGAGATATGCTGCAACATCGGAAAGGATGTCCCCGAACATGTTCGTGGTCACAACGACGCTGTAGTTCTTCGGGTGCTGAAGGAGATCAAGCGAGAGTGCGTCAATGAACTTGTCGTTGCAGGTGATACCAGCTGCCTTTGCCTCGGTAAGGCAGATGTCCCGGAAAAAGACATCCGATTTGATGACATTTGCCTTGTGCCCTATCGTCAGCAATCCATTCCGCTGTCGTGCAAGATCGATCGCTTTCCTGACAATCCGCTGGCTTCCCTTTCGGCTGACGACCCGGAGCGTGGTCGCACGGTCGGGAGTCAGCTCTTCAATTCCCGAGTACAACCCCTCGGTATTCTCACGGACGATCATAATATCGAGATCCTTGTTTTTGATCGGGCGGAGATTGGCATAGAGATCAAGGGCTTTACGGATCCGCAATACTACGCTCTGGTAATCCTTCATCGGGGGCGTCGTGATTGCACCGAACAGGATCGCATCTGCCGTTTTCAGTTCCGCGATATCCGGGTCAGTGCAGGGACAGCCGGTCCGTTCCCACCTGCCATACCCGACATCGACAGCGAAATACTCGTACTCGGGATGCAGCTGTTCCAGCACGCGGCGTGCAACCGGGATCACCTCGTGGCCGATCCCGTCTCCTTCCACAATGGCAATCCGGGTCACTTCGCCCTCCACCGGGAAACCAGTTCCCTGACTGCATCGTAGATTTTCACCGGATCAGCTCCCCAGTGTACCACGGTACCGCTCTTTTCGTTCCACGATCGGGTACCTTCGCGCTCTGCCCGGCAGCAGCGGGCAATGAAAGGCTCTTCCCTGACGCATTCAAGGGGACAGATATTGACGAGATTAAAATCGGTGCCGTAACATTCGGTATAGAACTGGGAAGCGGTCAGGCAACCGGCAACCTGCTCGCCACCCTTCATAACATCAGCGTCAAGTGTCTTCCCGAATCCCGCTGCCCGGCAGGGGTATACGTCAGCATGTACTTCCGTGATGTCCCGGATATGATGGATGAACTGTACTGATAAATCCCCAAAAAGCCCTGCATCCTCAAGTTCCCGGATACAAGACGACAGGCTGGGACGGGGCGGGCTTACGTCATAGACATGGATCTTCAGGAACCCTGATAGATCCGGGTCAAGAATAAAGGTCTGATGCTCATCATGACCGGTAAAGATCGTGCACCGGTATCCCGTATCAAAGGCGAGTTCAACAAGGCGTGTACGGTTGTGAAGATTCACTTTTTCAGGATAGAGGTACACCTCGTTTTTCTGTGCAAGAACCCGTGACGAGAGGATGTTCCGCATCATGCTTTTTTGGGTCTGGTCCAGCGTCACCTCCAGCAATTCGTGTCCGCCAGGTGTATCCCGCAGGAGCCAGCGGCTTAAAAAGTAGACCTTGTCGTCGCAAGGCTTTGTTGAGGCATGCCCTACATGCTTATATTGTTCGGGAAAGATCATCGGTGTACCCTCCAGTAATTGACGAGCCCGCCCGCAGCAAGGATCTCCCGCATACGGGGAGAAAGGGGCCGTATGGGGTACCTGCTCCCACCAGCCTCCACCCAACCGGCGGCAAGATCAAACCGCACGTTCTCACCATCCATGCAGGTCAGGCTGCATTCAATGGTGGGGAGACCCACATTAATGGCATTACGGAAGAAAATCCGGGCAAAAGACGGTGCAATGACCGCCGCAACCCCGGCTTCCCGAAGCGCCAGTGCGGCCTGTTCGCGCGATGACCCGCAGCCGAAGTTCTTTCCTGCCACGATAACAGAGCCATTCAGCCGCCCGGCAAGAGAAGGGTCGAGATCCTCAAAGACATGAGAGACCCAGACGCTGTGGTCCTTGGTCCGGAGGTACCGCCCGGCAATAACCAGATCGGTATCGATATCCTGCCCGAGACAGACCGCATGACCGGCGCCCTGCATTTCAAATCCCCTCCGGTTCCGTGATTTCACCGGTAAGGGCACTTGCAGCTGCTGTCGCAACCGAGGAGAGGTAGATCTCCCCGCCAACACCCATGCGGTTTTTGAAATTCCGGTTTGCGGTCGAGAGACAGACTTCTCCATCGCCAAGCACGCCCATATGAGCGCCAAGACATGGCCCGCAACCCGGTGTGCCAATAGTGCAGCCGGCCTCGATAATGTCTGCAAGCACACCGGTCCTGATCGCTTCTGCAAGAATTGTCCGTGATGCGGGGACAACGATCGTCCGCACCGCGATTTTTCTGCCTTTCACAATCTTCGCAAGCCGGACAAGATCGGAATACCGCCCATTCGTGCAGGTTCCGATAAAAACCTGGTCAAGGGACAACCCGGCAAGATCCTGCACAGGTTTTACCGTATCCACCCGGTTGGAGACGGCGACCAGCGGGACGATATCGGCAAGATCGAACTCCAGTTCCCTGCTGTAGGTACAGGTTTCCGGCACCTGAACCCCGGCCTTCTGCCCTGCTGTGGCCAGATACTTCACGGTGACGTCATCAGCATAGAACATCCCGGTCTTTGCGCCCGTCTCCACCGACAGGTTGCAGAGCGTAAGCCGGTCATCCATCTGAAGGGTCTTTGCTCCATCACCGACAAACTCAAGGGCACTATAAGTACCGCCATCCATACCGAGCCTGCTCACATAGGAGAGTGCAAGATCCTTTGCTTCTGCACATCCCCGCAGGGACCCGGAGAGATGGATTGCGATCGAGTCCGGCACCCGGAACCAGGTCTCGCCGGTCAGCCAGATTGCTGCCATATCCGTTGCACCGACACCGGTGGCAAACGCCCCGAATGCACCGGGCGTGCAGCTGTGCGAGTCTGCCCCCACGACCACTTCACCGGGAAGAACAACACCTTCACTCATCAGCTGGTGGCAGATCCCCCCTCCGATATCGGAGAAGTGCAGGAACGACCCGCAGGCAAACTCACGGAGCTCGTGCTGGAGGGTTGCCGTTGTCGAGTTGTTTGCAGGAACAATATGGTCGAAAAGGACGTAGAGCTGCGGGAGGTCACTGAGCCTGTCCGCTCCCATCTGTTTCCACGTTTCAAGTGTCAGCACACCGGTACCGTCATGGACATAAGCACGATCTACCTTCCGGTCCACATACTCCCCGGCCGATGCCCCTAGGATGCGTTCTGAAAGCGTACTCATGCGGGAGACTCCTTTGCCTTGCGGATCAGTTTTCGCAATACTTCCGGCGTGATATTGCACTTGTGTTCGGAATGGTCCTTGACAAGATCGAGCACCCGGCAGACCTGTTTTTCCGAGAGTTCACATCCCATGGATGCAACGACATACTCGAGCGCTTTTTTCCCGGTGTGTTTCCCGAGAATAAAGTGCCGTTCGCTGCCAACCAGTTCCGGTGTGAAATACTCGTACGTGGCAGGGTCTTCAAGGATGGCAGCAATGTGGATACCGCTCTCGTGCGAGAATGCAAGTTCACCGGTCACCGGCTTATTCCGGGGAAGGGTAATACCGGAATATTTCTCAACCATGTGCGAGAGTTCGGTCAGGTGCGAGAGATCATACCGGTCTATTCCTTTCTTCATGCGGAGGGCAACGAGGAGTTCCTCAAGAGATGCATTCCCTGCCCTCTCACCGATCCCGTTGACCGTGGTATGGAGCTGGAACGCACCGGCTTCAGCGGCAGTGATAGTGTTGGCCACCGCACACCCCATATCATTGTGGCAATGGGCGCAGAACGGACGATCTACGGAGGAAACGAGTTCTGTCATGATCCGCTGCATCTCGGAGGGTATGAGACAACCAACGGTATCGGCAAATGACAGCAGGACAGCACCGTGTTCTGCTGCACTGCGGTAAACCTCCTTGAGGAAGGGGAGATCGGTCCGGGACGCGTCCTCGGCAGCAAACCTGACCTGCACGCCATGGTCCCGGGCATAGTCAATCATCTTTAAGGAGTCCTCGAGCACCTGTTCCCGGGGTTTTTTGAATTTGACCCGGACATGGAGCTCGGAGGTGGGGATGAAGATGCTCACCATGTCGACATTGCAGTCGATGGCGGCCTGGATATCCCCCTCCCGTGCCCGGGAGAACCCGCAGATACGGGCATCAAGACCAAGGTTTGCGATCGTCTTTACGCATTCCTTCTCGTTTGCGGATACGGCCGGAAACCCGGCCTCGATGACCTCGATCCCGATCGTGTCGAGCATGGTGGCGATCCCGACCTTCTCCTGGCAGGAGAACGAAACACCGGGCGTCTGTTCCCCGTCCCTTAAGGTCACGTCACAGATCTCAATATGTAATGGTTTCATGGCTGCTTCCCTCCGGACATACTCCCTCAACTACAAGCGTCCGTGGCTTGTCCGTCACCACGAGCTCGCGTTCCAGTGTCGTTGCATCCTCAGCCCGGCACACGACCGGGTCCGCCCATCGCAGGTACGGGAGTACATCATAGGTATGTTGTTTACCGGTCATTGCCGTGCAATCGTTCTTCATCACGATGCAGAGAAGCGGCAGCCGTTTCTCGTACACATCGATAAGGGCGTTCAGGCCGGAGTGGAGAAGTGCATAATCCCCGATCAGGGCGAGCTTCGTACTCCGGGCAGCCACTGCAATGCTTGAACCCATGCCGTAACTGGCCACCCCGAGCTCGTACGGTGGTGTCATACCAAGCACGGAACACCCCGCATCGCAGATCATCGCCATCTTCCGTTCTTTCAGGATGTCCATCATGCTTTTGAACGGGCAGTCTCGGCAGAACGTGCGATAATATCCCCGGTCCTCATGGGACTGGGGCCGCTTCTGCGGTTCCGGTGGCAGGACTCCCCGGTGGTCGCGGATGAACGGTCTGCCATTCTCCCGGATATCCCGAATATCCGCAGCCTGCGCAGGCAGGGGGTTCACAGTCACAATCCGGGTCTTCCCCGGGGATGGACCGGCACCGGCAGGCTCGCCATTCCAGTGGTTCAGGGGCGATGCTGTAGACCACCCGAACATGGTGCGGTAGATTTCCTCTGCTGCAGTCACCCGCCCGTTCATGGTCCAGGTCCGCTCCGAGAGCCGACCCTTTCCCACTTTCAGCTTCAAGGGGATGTATTCCACATCCGCGTTCAGCAGGGCGGGCGTGAGCCGGAGCATGGCTACACGGGAGAATTGTTCCGAGGCTTCCAAGGCAGCCACTACACCGGAGTAGCAACATTCGGTACCGGGTTCGATAACCGGCAGTTCAGCAAGTTCACCGTAATACCGGGAGTCCTGGGAGGTCTGCGATCCCTCTGCTTCCGGATCATCCCCGGCAACCAGCACGACGCTCCCGATCAATCCCTGTGCCGTTGCCTGCAGCAGGGGATCGGCGCAGGCATTGACACCGACATTCTTGATGATCACCGCTGCCCTCCGGCCTTCAAGCGAATCCCCGAGTGCATATTCCAGGGCGGTCTTCTCGTTGATTACCATCTCCGCGTTCATGCGGGCACCAAGATCTGTGATGGGAAATCCCGGAACGGTATACTGCCGATCGGTACACGCGCGCAACGCTTCCACGATTACGTCAATCCCTTTCATTCGTCCCTCCCGGGCACGAGATCGCAGCCGGCACAGTTGGTACACATGGTCCGGGCCAGGCTGGCATCAAGCCCTGCAGCGGTTAATGCATCATCGTGGATCGTAAAGATTTTTTTCAGCCGCTCCGCGGTTGGACGTGGCATGCCGGTAAGATCGGCAACCGGGTTGAGGGGCCGCAGGACAGGGATCACTCCATGGGATGCCAGCTTTCGGATACAGGCTTCCAGTTCCGCATCAGTCTCCCCAAGACCGATAATAACGTTTGAGAAGACACGGTTTTTCCCAAAGACCTGGACCGAACGGTCGAGGACCAGCCAGAGCAGATCATAGTCCAGCCCCGGGCACATCTTCGCAAACAGTTCCGGCGTTGCAGCCTCAAGATTGAACTTTACCTCTGCTACACCGAGTTCTTTCAAACGATCTGGAGTTTTTTCTGTTGGATAGATAGAGACGCCGATCGGCAGATCGAAAAACGCAAGGTGCTTCACAACATCCAGCACATAGGCCTCTTCCTCTTCGATACTCCCTTGCACCCCGCTCGTGATAGAGATTGCATGGATACGGTGCCTGACCGATTCCACCATCCCCATGATCTCCTCAACCGACTTACGCCTGCCCCCGATCTTCGGTACGGAGCAGTACCGGCAATGGAAAATACAACTGCCGGTGACCGTAATAAATGCCTGGTCAGGACAATGGAAGCCGGGTTCCAGCAACCTGCCGGCAATGAGATTTTCGTCGAGATAGAGATCCGCGTTACCATTTCCCCGGTGGACGATCTCGATTTTACTTAATGGATCCAGTGCGAGCTTTACGCGGTGACTTCCCATGGCAAAAAAGATTGCACCAGCCCCCCCGGCCCCGGGTCCGGCTGCAGAGCGGGCGATGTACTGTTCCGCGGGTTCACCAATCAGGCTGACCGCCCCCGCTTCCAGCAGCCGGGCTTTCAGTTCTTTCCACTGCATAGCTCCAGCGCCTCCTCGTATTTCGTGAAAAAGGGTATCGCGGCAACCGCTCCGACAATCCCCCGCCCGTTCATAATTATCCGAAGATCAGGATCCTGGATCGATTTCAGCAGGCCGGCTTCAACCTCACCCCGCTTGACCTTCCTGCCATACGCAAGCAATTCTTCTGACGGAGTAAACCCGGAATAAACCGCCATACCGGTCTTTTGCGAGAGAGTATATTTCTGTAAAAGGTTATGAAACCGCAAAACAAGACCTTCAGGATCACGGGTCGCGAACTCGGCAACCAGCCCCACGCAGTTTTTTGTCCGGTAGGGTACCGGAAAGAGCTGGACAATCGTATGGGAAAGGTACACCGAGCGTTCATCCTCAACTGCCCGGGCTATGTTATGGACGAGCGTCCACGTTGCCCCCTCCTCGGGTGTATCCGTGTCGTCAACCCCAATCAACACCCGCTGCATGCGGGGAAGCCAGATGGTGGCACCTGCAACTTTTCCCCCGCCGGCAGGATCGCTCCTGCTCCGCAGGACACCTGCTGCATCAGAGCGGCAGGCTGCTGCACCAACACCCCCGCCACCCATGCCGATATAGGTGATCGCAATCTCCTGATCATCAACAGTGCAGGCAGAGATGCCCGCGGGAAACCGGGAACCTTCGAGTGCGAGATCCGTGATCCCGGTTTTCAGGGAATACCGCATCGTTGATCCAACACACCGGACTTCTTCCACGAGCGGGCTCTGTGCATAGTGACGCTTCGACCACATGGCTCCGCCGATACAGTCGAAGAATTCTATGAGCTCGACACGCTCAGCGGATTCATCAGCTACCGCAACGATCCGCGGATAGTGGATCACGTAGGGTTCAGAGATGTTCGCCATAGAGACCTGCCGCTTCGGTTCCCCGGTTACCCCATACAACGGCACCAAGAGCACCAATTCTTCCCTTCCCGTTATTGTGGTCAAGGAACTCGATCCCCAGCACTTCTGCCTCATGTTCGGCCTGATCCCGTGTCAGGATCTCAGTCTTGACCTGCCGGGCGACCGGGACATCGGCAAAATCCTTGATACCGTGATAACAGGCAATTCCGGTATCTTTGGAAAATGTATTTTTTTCAACAAACGACCGGACAGACTCCAGCAGCAGGGGGATCTTCCCGGGCATGACCGCAAAATTCAGCGCCGAACTGACACAGTTGGTAGTCTTGTTCGGCACGGCCGGATTGAGCTGGACAAGCCGCATATTCAGGAACTCGACACCCTCGATCCTGCAGGCTTCCACGCATTTCAAGGCCATCACCCAGGTCGCTCCTTCCGTCTTGGTGTCCGTATCATCGATACCGATACAGACCTTCTCGTACCGCGGGGAGATGATCCGGACATGGTTCGTGCGTGCACCGCCCACTTTCAGATCATCCTCAGAAGGATACTCGGTGCGGATGACGCCCGGTGCCTGCGGGAGGCAGGCTGCAACCCCGACACCGGCTCCCGCAATCCCGGCCCAGGACGTGATGACTTCATCACCGGCTACCTCGACACCTTCCAGGGCCTGGCCGCCGATATCACCGGCTGCCGAACCAAAATTCACCGGATATTTCCCCAGACGGGCGTGGATGGTCATAGAGGTTCCTTCGACCTCGCACCTGCCGACCGCACCACCGGCTCGTCTCCGGTTCATGGCATCCCATTCGATCGTCCCCCGGACACGACACTGCTCATGGATCTCTGCAGCGCCTGCCCGCTCATCCACCATTACCAGGAATTTCTGTGCAAAGAGCGGACCGAACCGCTGTTTTACGTCGTCAGGAGTCAGGGTGATCATGTTATCGCCGAAAATTTCGTTAACAGAATTATCGGCAATAACCTATTTATAGAAATCGATAAGAGCAGGAAAATTTTCACAAAAAAGGTCAGAGGATTTTGTGGAGCTCGATCTTGTAGGGACCAAGCGTGCCGCCAAAGTTACCTGCTGAAATAAATTTCACACCGGGCACCATTGCTGCTGCCCTGACACCGGCTGCCATTGCTGCTGCAACCGACTTCTCATCTACACCGTCAATGACAATCTCGTACACTGCCTTGATACCGGCGGGGATCTTGCTGTCCGCAACCTTCTCGCGGAGTGTCGGGCAGTACTTCTCATTGGTTGAGGCAACCATGAACTTGTACTTCAGGCTGCCAACCTTGGAGCCGCTTGCAACGATACCGCCGGGGAAACTGGTGATGACTCCCTTGAGATTGGCAATCGCGTCAGACGCTGCCTGTGCACCGATGAGGGCTGCCATCTGGTTCTCACCCATGACAAAGAAGTTGCCGCCGGCAACACCCTTGACGATGCCGAACTCCTCCTCACCGATATATTCGCCGTTCATGATCGGGATAACCCAGCACTTGCGGCCGCCGACTTCCTTCTGGTACTCGTAGCCGTCACCGAAGAAGTGAAGCTTGACCGGTATCTTCTCTTCAGCAGTGGTCATACCGTTGAAGACTGCCGTGGTCGGTGCTGTCAGGACACACTCGGCAAGCCGCTCAACTACCTGTTCTTTCAGTTTCTTCTTGCTGGCACAGATCAGGATAGCAACCCCGGGCCGCCCATCGGGAGTCTCGCTTGCCGGGACATCTCCTTCAATGCCTGCTTCGCACGGGCAGCCGATTGCAGAAGTTGCAAACCCGGTTGCCTCAGTTGCTGATTTCCTTGCCCATTCGCTGGTGACCGCAGTGATAATGATCCGGCAGACCCAGGTCGGGAATGCCTCTGCGTAGGTATCGTCAATTGTAACGCCGTTGATTTCCATACTATAACCTCCGGTACTACAAAGGTACCATGATGGTGACTGAATAAATTTTCGAATTTGATTTGGTCTTCCAGCAGGGTCCGGGAGAGCGCATCTAAAATACAATAGAAAAACGAAAAAAAGTACATTGAATTATATTGACATGAGCCATTTCATCATTAACTTTCCCAAGGAGTATTTAAACAAGAATAAAAAAAACGGGTATAAAACCTCATGTTCTGTCGTACAATTTCAGAACATTTATCTACATTCTTATACCACGTTTTGTTAGTCGATTTTCAGAATCGATCTATAGCTGGTGCGTGAAAAAAAATGGCATTTGCAGTGCACATAAACAAGGAACATTGTACTAGCTGTAATAATTGTGTGGTTGCATGTCCTTTTGATATCAGTGATTATTAATAAAGATCCTGTATCATTTCAAGGGCAAAAAGTGCAATAAGAAACAGCGTGAGGGTTAATTCATGGCATTGTTTCCCAAGTTTTCCAAGAAGAAAGATGGTGTTAACGTTGTGATGGAGCAGAAACTCCTTCAGAACGTCAACAACCTTATACTCAATGCAGAGACCTGCACGGGATGCGGCATCTGTGTCGACGCTTGCCCCGAGGAAGCTATTGTCCTCGGGCTTGTCGGTGCATCGAGAAGGGGTGCGATCAATTACGCCGCCCCCATCGATGTCGATGAGAACAAGTGTTCATACTGTGGTGTCTGTGTCATCATGTGCCCGTTCAATGCATTGACACTGAAGGTGGATGGACAGGAGAGACTCCCGATCATCGAGAAGGAAGGATTCCCGCAATACGATATGAAAGCGGAGATCGATGACGAGAAATGCGTCAAGTGCACGATCTGTGAAGAGGTCTGCCCCCGTGACGCGATCGACCGCAATGTCCCGGCGTACGAAGGAACCTACAAGGGACCCGTCGCTGGTGCAAAGCCCAAAGCGGCCGCAATGAAAAAGAAGACGACATTTACCGTCGACAAGGAGAAATGCTCCCTCTGCGGTCTCTGCGGCGCACTCTGCCCCGCCATTGTCGTGAAACACAAGAAATTCTCAGCCGAGACCGGCAAGGTCGAAGGCGATGTCATCTGGGACGAGACAAAGTGTGATGCCTGCAAGGTGTGTGTTGAGGTATGTCCCGAAGAATGCATCACCGTCGAGCGTGAGATCACTTCCGACAAGGTTGACGGCAAGGTCAGTATCATTAAGGATAACTGCTGCACCTGCACCTGGTGTTCACGGAACTGTCCGACCGAGGCGATCACCGTCGAAAAGATTTTTGAAGGCGATATCGAGTTCCATGCCGAGAAATGCCCCGGCGGTTGTTCGACCTGTGCAGATATCTGCCCGGCAAATGCAATCTATCTCCCATCTGCAATACCCGCAGCAGACATGAAGCTGAACAGCAGAGAGGCAACCATCGCTGTCAACAAGGACTACTGTATCCTCTGCGGCGCCTGTGTTAACGCCTGCCCCGGTGAAGACATCATCGTCATGCAGAGAACCGGTGTCCGCGTGAAGGGGACCGAGACCGACCTGTTCAAGAAGATCAAGGCGAAGCTCTTCACCAAGAGAACCTCGAAAGTGAAAGAGGACATCTCAGGCCAGGTCAGCATTAAAGTAATGGAGAAGGCGTGAGCATCATGGCACGAACAAAAGGTTACCCCGAAGCGCTGGAGAAGAAACTCCACGACCAGAGATTCTACCGTGAAGACTCAAACCCGGAATTCACGAAGAACGTGAAGGGAATCTCACGCACGATTGCACACATGTGCTACCAGTGCGGTACCTGCACCGGCTCCTGCCCGTCTGCACCCCGCAGCACCTACCGCATCCGCAAGTTCATGCGGAGAGCAGTACTCGGGCTCGAGAACGAAGCATTGACCGACCCGGACCTGTGGCTGTGCACCACCTGTTACAGCTGCACTGACCGGTGCCCGCGGGATATTGCACCCACCGACGTTATCATGGCGATGAGAAACCTCGCTTTCAAGAAGGATATCGTCCCGGTCAACTTCCTAAAGACCGTAACAGCGATCTACGCATCGGGTCACGGTGTACCCAACAACGATGTCAACCGTGCAGCCCGCGAGAAACTCGGGCTCACCCGCGACCCGCCGACCACCCACATGTATCCGGAATACCTGCCCGCAATCAGGAAGATCATTGACCACTATAAACTCAAGGCCAATGCAGACCGGATCATCAAGGAACGGGAGGGATAAGCAATGTCAGAAGCAGGCGCAAACCACAAATTCGCATTCTATCTCGGATGCATTGCCCCCAACCGGTACCCCGGTGTCGAATCCGCCTCCATCAAGGCGATGAAGAAACTCGGCGTGGAACTCGTCCCCCTCAAGGGAGCGAGCTGCTGCCCCGCACCCGGTGCATTCGGTTCAATCGATCTCGCCGTATTCTATGCAATGGCAGCACGGAATCTCGTGCTTGCCGAGCAGATGAAGATGGACATTGCCCTTGTATGCAACGGCTGCTACAAGTCGATCTGGGAGGTCAACCACAAGCTCAAGCACAACAAGGACCTCCGCGATGCAGTCAATGAGGTGCTCAAGGAAGTGGATATGGAGTACAAAGGTACTATCAATGTCTACCACACCGCTGAGCTCCTCTATAATGACAAGTTCATTGGTGTCGACAAGGTCCGCGACAGCGTCACCAACCCGCTGACCGGTGCACGCATTGCCGTCCACTATGGCTGCCACCTGACCAAACCCCACAAGGACCGTGAGTTTGAGAAGGAAGTCATGCTGAACACCGAGCACCCGACCTGGATGGAAGAACTCGTTGCTGCTCTTGGAGCAACCCCGGTAGAATACCGTAACAAGATGCAGTGCTGCGGTGCCGGCGGCGGTGTCCGCGGGTACGACATTGTCCACGCACTGGACATCACCAACGAGAAGCTGCTCAACCTCGAGGAAGAGAAGGTGGACGCACTCACCGACATCTGCCCGTTCTGTCAGCTTCAGTTCGACCGCGGCCAGATCGAGATACAGGAGAAGTTCGGCGTCAAGCACAACCTGCCGGTTCTGCACTTTGCTGAACTCCTTGGTCTGGCACAGGGAATGAGTCCGCAGGACCTCGGGCTTGATCTCCATGGGATCAGCTGCGAATCTTTCCTGCAGAAGGTGCTGTGAGGTGGCAAAAATGGCGGAAAAGAAGAAAGCAACCACCAAGAAAACAGAGTCCAAGAAGGTAGCTCCCGTGAAACAGGAAGTCAAGAAACAGGAAGCACCTGTCGCCAAGCCCAAGGCAGAAGCAGCAGCTGCTCCGGCAAAGGCAGCAGTCGGCAGCACCCCCCAGGGAGAAGCACGTATCGGTGTGTTTATCTGCCACTGCGGTACCAACATCGCCGGGTCAATGGATATCCCGGCTGTGGAGGAATATGCAAAAACCCTCCCGAATGTAGCCTATGTTGACAACTATAAGTACATGTGCTCGATGCCCGGACAGGCTGTAATCAGCAAGGCAGTCAAGGACAACCACCTTACCGGGGTTGTTGTTTCTGCATGCTCGCCCCGTCTCCATGAGCCGACCTTCAGGACGGCAACAAAGGAAGCCGGCCTGAACCCGTTCCGGTTCGAGATGGCAAACATCCGTGAGCAGAACTCATGGGTGCACATGCACGACCGCGAAGGCTCGACCGACAAGGCAAAGGATGCGATCCGGATCGCAGTTGCAAAAGCTGCACTCCTCCAGGACCTCTTCCCGAAGACCGTCCCTGTCGAGAAGGCGGCAATGGTCGTCGGTGCCGGTGTCGCCGGCATGCAGGCAGCCCTTGACCTTGCAGCAGCAGGGATCAAGACCTACCTCATCGAAGCCGATACCAGCATCGGCGGACGCATGTCCCAGCTCGACAAGACCTTCCCGACACTCGACTGTTCGCAGTGTATCTTAACTCCGAAGATGGTGGATGTCGGCAGGGCCAGCATGATCGAGCTGATGACCTGGTCCGAGGTCAGTGAAGTGGAAGGGTACATCGGCAACTTCGATGTCACCGTCCGCAAGAAGGCGCGCGGTGTTCTTACACCCAAAGAAGCAGAAGCAAAGGGAATGGTCGGTGGCGGCTGCAATGGCTGCGGTGACTGTGAGACCGCCTGCCCGGTTGTCAAGCCCAACGAATTCGAAGTTGGCATGAAGCCACGGAAGGCAATCTACATCAACCACCCGCAGGTCGTCCCGCTGCTCTATACGATTGATTTCAACTCCTGCGTCAAGTGCGGTATCTGTGTTACCGCCTGCGGTCCCGAGAAGCGTGCAATCGACCTCGAGTCCAAGGACGAGTTTGTCAAGGTCAAGGTCGGGACAGTCATCCTCGCAACCGGCTACGACATATTCCCCATCGAGAAGAAAGAGGAATGGGGCTACAAGCGGTTCGAGAACGTCATCACGAGCCTCGAATTCGAGCGGCTCATCTGTGCATCAGGCCCGACCGGCGGACACCTTATCCGCCCGAGCGACGGAGAGACCCCGAAGCGCGTGGCATTCGTGCTCTGTGCAGGCTCCCGTGACAACACCGGTATCGGCAAACCCTACTGTTCGCGGTTCTGCTGCATGTATTCACTGAAACATGCTCACCAGATCATCGAGAAGATCCCCGGGTGCATCCCCTATATCTTCTACATGGACATCCGGTCGTTCGGCAAGGCGTATGAGGAATTTTACTACCGGATCCAGGATGAAGGTGCCAAGTTCATCCGCGGCCGTGTCGCCAACATAATCGAGGACAAGAAGACCAAGAACCTGCATGTCATGGCAGATGACACACTCCTCGACCGTCCAATCGACATGGAAGTCGACCTCGTGGTGCTCGCAGCAGCAATCCAGCCCAAGGAGGATACCAACAGGACCCGTAAGCTTTTCGGTGTCTCTTGTTCGAGCGATGGATGGCTTCTCGAAGCCCACCCGAAGCTGAACCCGTGCGGAACCACCACAGCCGGTGTCTTCCTTGCTGGTGCCTGCCAGGCACCGAAGGATATCCCGGACACGGTAGCATCTGCTGAAGGCGCAGCATCTGCAGCAAGCATCCCCATCCACATGGGTGAAGTCGAGCTTGAGCCGTACTTCGCTACCTGCATTGATGAGAAGTGCGCAGGCTGCGGCATGTGCGTCAACCTCTGCCCCTACAGTGCACTGGCACTCGTTGAAAAGAACGGACGCACAGTTATGGAGGTCACCGAAGCCAAGTGTAAGGGCTGCGGTACCTGCGGGGGCTTCTGCCCCGGCGGTGCAATCTGGATGAACCACTTCACCACGCCCCAGATCGTGGCTCAGATCGATGCCTTCCTGCTCGGAGGTGAGCAGTAATGTCTGCACCAGGAAACTTCACAATCCCTGAAAGAGGACCCGGTATCTGGCAGCCCAAGATCCAGGGTATCGTCTGCAACTGGTGTTCCTATGCCGGTGCGGACCTTGCCGGTGGCGGCCGTATCCAGTACCCGCCCGACATCCGGATTGTCCGTGTCATGTGCACGGGACGTCTCGATTCACTCTTCGTACTCAAGGCCTTCGCCGATGGTGCAGATGGTGTACTCGTATCTGGCTGTCACTTCGGTGACTGTCACTACCTTGAAGGCAACTACAAGGCAGCCAAGCGTATGTTCATGGTCAAGCGCCTGATGAAAAGCATCGGCCTTGACGACCGCCGCTTCCGGATGACATTTGTATCGGCATCCGAAGGTGCAAAGTGGGGAGCCGTTGTGACCGATGTGGTTAACACGATCCGCGAACTCGGACCAAGCCCCATCACAGAATTCAAGAAATAACCAAAAAATGGCGGGTTTATTCCCGTCATAAAAAATTTATCAAAACCGGAACAATCCAATCGCACCAGACGATGCACTGCAAACCGGTTCAGCGGACAGGAACACCCGGATGAATTCCTGCATACGGGTTGTTCCTCAACCCGTTCCTTTTTATATAGAGCGCATCAAAAAATCGGACGTTTGCCGTATGGATATCAGCGTTCGTGATACGTTTTTGTATTTCCATAATACTGCGTAAAACAATGAAATGGAACCAATATGTAGTATTTGAACATTCCTTCAGTTTTCAGTAATATTGCGTGCATTTAATAAAATTTCTTTCCGGGATAAAATCGGAATACTTATATGGCAAAATCGGGAATTATTCAATGTCCCTTCCTAGGGGACGTGCAATAGCGACTTTCACTCATTACTAGTATACCTCGTAGGGTATACTCTCGCTCACTGACAGTACTGTATCGCGGTTAAACGAAAATTTGGAGGAATTCAAATGGCAAAATACAAAGATTCAATCGACCTCTACGACGATGAGGGTAAGCTCTTAAAGAGCAATGTCACCATCGACAAGATCAGCCCGCTGGTCAACAAGGGAACCGCCGGCATCATCGACCTCACCAAGAGGACTGTCGCAGTCAACTTTGCCGGTATTGAGGACGCACTCAAGACCGGAAAGATGGGCGGCAAGTCCAACCAGATCCTCGGCCGCAGCATGAGCTGCAGCTGTGTCAAGGACTGCGATGCACTCGCAGCCAAGATCAAGGACATGGTCCAGGTCGAAGCAGGCGACGACACCAAGATCACCAAGGTCGGCGGCGGCAAGATGATCCTCGTCGAGATCCCGACGGCCCGTATCAAGGCAGCAGCCACCTACGACTGTGCATCAACAGCCGTTGCAGCAGCAACCACCTATGCACTGATTGAGCAGTACAAGGTTGACATGTTCAACGGTTCGTACATCAAGGGTGCAGTCTGGGGAACCTACCCGCAGACGATGGGAATGGATGGCGGCAACGTCGTCACTATTATGTCCATCCCGCAGAACAACGAAGGTCTCGGCTATGCACTCAGGAACATCCCGGCAAACCACGCGGTCATGATGACCCACCGGAATGCAATGCAGGCATCAGCACTCATGTCCACCTTTGAACAGGCAGGACAGTTCGAGATGGGTAACGCAATCGGCCCATTCGAGCGTGCCCAGCTCCTTCTCTACGGGTACCAGGGACTCAACGCTAACAACATGGTCTACGACCTCGTCAAGAAGAACGGCAAGACCGGTACCATCGGTACTGTCGTGCAGAGCCTCGTCGAGCGTGCCATTGAGGACAAGATCATCAAGGCAGGCAAGAAGGGCAAGAGCGGTTTCATCTCCTACGAGACCAAGGACCCGATGATGTGGAATGCATATGCATCCGCAGGTACCCTTGCAGCAACCATGGTCAACTGTGGTGCCGGACGTTTCGCCCAGGCAGTTTCCGCAACCCTGCTCTACTTCAACGACCTGCTCGAGCACGAGACCGGCCTCCCAGGCTCCGACTTCGGTCGTACCATGGGTGTCGCAGTCGGTTTCTCATTCTTCAGCCACTCGATCTACGGTGGCGGCGGCCCCGGCGGATTCAACGGTAACCACGTCGTTACCCGTCACGCAGCCGGTGTCGGTATGCCCTGTATCGCAGCGGCATGTGCACTGGATGCAGGCACCCAGATGTTCGGACCCGAGGCTACCTCGAAGGTCTACCAGGACACCTTCGGCCAGATTGAATCATTCAAGAAGCCGATGCAGGCAGTTGCAAAGGGCATTTAAGCCCATTCAGGATACGAATGACCGAAGCCACGTTCCCCCAGTGCAGGATCTCAACTGAGCGGCTGCTCAATCCCGAGACAACAGAACTACTGCTGAACAAACTCATTGATGTTCCCGGTATCAGGCGCATGGTCCTTAACGGACCACGCCTTCCCGGTACCGTGACGTACGGACCCGCCAAAGGGATGGCTAACCCTCACGTGATGAGGAAGACCATCCATGTCGGCGACCAAGAGGTTGCCCTCCAGGTCCATGTAGGCACGATTCTGCTCGAACTTGAGAACCGCGACGTTGTCCCCGCACTGAATGCCGTATGCGAATCGATCTTTACGAACTTCTCCTTCCGGATTCAGGAAGGCAAGTACATGAAGACCGAGCCATCGCTTGTCGATTACTGCAAGTATGGCCCGAATGCGGACAAAGATATCCTCGGAATGGCTGATCCCAGCAGTAAATCAAGACCCATAATCATTCAGGGAACCAAATAAGATGCCGATTGGACGAGTAACCCAGGTTGTTGACTGCCGCGAGGCGATGGGCATGGGTAAAGGAGGCGGAATTGCCCAGCGGGGCACCATCTCCGAATGCCGGTACCCGGACGTCATAGTGGTCGGGATGTCTCCCGGACGCCGCCACGTGACCAAGCCGGTGTGCGATATCACCTCAGGCCTCAGGCAACAGGGCGTCGAATACAGTATCAGTACGCTGGTATTGTATGCGGGAAGCGGCGTACCCCCGGATGCACCGAAAATTGCCGGTGGCGTTCTTGGCGCTTCAATGGGACTCACCGAGAAAGAGATCGCACAGATAGAGAAACACAAGGTTGCTATCCTTCACCACGGGAACGTACGTTCCCATGTCGTTCAGAAGGTCCGGTTTATTCTCCAGGCCTGTGATGTGAAGGCAGTTGTTGTTTCCCAGTGCCCGATTGATTATGAGGACCTCGCAAAGGAGGGAGTGAAGACTGCGGTTGTCATGCCGCCCGCTGACAAGATCCGTACGAAAGGTACGGTTCTGGCCATCGTGAGCGGTGTAACCCGCGGACAGACCCCCACGCGCGAGAAGATGGCAGAAGTCATTTCATCCGTGATGAGAATTGTGAAAAAAAAGGAATTATTGGAGTGATAAAATAATGGCATACAAACCCCAGTATGGTCCAGGCCAGACTCAGGTCGCCGAGAACCGGCGCAAGCAGATGGACCCGAACCACAAGCTCGCAAAGCTCCGGGATATCTCCGACAAGGACATTGTCCTTATGATGGGACACCGTGCACCCGGCTCAGCCTACAAGAGTGCACACCCGCCGCTCGCAGAGCAGCAGGAGCCCAACTGCCCGATCCGCAAGCTCGTGACCCCGACCGACGGCGCAAAGGCCGGCGACCGCGTCCGCTACATCCAGTTCTCCGACTCGATGTACAACGCACCCTGCCAGCCCTACCAGAGAAGCTACCTCGAGGCATACCGCTTCCGCGGCATTGACCCAGGTACCCTTTCAGGCCGTCAGATCATCGAGTGCCGTGAGAGAGACCTTGAGAAATACGCAAGGGACCTCGTCAACACCGAACTCTACGATGCAGCACTCACCGGCACCCGTGGCTGCACGGTGCACGGACACTCCCTCCGTCTCGATGAGAACGGTATGATGTTCGACATGCTCCAGCGCACTATCCTCGACAAGAAGTCAGGAATTTTCAAGATCGTCAAGGACCAGGTCGGCGTTCCGCTGGACTCCGAAGTCAAGGTCGGCAAGGCAATGGACAACAAGTGGCTTAAGGCAAACACCACCATGTTCCACTCCCTCGTCGGAATCGGCTTCCGTGACGACCCCGAATACGTTGAATACATCCAGCGTATCCACTCGCTCCGTGTCAAGTACGGCTTCATGCCCAAGGAGGCATAATTATGGCAAAAGCAGCAAAAATCGAGAGAACGCAGAAGCTCTTCCTGAAGGCAATGAAGGAGAAGTTTGCCGAGGACCCCCAGGCAACCGCAACCGTATTCAAGCGCGAAGGACTCGAACAGTCCCCGCGTAAGATGGAGTTCCTCAAGGCCGGTAAGAAGGCCGAGATGGACCGCGGTATCTCCATGTACGACCCCAAGCGCTGCCACTGTGGCGGTATCCCGCTCGGCCAGCGCCAGCTGATGACCTACGAGGTCAGCGGCACCGGTGTCTTCGTAGAAGGAGATGACCTTCACTTCGTCAACAACGCTGCAATGCAGCAGATGTGGGACGACATCCGCAGGACCATCATCGTAGGTCTTGACCTCGCCCACGGTACCTTACAGAAGCGTCTCGGGAAGGAAGTCACCCCCGAAACCATCAACGAGTACCTCCACGTGCTGAACCACGCAATGCCCGGCGCAGCAGTCGTTCAGGAACACATGGTCGAGACCCACCCGTCACTCGTCGACGACTGCTACGTGAAAGTCTTCACTGGCGACGACGAGATGGCAGACGACCTCGAGCCCCAGTTCGTCCTCAACCTCGACAAGCTCTTCCCGGCAAAGAGTGCAGCCGCACTCAAGGCCGCAGTCGGCAAGTCGATGTGGCAGGCAGTGCACATCCCCACGACCGTCAGCAGGACCTGCGATGGCGGAACCACCTCCCGGTGGTCTGCAATGCAGATCGGTATGTCCTTCATCGGAGCATACAAGATGTGCGCCGGTGAGGCAGCAGTCGCTGACCTCGCATTCGCCGCAAAGCACGCCGGTGTTATCCAGATGGCAGACATCCTGCCCGCCCGCCGTGCACGTGGCCCGAACGAGCCAGGTGGCATCAAGTTCGGACACT
>JBAZHD010000003.1:0-81310 GCA_041652515.1 Methanoregula sp.
GGTCGGGTGGGGAAAAATTTGCGGGCTATGACAAGAAGTTCAAGGGGAAGGAGACCTTCGGCCAGGAACTCCTGACCCCGACCCGGATCTACCACGAGAGCCTGAAGGTTGCAGCCAGCTGCACGGTGCACGGGATGTGCCACGTGACCGGTGGCGGTTTATTGAATTTTACCAGGCTCTCGAAGTACGGGTTCCTGTTCGATTCCCCTATTACGCCTCCGGAAATTTTCTCCTGGATTCAGAAGAACGGGGATATCACGCCCATGGAGATGTACCGCACGTTCAACATGGGCATGGGATTCGCGTATGTTGTCCCGAAGACTTCGGTGGCTACGGTGCTGAAGATGGTGAAGGGTTCGCAGGTTGTCGGGAATGTCATCGAAGAGCCCGGGGCGTGGTTCGGGGAGACGGAGATAACGTAAATTTTCTTATCTTAGATCTTTAGAAGGAATATTCTGATTCCTTTTTCAGATCCTCAATTGTCCCGGAAGGAAAAAACTCATTGATCAACGATCGAGTAATATCTCGTAATCATCTCCGAGTTCCTTCCTGATATCCTCAACAAGCAGAGATTCCGTTTTGTTAAAAAGAATCCAGTCATCCTCAGACCAGGGACTTTCTCCTCCCGGATTTGACCAGTCCAGACATGTTCTGGACAACCTTCCTAACTCCCACACCCGTAATCTGGTTTTTTCAGAGAGGGGGAACTGATCGGCGTTGGAGCCATAATCAAATTTTTCTTTTGCTTTCCGGTTGCAGGCCCAGAAACATTCTTCCCCATAATCAAACCCAAACGAAAAGAGATATTTATCGTAATATTCCCACTCCTTGCACCAGACCTCGATTATCTTATCTGCGTTCGGGAATTCCGGCAAAAGGTCATCGGCACGGGAACCCGCAGGCAGGTTTTTCTGGATGACACGTTCCCCTTTTTCAAAGATAATTGCCTTCCGGAAATCGCATGACGAAAGATAGCGGAAAGGGGGTCGGGTCGAAGGATCCAACCAGCGATAATTCCATTGCTCCATCGCCAGTGCCCCGGAGTAGTAAATCCCTTTTGTAATTTCGATAAAGACCTGCTCTATATCGATTCTTAATGTCGAGCGAAGAGCGGATCCCAGTGCACAACCTTCGTCTGCTGTATCTGCGTGGAACAAAACGCAGCAGGGCAATTCAACGCGGGACTTCGATTCGATAAAATTCCCGGTTTTTTGTTGGGAATAGATAGTTTCCCGATATTCTGCAGATTTGGAAAGAAAATTATTAAGCTGCTCTGCGACTGGCTCAAATCTCCCTTTACTTAAAACAATTACTTGCATATCTGAAAAATCTCAACATACTTTCAATAGTTGAATAATTGTAGGGCATCTTTCCTGAAAAATTGTATGTCATGATGATTTTTTTGACAATGTATTATTCAGGAAAATCCCGCGTATATAGTCGTGGCTACGGTGCTGAAGATGGTGAAGGGCTCGCAGGTTGTCGGGAATGTCATCGAAGAGCCCGGGGCGTGGTTCGGGGAGACGGAGATTACGTAGAGATTTCTCGTTGAATTTTGTTATTTATTTTTTTTAAAATCGATTTGGAAAAAATCGTACGCGTTTGGATTCTTCACGCCTCTTATTAACAGATATTGCCATTGTCCTGGATGATGAAGAGTAACAGGTGATCGGACCGGAAACAACCCCCGTCCGGTCCCGCCACGTCCCAAACCACATCCCGACTCGGTTTCGGCCGCTGTAACGTTGCTAAATATGACCTCATCCATTCCCGCCGGAGATCCTTCAATTATTCCGGCCCGGTTCCGCATTTTTCCGAATTATGACCTCCAAAACCCGGGGATTGGGGAAAAGAGGTACAATCGGGCTTTTTACGTTCTCTGATGTACCAGAATTTTTTCAGGGGTTTTTTGAGAGTGAGAATTGCTCCCTCTGACGATAACCTCTGGCCAGGTCCTGGGATACAGGCCATCCACCCGGTGATGATCCTCCCCTGAATACGAGAATTTCTCCGGAGCATGTAATGAAGACCGGAATCCGGTTTTCAAATTATAATCGCGATCATGATCGCGATCAAAAACCATTCCGGAAAAATCGGTGATCGATTTTCATTCCGGAATCGATCAGCGATTTTGAGATCAAAATCGATCCGCGAATTTCATTTTAAAATCGATCAGCGATTGAAAACCGGTTTGAGCAGCGACAACACAGACGGAGCGATAAATCGGGATCCGATTTTCGTACGAAAATCGATCAGCGATTTTGAGATCAAAATCGATCCGCGAATTTCATTTTGAAATCGATCAGCGATTTTTATTTTGTGATCGCGATCATGATCGCGATTGAAAACCGTTCCGGAAAAATCGGTGATCGATTTTCATTCCGGAATCGATCAGTGATTTTCGGATCAAAATCACATCAATATTTATGGTGACGCTCCTGGGAGCTCCGCTATCGCTCTGCCCCCGCCGCGTGGGCATCCCCCGCATAGCGAGGTTGCACGAATTGAAAAAAAGGAAATTGCCCCGCCATGCTCTGTGAGGGGCCCTGATGCGGGGAGCCCTTTCTTACGTCCCGTTCGGGTTCATCACGCGTCCGATGAAGAGGATGCTGCCGTCCTCCCGGTCCTGGATGATGAAGAGGAAGGGACGGTTGGCGATAAAGGACGGCTTGTCGCTGATCCCCTGGGATACCCCATGAGCTGTTGCAGCTGCGGCCCGTGTTCCCGCTTCGTTCACATCAACACGTGCCTTATGGATAACGAAATCGATAAACAGTCCCCGATTATTCCCACTCATCCCGGAAAAATCAGCTTCCGGAGAAAAGGCAGCCGGCATACCCATAGATCCAAGGGTACCCGACAGGCGATACTGCGTATCCAGGGAAAATTTTGGTATGATGAGTACCTCCAGGTCGCGGATTTCCAGGGATTGCCTGATCCGGTCGAGTTCCCCTGCATCCAGCGAATTTTCAATTGATTCGATGCTCGAATTTTTTGGAAGCACCAGGATCATGGACAGCTGGTGACCACTGGTCTTCTCATAAGGGAGTTCGATAACCTGCGTGCCGCCGGTGAGTTCCCCGTACCTGAACTCCGTATCATGGGCTCTCCTCATCATCTCGACCTGTACAGAGGAATTGGGAGAACTGTAAAAAGTACTCCAGAACGTATCGCCTTCGCTGAACTGCCGCTCCCATGTCCCGATAAAAGAAATAGCATTGGTGATGACAAGACTGGTTTTTGAAGGATCGATATCCTCCCGGGACACGAGATCACGGATCTTCCCGCCCGTTTTTTCCCCCGCCCACCGGTTTATCTCAACAACCGCACTGTCAGGATCATTCCGGAAATTGAGGTTTGTCGTTTTTGCATCGTAATACTCCCCGGTAGTCCCGGTATATCCGGGAAGGATGGGATACGTCCTTTCCACCCAGAGGGCATTTGCAAGCTGGAGGGAGACGGCATTATTGTTCCCTGACTCAAGAGTTTTGAACAAAGCTGAATAGCCCTGCCTCATCGCGGGCCGGTCTTCCGGGAAAAAAAAGACCGACCGGATCTCTTCTGCGGTTTTTCCGTTTGCACCTTCATACGTAATTGCCATCGCGGACGAGATGCTTAATGGCGAGAAGAAGAGGTTCTTTCCGGAATTTGCAGGATCGTCTTTGAGTTTTTTGTAAAGATCAAATGCAAACCGGTTGTTTGCATCAACAATGGTTTGGACCTCCTGGGAGGCCAGCGGATCCGGGACCTGCCCGGATAGGAGATTGGTTGTGCACCCTGCAACAAGGATGCATGACAGTGCCAGCAGAACGAACAGGCCTGAGAGAAAAAACCGCAAATGCATGAAGAAAAATATTTTTTATCGGTTTTATATTTGACGAAATAAGTTTGTCACTCTTCCGTCTCGTACCTCTCCTCAACAACCCGGGCCGCAGGATCGCCCTCCGATTCGATCGCGAGCGTGTGACGCACCCGGCTCGCCATGTTTCAGGAGCACCGGGTGACGTTCCGGATTACCTCACCGGCCCGGGGGCTGGAGCCCGTCCAGCCAGTCTGCGACGGGCACAGTGCGGATATGCCTGCCGTCTGCATCATCGCTGCCGCTCTCCTGCAGGGTGATGATGGTACCTTCCGTGAGACCATAGGTATCCATTGCTTCAATGAGCCCGCGGAGTTCCCGGGCTTTTGTTTCCGGGTTCTCGAGCGACTCGGTCACCTGGATGGCGGATACGATCTTTTTATCCTTAAAGAGAAGGAAATCGCATTCATACCGGTTCTTATGATAATACACATCGCCAGGCGACTTTCTCAGGGCGAGGAAGACCGCGTTTTCGAGCAGGCTCCCCCGGTTGCCCGAGAATGCGAAGGCCACGGCACTGACAATGCCGGTATCGATGCAGTAGATCTTTTTGGGGTTTGCCAGTTGTTTTTTCACCGAGTAATCGAATTTTCTTACCGGGTAGAAAAGGAACGCGTCCTCTGCATAGCCGATGTACTCCCGCACGGTGTCGGCAGAGATATGCAGGGCATCGGCGATCCGGTTGTATGAGAGGGTGCTTCCCATGTTCGCGATCAGGAAATAGAGTACATCGTACAGGTCGCTGCTGTTCCGGATACTGTTGGGAAAGATGATGTCCTTGAGATAGATGGTCTCGTAATAATTTTTCAGGAGCTCTCTTTTGAGCGTCTCGTCCTGTTCGAGTACCACGCGGGGAAATCCCCCGAAGGCGAGGTACTGCATGAAGTGCTGCCGCCTCCGGACCGTGGTCGGTTTTCTTACTCCGGAGAATACGAGGCTCTCGGCAAAGGAGAGCGGCCAGACCGTGACCGTGAAATACCGGCCCGAGAGCCGGGTGCTGATCTCGCGCTGGAGAAGGGCTGAACTGGACCCGGTGAGGATGAGCCGGATGTCCGGGCGGGTGTCGTAGAGAGTCTTTGCTGTCCCCACCCAGTGCTCGTAGTTTTGAACCTCGTCTATGCAGACTGTAAACTGCGCGATATCCTCGTGGCGCGTGCAGTGGTCTTCGATGAGTTCCCGGAGGAACGCTGGATCTTTTGCCCGGCTGGTGAAGAGCGGTTCGTCAAGGTTGATGTACAGGACCGCCTCTTTTGGCGTTCCGGTATCGAGCATGGACCGGATGATCTGGTACACCAGCGTTGACTTGCCGGTCCGGCGGGAACCAAGGAGCAGCAGGATCTCCCGCGATGCGAGGTACCGCGAAAGCTCCGGGAACCATGCGAGCCGGTCGATACCCGTGGCAGACGGTTTATCAAACCACCACGGGTTCTGGCTCTCGAGAGCTGTTCGCATAGTCGTGTCCATGTGTCAGATATAATCGATGATTCATGATAAAAGTGTCGATTGTAATTGATGATTTCTTAATTTCATTCGGGCCTTTTAGTGGCCGGTATTTTCCGGAAGAACGGGTCATCGCGTTCGTGATCGCGATCGAAAAATCGATCCGGATCGATCGGACTTTGATTTTCATTTTTCAATCAAGCTTTGATTTTTTATTTTCAATCAAACCCTGATGAGAATTTTTCATGCAGACTTTGATTGAAAATTGGTGCACCAGTGCAACCTTCAGTCGTGAACGGTCCCCGTGCACCAGTGCACAGGTGGTTAACTTTTCTCAATCAAACCTTGATTGAAAAATTTTGAGCAGACTTTGATTGAAATTTTTCAACCAGACTTTGATTTGAAAAATTTCATCGCGATCATGATCGTGATTGAAATTATTTCCGGATTGATCAGGGATCGATTTTTACAGGGAATTCGGGCAGTGATTTTTCCAAAAATCCATCATGGTAAGATTGGAGGTGACGCTCCAGGGGGCTCCGCTTCGCTCTGCCCCCGCCGCGTGGGCATCCCCCGCGTTGCGAGAGTGACGCATTACAATTAGATCTCGGTATCGCAACCGTGCCTCATCACCAGACGGGGGACTGGTGAGACAAGGGGGTGGTACCAGGATATAAAAAACAGAAATCTCATAATGGGGTCCAGATCAATCTCCAATTGTGTTCGTTCCGGTCTTCTAATTCAGAATTACAGAGGGATTACGGTTTTTTATCAAATCGTTCAGCAATTTTTTTAATTCTGTTTTGGCGGGAAGGGTGAGTAATTGCGGATAACCAATTGTAAGGCATTATTTCAAGCGTTCTCTTAATAATTTCAGATGGTTGTTCTTCGATGTTTAATTCATTCTTAATCGAAATTGCAGCAAATTCATCACATTCATATTCTTCTCTTCTAATCAGAATTACCCCCAGAATCGGAATAATTGCAAACAAAAGCAGGAATGAAATATGATACATGGACATCAAGAAGATTAAAAAAACTGCAATAAAAAGAAAAAAAACAACTGTTCGAACTGGGTGTCTATTGTGTTTTTCTTCGTGAAGTAAGCAGAATATAATCGAATTTCGATGTATTCCTTTCATATCAGGATGATAGACAATTGTCTTTGGAGGCTTAACACAAAAATAACGGCATGTATCTTTTTCTTCAATAATTTGAGATGAGACTATACATCTCTTATTAAGCAAGTCTTGAAAAATTTCGGTACACAAATTCTCTTCAATAGTCATTGAATCAAAGGTTTTTTCCACTCACTCTTCCGGCACGTACGCTTCCTTCACCGTCTTATCCGCGATAAGCGCACTATTCCCGCTCGGATCTTCCAGGATCACCGTAATCGGGAAGGTCCCCGTTTTCACCCGGGCCATATTCGCAAGAAGTGCCGTCGCATTCTCCTTCTCCTCGTCCGTTCCCCAGCGGAAGGCACCCTGAACAACCTGCTCGATCCGGTCGAGCACCCCCTCAATATTCGAGACAAATCCCTGGCAGACCGGGCCGGGATCGATCCGGACCCCGAGCTCGGGGATCTCGATGCTGGCGCTCATGCTCCGGATGACCCGGATCGAAAGATCCTCCTCCGAATCCACCGCGACCGTGTACCGTGCCGGCTCGTTGTGTTTCAGGAGCTGCGTGTCAACGAACTTGTACCCGCATCCCAGACAGATCGCCGAGATGATCAGGATATCAGAAAAATAGGGAATATTCTCTGTTTTATACAGGTATTGGATTTCAGTATTGCAACAGGGGCACGGGCCCGGGACTCTCGTTTCCACGAAATTATGCACCGATCTTGTCGCGGGAGATCTTCACTGACATGGGGGTCAGGACAACATAGCGCTGGTCGCCAAGGCCGATGATGTCGCCATTGACATCCTTAGCAACTTCCTTGAGGTCCTTTAAGACCCGCTCGTAGGAGATCTTGTCCATCTTCAGCCGGGAGATATCGACAATGACGATGTTTCCGGAATAGACCTCGTCCTTGACACGGGGCGTATCCTTGAGATCGGTAATTGTTGCAATCTTTACGAGCAGTGCCGGCCCTCTGCCGCCGCTCTCCTCATACGACGCAAGATCCAGTTCCATATAATCTTCGTCCGAATGAGTGGCGCTCTTGCCAAGAAGGGTGTCTATGATCTTAACCATAAAAAAACTGTATGACGAAAATTATTTAATAGTATCTATTCTGGGGCTCCCGGACAGGGATTTTCGCCAAAAAAAAGGGCAAATCTGCTGTTTTTCCCGCACCGGGCAGAATTCCCGCTCATTCATATCTCAAGGTTCCAGATCTCGTCACCGACGTGATGGAACATTTTGACCATCTTTCCGGTCGTACTGGCACGCATCCCGGGCGCGTCGAAAAGGGCAATGCCGATAGCGATCGGTTTGCCGTGCCGCTCGTCCACGATCTGGACCGGTGCATTCGCTTTCACGTCGTCCGTTACGGATACGATACCGGGCCGCATGATATCTGCGCCATTGACCACGTACGGGATTGCACCGGCATCCACCGCAACCCTGCGCTCCGGGAACGGTATCTGTACCGCCCCTTTCAGGGTGGGAAAGACCCAGTCCCCGGCGTCCATCAGCAGCGGTTTCTTGTTGACCAGGAAGAGGGAAACATCCGCATTGGTCTCGAGCACCTCGATCATATCCGCGTGGAACAGCTTTTCGGAAGGGCCGATCTGCTCTGCCAGCCGCGTGAGCAGCTCCTGGCCCTGGCTTCTCCGGATGGAATGACGTTTTTTTGCAACAATCTTTTTCATCGTTCTCTCAAACATTCTTACCGCGCGAAAGAAAACCATTTCCCTTCCCAAAAAAAACTACTTATCAGTTCCGGTCGGGAAAAAACCCGGTTCCGGGCTGCTGGTTTCAGGGGACAGGAAACCTTATTGAGGGATGCGGATCTACGGTATGTTTAAGTGATCCGCTCACACACATATATTACTCCAGAGCGATGGTAACAGGGTATTAGTATGACCAAACGACCGTTGGATATTTTAGATCTGGTGCTAAACCGCCAACCCGTGATCGTCTCCCTCAAGGGCGGGAGAGAGATCCGGGGCGTTCTCCAGGGATATGATGTACATATGAATCTCGTCCTCGACAAGGCCGAGGAAACAGAGAACGGACAGGTCAACAAGGTCGGTACGCTCATCGTCCGCGGGGATAATGTAATTTATATCTCTCCATCACTCGAGCAATAAGGTGAAACAACATGTCTAAAGGCACTCCATCAATGGGAAAGATGAACAAGTTCACCCACATCGCCTGCCGGCGCTGCGGGAAGATCTCGTATCATGCCCAGAAAAAAGTCTGCTCTGCCTGTGGTTTTGGCAGGAGCGCAAGGTTGATCAGCAACAAGTGGAATAACAAGCGACCAAAAACTGTAACGCATTAGAGTTGTACCATGTGTGGAATCGTTGGCATCGTGGATGCTGGCGGTGTATCAATACAGCTCTATTATGCCCTGTACGCTCTCCAGCACCGTGGACAGGAGAGCGCAGGAATTTCAACTTTTGACGGGTCCAATCTTCACAAGTTCAAGGGCAACGGCCTCGTTGCCGATGTTTTCTCTCCTCCCGTTTTATCCGACCTGAAAGGCACGGCCGGTATCGGCCATGTCCGTTACCCGACCACCGGCTCAAACCTTCCCGAGAATATCCAGCCCCTGAACTTCCAGTTCCAGGAGCGTTTCATCTCCATTGCCCATAACGGGAACCTTGTCAATACCGGGGAGCTCCGCTCCGAGTACGAGCAGGCAGGCCAGATCTTCACGACAACGACCGATACCGAGGTCATCGCGAAGATCCTCATCGATGCGATCAGCAACTCGGGTTCGGTCGAGGATGCGGTCAGTCTCTGCATGCACAAGCTCGTGGGCTCCTACTCGGTCGTGATCATGATCGACGGAGTGATTTACGGCTTCCGTGATCCGCTGGGCATCAAACCGTTCTGCATCGGGAAGACCGAGCACGGGTACATGGTAGCCTCCGAGAGTGTTGCGTGCGATGCCCTTGGTGCTAAGTTCATCCGTGACGTGAAGCCCGGGGAACTGGTCCGGATCGATGCGGAGGGAGTCCGGTGCATGCAGATCGCGGTGGCCGGCAAGCGTGCGCACTGCATCTTCGAGTACATCTATTTTGCCCGGGCGGATGCAGTGATCGACGGGGTGCTGGTGTACGATGTCCGCCGCCAGATCGGCCAGAAGCTCTTTGAGGAGGACCCGGTGAAGGCGGACTCGGTCTGTTCGGTCCCGGACTCCGGGACGGCATACGCGATCGGGTACGCGGAAGGCTCGAAGATCCCGTTCGTCGAGTCCTTAATGAAGAACCGGTACATGGGCCGCACGTTCATCATGCCGACCCAGAAGGAGCGGGAGAAGGCGGTCCGGATCAAGCTCAACCCGATCCCGGCCCACCTGAAGGACAAGTCTGTGGTGCTGGTCGATGACAGCATTGTCCGGGGCACCACCTCCAAGCGCATCATCGAGATGATGCGGGACGCCGGTGCACGGGAAGTGCACATGCGGATCGGATCCCCCGCGATCAAGGCGCCCTGTTACCTTGGCGTGGACATGCCCACCCGCGAGGAGCTTATCGCAAGCAACCGCATCGAAGAGGAGGTCCGGCACAGCATTACCGCAACCTCGCTCCACCATATCTCGATCGAGGCGCTGATTGCGGCAATCGGGTTTGATCGCGAGGATCTCTGCACCGGGTGTCTCACGGGGTGCTACCCGCTCCCGATCGATGGCGAGAAAGCCAAGCCCTGCCGCGTGGATTTCGTGGACGGGACAATCCAGGCCAAGCTCGGGTCGTTCGAGGCGTGAGCCACCCGCTATTATTTTTTTGTTCGGATCGATCGGGACAGAAGTAATCCCCGGTTTCTGACCAGTTTGTTTTACGGACAGTCAAAGCTACCACCCGAACATGGAACAGGGACGAAAAAAAGAGGGGTGGTTCTTTTTCCGGTTACGGACTGTTTGATGAGGTGGCATTCGTAACAAGCCCGGTTCCATCCGGAATGACGAACGGGGTATTGTCGCTCTTTGCCATTGCCGTCAGTGACTTGCTGTTGCTGAGTTTCACCGAGTAGAACTGCATCAGGAACCGCGGACCCCATGCGGGATTCTGCCCGCTTGACATCTTCACGGTAACGGTCGATGACTGCGGGAATGTTCTGGAAATCGTGAACGGGACGCCATTGCCTGGAGGGATATCCGATGCCGTTCCACCGAAGACCTGGTTGCCATTGATATCCATGGTCATCCAGCGGCCGCCGGGTGCGTCGGATCCGGACAGCAGTCCGCTGAACTCAACCGTGTTCCAGCCGTTACCAGAGGGATCGGTGAAGGTCTTCCAGACACTGGACTGAGTCGAGCCGGCAAGCAGGCTGCTTTCGGTGCCGTGTTCGCCGTGGTCGCCAACCATGACCGGCCCGTATTCGCCATTATTGCCGACTTCGGTACCCGAGTAGGAATAGGCGTGCTGCCAGTCGCCCCAGCCGTCAGTGGCCCAGTTCCATTCTGTGGCTGAAGAAATCTCCGTGAATGTCGCTGAGATGGTACGGTCTGCTGTGACATCTTCAAAGGTATAGGGATTCTCTGTCACAGGATTCCCGTCAACAAGGATTTCATCAACGACATAGCCGGTATCTGGTGTAATAATAAAGGTTTTATTGAGGCCATCCGGGACCTGAACAGATCCTTCGGGTACGATAAAACCATTGGGTCCTGCGCTGGCAGTGATCGTATGCGTGGAGAGTGGATAGACGTGGGTATTCTGGGCAGCCACCAACCAGTTGCCGTAATGAATATACGTATCTCCTGTATTCCACGTATTATGAATTATCAGGAAATTGCCGTTGGTATCGTACCCGACAACTGCAACAGAATGTCCATATATTTTTAATTGCGCCCAGTCAAAATACGTCGTCGAGAGCATAAATGGATACCCCTTATCGATCTCGGCAGTATCCCTGGAGTAGCTGTAATCCAGATCGCTCAGGCTAATCCAGTTGCTGATGTCATGTGCATACAGTTCGTTGGTAATCCCGACATCCATCATCGGGGGGAGTGTCATACCACAAAATGGACTCGGATCCCCCTTACAAAATCCAGTAGGATTATAGAGCGTGCCCATATTGTCGGCGAGCTCACGATTTAATGGATCCCCATAATCATCACCAGCTGCTGGCAAGCTCAGTCCCTGGTCGCGGAAATAGCCAAGTACCATTGCAGCTGATGTTGGCGTACATCCCCATTTCCACAGGTATGCCGGGGCATCGAGATTCTTATACCCGGCCCCCTTTGCGGAAGAAACCCGGACAGCCTGAGCAGCATATTTCACTGAACCTGAATCAGTACTCTTTTCAAGTGCATCCCACTCGGCATTTGCATCCTTGATTTTCTGCTGCTGGAACTCCTCCCAATGCTTTTTCTCGGTTTTGTTTAACTGAAGCGTGTAATTCCTGGCATCTCTCAGATAATTTGACTTTACGACTTTGTTCTGGGTGAGGTCAACCACAATCCAGTCATCGGATATGTGCTGCGGTTTTGACTTCTGGTTATCCCTTAAGACAGGGTACGCCATCATGAAGTATGTTGCACCGAGATAGAGTGGCCGTCCATCGCCAAGGACTTGCCTGCGGTCCTTGATCTGACTCTGAGCGAGCTGTTTTGCACTGGCAAGGGAACCGGCATCCTTATCCGGAGTGATCCCTTTCGCAAATTCAAGGATGGGATAATTATCCCGGGTTGCAGAGACCATCACATAACCGGAATATTGTCCGTTCACCATGACATCGTAGGAATAGGATGCATTCGTTCCGGTTATATCGGAATAGGTTGTATCCAGTACAATGGTTGCGCCTTCCCAGTCCGCGAAATCACCGGATTGAAGGGAGAGATCACTCACAAGTCCTGTTGCAGCAATAGTTGCATTCGCAAGACTCACGAGATTTTGATGTTCATGGCAGTTTTTATTATCTTCATGGTTTTTATCTCTGCCATTGCGATCTGAATTGGACTGGTCCGTTCCATCTTGATCATCCTGATCATGGCAATCCTTGTCTTTGTCATGGTGATTCGCATTATCCTTCGCTGCTTCATTCTGGTGTGCTGTGTCCGGTGCTGCGTTTACGAGCGGTATGATAACCATGGCTGTCAGTGCCAATACAAGCAGAATGAGCGTAAGCCTGATTCTTTTCATATGTCTCATGACCTCCGTTTTCACTATTTTGAGGCATGATGCAAATCTTCATTAGGCAAGAAGAGTATCGTATCATGCCGTAAGGCAGGTCGGGTTTATCAGACGTTCCAAGGTTGGTAAACCCTTCCTTTCGATAAATTCTGTTTCCACCAGCAGCAATCCGCTCCATCGTTTAACGGATGCTGCCGATTCTTAATCATTTGATAATTCTTATAATAGATATTGTCTTTTGCTTCTTCTGGTTTAATGTAACCTGTTTTTAAAAAAATCAATAGAATATACGAATTGGTTGAAATATATCAGCGATACCCGGTTGGCATCAAGTCAGAGCCCGAAAAATTCGTATCCCCATACATAATCAGGATTTCTCCCGGCGGGGCAGGATATAACGGAATACCACTATCCCGATAACAACGACAGAAATAATCTTCAGCCAGAGAAACGGGGATAGTAACAGGGCCCAGGGTATATTTTCTTGTGATGGAGGAAACGAATGACCGAACTCCCCGCCGAGACGTGGCGGGACAACCGTCATCATAAGCACTTTCTGGACTGATGAATTATCACCAGGATGGTAAGGCCCCGCCCTGCCATAATATGCAATGTAAGAATGGTTTGGCAAGATGACAAGGTATCCGGAAGTTATGGTACTCCGGTATTCGATCGCCGGGATGTTCCCGACCGTATAATTCAACCCACGATAATATTCGGCACTCCCGGGATATTTTGAGTACGCCAGTTCCGGGAAGAGATCGATCGTTGTATTTGAAATTTCACCATTGGATGCGAGGTAGGCCTGGATAGATGCTGCCCGGGTTAAAAACTCTTTTTTATCGGTAAAATACCAGACTTCAGAAATGTAATGTTCCCCTGTTTTTTTATACAGAATATTCTGGTACGCATGGTACTGCGAGAGATTCGGGAATTCCGGAACCGGTTCATCAGTTACTATGAAATCATCACGGATGGATTGGTCGATATCATCTATCTGGGGCAGCATATAACCGGCCCGGTATTCCGGTGGCGGGATACCTGCAGAGGCTGGCACGGCAATAAACGCGAAAAGGGACACAAAAATTATCGGGAAGATCACTTGAGATGTCGTTCTGGGAATATGCCGGTTTTTCACGATCATGTGTCCTCTTTTACTATATTATTCATGTGTGGTAATATTTGAAGATTGCATATTACGATAAAAAAAAGAGGGCCGTCACAACATCACGGCAATCACCCTCCACCACATATTGATCGAAGCGATGATCGAGGCGACCGGGTTTAACCGCGACGATCTCTGTCTCGGGTGTCTCACCGGCTGCTACCCGCTCCCCATCGAAGGCGAGCAGGCGAAGACCTGTAGCGTGGATTTCGTTGACGGGACGTACCAGGCAAAGCTCGGCAGCTTTGAGGCGTGACCGGCGCTTCGGTAATCCGAAGGATCATAATCTTTTCTCATCTTCAGGGAGTGCTGCTGTAACGGGATTATCTGAAAGATATTTCATAAAATATATACCAGAACGCAACCTCTTTTTCTGATCAATGGACGAAAACGGGACAATACCGGTAAACTACCGGAACTTTGCACTGCCTCTCTGCCTGCTGTCGGTTGTTTTTTTCATGGTGTATTTTCTTATCCTCTTATTCCTCCTGATAATGACATTGCACCGGCCGTGGGATTTTGGTACTGTATCCCAACTGATCGGTGGGATGGTTCTCCTAGTGTCCTGTATAGGAACGATCCTCTTTGTCCGCGAGATGAAAGTGCAGTCCTTTCCCTGGACTGCCGGGATACCTCTTTACGCCCTGTTTGGTGTGATCATTGTTTTCACGGTTTTTTTCATGTCCCGGTTTTTCATGTTCGATCCAATCCTGGGATATCTGGGGCTCATCGCTCTGGGCGGGTTCATGTCGCTGCCCTTGGGTGTGGCATATCTCCTGCGGAGTTTTAAGGGTATTGAATTTAAAGCAATACAGTCATTTTCAACCAAAACCGGCCTATTTGGATTAGGTATCGCCGTTATCCTGTTTTTTTCAGTATGGGGGATGTCATGGAATTCGGGTATCGGAATTGTCCTCGCGTGGGCAGTTCTTTGTGGGATATTACACGTCGCGATCCTCATGCCGGTTGCCGGTGTAATGGTGTTCAGGCTGGGTCTTACGCTCACAAAGATTTCTGCCGCAGACACTGGGACCGGTGGAGCAGCAGATCCCGTTCCCCGGAAAAAAATATCGGAAGTTCTCAGGGATATCCCCCGGTCAATGAGTCCCCGGGTGAAGTGGGCAATCCTGATCGTCACCCTTCTCGTTCTCGTGACTGCGGGATATTATGTGTACCAGGACATCACCGACACCACCCCCGGCAGGACCTGGACGAAGGTGACCCTGTCTGCACCATTCGGTGCTACAAGCGGGTTTACCAGCGCGGAATATCATGGAAAACTCTGGCTCATCGGGGGTTCCGGCAATGCCCGAAACGGGGGGACCGTGTGGTATACCTCTGACGTGATGACCTGGACCCCCACAACATCCACCGATATGGTGCCGCGGAGTGTGGGTTCATCGTCGGCCGTGTTCAGGGACGCGTTGTGGGTTATCGGAGGATCAGATCAGGGAACATTAACCCCGGGCAATGGTATCTGGTACTCGGGTAACGGCATCAACTGGTCTGAAATGCAGCCGAAAGCAGTGTTCCCGCCAAGGGCGTGGCACAGCACCGTGGTTTTCCGGGACAGGATCTGGGTGATTGGCGGGAACCGTGGTACCGAGACCGAGGACCTGGCGGGCGATGTCTGGTATTCCGATGACGGCATCTTATGGCAGCAGGCAACGCCGTCTGCTGAATTCTCCCCCCGGGCTGATCACTCGTCGTTTGTCTACCAGGATAAAATGTGGGTGATCGGGGGCCGGGACAACACCGGGTATATCAGCGATGTCTGGAATTCCGGTGACGGGATCCACTGGACACAGGTCACCGCATCCGCACCGTTTTCAGGGGAGGCGTCCTTCAACGCTGTTGTATTCGATGGCCGCATGTGGGTGCTCCAGACATCCGAGGACAGGAGCGAAAACTACTCGTGGGTCATGGAAAAGACCCGGGGAATCTGGTATTCGTACGATGGAATCACCTGGACAAAAGTGATGAGTTCTCCTGAATTTTTCAAAGAAGAATATAACGGCGGGCAACCCCAGCCAATCGTGTTTGATAACCGGCTCTTTGTCCTGCAGCAGTACTCCCGGGATACCGGCATATGGTACACGAGGCCCGGGGGATAGTCCGGGCCCGGATCGTTTGGAGCCTGACCGGGTCTCAAATAATTTAATGAATCTCTCTTTTATTATTTGGAGAGCCAGTTCAGATCTGCTGAAAGATATTTCATAAAATATATACCAGAACACAACCTTTTTTTCTTATCAATGGACGAAAACGGTACTGGCCATGCGAATAACCGGAACCTTGCATTGCCCGTCTTCCTGCTGACGCCGGTTTTTTTCATCCTGTATATCATCGCGTTCTCGTGGCTCCTCTCCGGAACGCTGAGATCGGGACTGGAACTGTTCTTCCCGTTTTCTACGGCCAGTATGCTGGCCGGCCTCTTTCCCTATGTTTCATGCGGACTGGTCCTTCTCCTGTCATCAGTGGGTTCTGCCCTTCTCGTCAGGGTGGTGCAGGACCGGCCGGTGCTCCGGAATCCCGCACTCCTGCTTTGTGAAGTATTGGCCGTGATGTTTTTTTCATGCATCGTGGTATTGGTTACCCTGCCGTCTCCCGATATCCAGAAATATGCGGGGATTATCGTACTTATCGGGTACACCTCCATTCCCCTGTGCCTGGTCTACATCCTGGACCGTCTCGGAAAAGAAGAGTCCGGCACATCCGGTACCGGTACATTGCGGTGGTGTGCGCTCATGGTCGGGTTTTTCGGGTTGTTCTTTGCACTGCTGCTGGCGTATTCGACGCTGACCTATGTCCCGCCGGCACCCGACCCCCGCACTGACAATATGTTCAATTTCGATCCCCTCGCGCTGATCGGTGCCTTTTTCGGTCTTATCGATCTCGCATTCCTGATGCCTGCTGTCGGGATCCTTTTGCTCAGGTTTGCAGTCCGGCTGCAAAGAATCCCCCCCGATGTCGATGAACCCGGGAAGGAACCGGGACAGCTGCCGGAGAAAAAAGCCGGGCCGGTTTTTCCAGCTGTCCGCCGCCCGCTGACACCTCTGATGCGGTGGACGATCGTCCTGCTGGTCATTCTCTGTCTCGCTGTCGGGGGATACTGCGCCTACTGGATGTTTGTCGATACAATGCCCGGGAAGACCTGGACGAAGGTGACCATGTCTGCACCGTTCGGGTCCAAAGGAGGTTTTGCCGCTGCTGAATACAAAGGAAAACTCTGGCTTGTCGGCGGGACCGGGTATCAGGGCCCCTCCGGGGAAGCCTGGTACACCCCGGACGGCATCAGCTGGACCCGCGAGTCATCCCCGGATATGGTGCCCCAGCGGATGGGTGCATCGGCGGCGGTCTTCCGGGATGCTCTCTGGATTATCGGTGGCACGACCGAGAGATCCTTGACCCTGAATAACGATGTCTGGTACTCGGGCAACGGCATGAACTGGTCACAGATCCAACCCTCGGCTGCGTTCTCTCCGAGAAACGGGCACAGCACCACGGTCTTCCGGGACCGGCTCTGGCTCATCGGTGGAAACCTTGGTACAGAAACAAACAACCTGATCAGCGATGTCTGGTATTCCGAAGATGGCATCTCATGGCAGCAGGCAACCCCGGCAGCGGAGTTCTCCCCCCGCTCCGGCCATTCGGTGTTTGTCTACCGCGACCGGTTGTGGCTTGTCGGCGGCTGGGACAATACCGGCAATCTTAACGATGTCTGGAGTTCCGGAGACGGGATTCACTGGACGCAGGCAACGGCATCCGCTGCTTTCGCCCGGAATACTACCTGTTATGCCGTCGTTTTCGATGACCGGATGTGGGTTATCCAGAATTTCTATATCATAGATATGAGCCAGCCCTGGAAAATAGACCGTACACAGGGTATCTGGTATTCGACTGATGGAACCGCATGGACAAAACTCATGAGCTCTCCGGAATTTTTCAGGGAAGAATACTCCGGCCAGCCCCCACACCCGGTCGTTTTCGATAACCGGCTCTGGATCCTGCAGGAGAATGATATTGGGACTAACATCTGGTATACGATGCCCTCGGGGCAGGTCTCCTGTAAACCAACGGCAAATATCAGCGCTGATAAAATTACCGGTCCTGCGCCCTTAACGGTAGAATTAACCGACGCCTCGTTTTGCCGGCCTGATCAGTGGCAGTGGGATTTTGGTGACGGGACGCAATCAACTGAAAAGAATCCGAAGCACACGTTTGTCTCGCCCGGGAATTATTCCGTTTCATTGACGGTAAGGAATGGAGCCGGGGAGAGCAAGCAGTCGGTGAATATTACGATCTTTAAAAACTTCAGGCTGTCCAATCCCTCGGCAGGAAAGAACTGGAAGCTGGCCTCGGATAAGGTTCCGTTCGGTAATCGGGCAGATCACACCGTGACTGTCTGGAATGACATGATGTGGATTACCGGAGGTCTGGAACGTTCGCAATCGTTTAATGATACCTGGTATTCCCCCGATGGCAGCCACTGGTACCGGTCAACCCCAACCGCGGGATTCGAAGCAAGGTATCGGCATAGTGCCGTTGTTTTTAACAACACACTCTGGGTTATCGGAGGAGAAGTCGATCACATCAATAAAACCGGCTACCATTTCCCGGAAATTAAAAATGATACTTGGTATTCTACCGACGGGGCAACATGGACACAGGCCGCCCGCTCCCCGGATCTCCCCCCGATTGAATATCACGAATCTGTCTCATTTGATAATCGAATGTGGGTATTCGGGGAGGGTTTTTTATTTTCGTCGTCCGATGGAATCCAGTGGAATAAATCTCCAATGCCTTCATTTGGTGGCTATAATTGGTTATCTGTTACCGTGAAAGATGGACGCATCTGGGTATTGCAGCACGATGGAGTGAACGGCTTCTGGAACACGGCTGACGGAATTACCAGAGCCTATGCAAATCTTCCGCAATTCGATGGAGAAAAATATTCTGTAGTTACGAATTCACTGACGGTATATGAAAATAAATTCTGGTTCTTCAGGGCACTTGAGGAGAGGGAGGGCGCCAATAATTTGCGTGGCGAGATCTGGAGTTCTGATGATGGTAATCACTGGGTCCTGATCACGGATTCTGTGCCTTACGCAGAAGGAACCCGCGCACTAAATGAGTTCCATCTTGTAGCATTTGACAAAAAAATATGGGCGTATATGGTACGAGCGACCCCGAATTCTCTCACAGACAGGTGGAAATGGAAATGGAATACGGAAATATGGTATGCTGAAATGGAGTAAAACTCATCATCAGCAGCACATCGCGGTTACCGGGTAAATTCTCCTGTTTTTAGCTGATTAATCGGCATGTCAAAGGACCCGTGGAGACGTTCTGGAGGAGGATATCGGTATTTGTCCTGCCGTAATCTGATAACCTGCGCATTCTCCCGCCCCGGGTCTGGTGTTCAGTCCGGGATTTTATCGGCTGTTGAAGTCGAAGAACCAGCGAGTTCGGGGAGTTGAAAAGAATCTCGGAGACGAAAGAATCCGTCAGGATTTACGCTGTCTTCACCTGCTTTGGGTCTGATGGACGTTTTCCTCTGACTTGTTTGTATTTTAAAGGCTGTGGAAGTCGAAGAACACTACGCGTTCCTCTCCTACTTCGGGTCTGATGACCCTCAGCAGCACAAAGCATAAACGATCTCAGGTTCCACATCCCGCATAAGCGACACGACCCCCGGTGACCCATGCCCCCCGCCCCCCGCATCCTGATTGTTGATGATGACAGGATCATCACGCACCTTGTCTCGACCATGCTCCAGAAGAAGGGATACACGATCGCGGGGATTGTTGATACGGGCGGGGAAGCGATGATAAAATCCGCCGGGCTGGTCCCGGACCTTGTGATCATGGATGCGGAAATCTCCGGCCCCATGGACGGGGTGGATGCTGCCACGTATATCTTCCATCTCTTCCACATCCCGGTCATCCTTATTACCGGGACCACCGATGAGGAGAAACTTGCCCGGCTCAAGCTCGCATTCTCGTATGGTATCGTCTTCAAGCCATTCACGGCAATCGAGATGACGACCAGCGTGGATATCGCGTTATACCACCATGCGGACCGTGCCGGCAGCCTGGGGAACCTGCCGGTCGGCGATCCCCTGAAGATGATGGACAACACCACGGAAGCCACCATCATCCTTGACAAGCGGGGCAGGATCATCTTTCTTAACACCTTTGCGCTGTGGTTTGTCGACACCCCCGCAAAAGAGGCGCTGATGCAGTACTGGCGGGACGTGATGCTGTTCATCAACGATGAGACGGGCGAGGAGGTCAAAGATCCCGTTGCGGATGTCATCCGGCAGACGGCGGCAACGGTATTTGATTCCAACACGGCCATGGTGACGAAAACCTCGAAGCGCCGGAAGGTGCTCGTCACCATCCGCCCGCTCCGGGACCGCCGCGACCGGTTCGTTGCGGTGCTGATGACCCTCAGGGAAGACGTGAAGAAAGTCTATATGTGACCCTGGCAACCACAGATCTGAGCAGGGATTCCATGGAGCACATCCGGCAGGCGTTCAATAAATTCGCACAGGACTATGACGCGCAGCGGGAGTACGTCATCCCGGAGATGCGGCAGTATTACGGGGCTGCGGTCTGGGCAATGGAGACCGCGGAACAAAAGCCCGCGATCCTCGATGTCGGGGCCGGTACAGGTCTGCTCAGTGCGTTCCTGCTGGAGAAGTTCCCTGATGCCCGCCTTACCCTGATGGATATCTCCGAGAACATGCTGGATATGGCGAGGCAGTGGTTCGCCACCCGGCCCGGTACTGAGTATGTTGGCTGCGACTACAGCTGTTCGGATCTCGGCGGGCCGTACGATATCATCTGCTCGGCACTCTCCATCCACCACCTTGAACCGGATGACAAACGCCGGCTCTTTGTGCGGATCTTTTCTGCACTGAAACCGGGCGGTATGTTTGTCAATGCCGACCAGGCAGAGGGCGAGACCCCGTACTTCAGCCAGCGGTATCTTGATTACTGGAACGAGTTCCTCCGGAGCGGGCCGATGACGGAGGCACAACACCAGGAGATCCTGAAGCGGCGGGATACCCTTGACCGGAACGAGAAATTATCGGTTCAGCTTTCATGGCTTAAAGCGGCCGGGTTTTCCGATGTCGATGTTGTGTACAGGAACCGGACGTTCATTGTCACCGTAGCGAGGAAGAATTAACCTCAACGTACCTTCCGGAGTCCCCGGTAAAAATCAGTAATCCCGCAGGATCGCGGGAAAACCGTGACATGCGGACAGGAACAACAGGCACAAATACTCCCGAGCGAAAAATATACCATCAGGAATACAGCTCATGAAATTTTTCCCGGTGCTCATCCTTTGTGTGCTGATCTGTCTCGCCATCCCGGCCGGGGCCGGAGAACTCCTGACATCCGGCATATCCTCGGTCAATGCCACAACGGAAAATCCCCTTGTTGATGTATCCGTATACATCAGCGATGCACGGGCCGCAGCAGCCGAACGGAACTGGACAAAGACCCTCTTCCTGACAACGCGGGGTCTTGCCTGGTACCCGGATGATTCCGAACTGCACTGCCTGCAGGGATACAGTTACCGTAAAATGGGGCAGTATGGAAAATCGGTTGATCTGGTGTCAGAGGGTATCCTGCTGGATCCACAACCCGTCCGGTATGCCAACCGGGGATACGGGTACCTTGCTCTCGGGAATTTTTCTGCTGCCCTTTCAGATGCAGAAGCCGGCATCGCACTCAACGCGAGTTATCCGACAAACTATGCCGTGAAAGCACTGGCACTGCAGGGCATGGGCAGGAACTGTGAAGCCCTTGCCGCGATTGACTCTGCTCTTGCTCTTGACCCGGAAAGTGCCCATTACTGGCACGTGAAAGGCACTCTCCTCAGTGCTGGCGGGAACTGCACAGGTGCCCGGGAAGCTCTTGAGAGGTCACTTGCAATCGACCCCGGTTATGATCTGCCATACCCGGGCTTCACCGGTGCACGCGGGAACCTTGAAGCACTCAATGCCACATGTAACCCGGCACCACCTGCCCCCACCCCTGCAAAAACACCCGCCGGCGCGATTGCGGTTCCCGGTATCATGGTCGCAATAATGGTATTTTACCGGCGCCGGTAGTTCGCCGGGTTCACGGGACCCCCGTAACGGTACAGGTAAAAATCAAACCATTTAATATTCCCGTGAACAAATTCTCCTGTGAAACCATCCGGCATCCTGCCGATCCGTTATGAATCCTCCGGAGGGATTCGGAAGACCGGGTCATAACGACCTGCAATGGATGATACCCCCCGTTTCGGATAAGCTATGGACATAACCACCGTTCTGGTATTCTTCTGCCTTGCTTCAGCTGTTATTACCTACGGTCTTGGTTTATCGGTCTATACAAAAAATCCCGGCTCGGCAGTAAACCGGCTCTTTCTTATGTCCATGCTCGCGGCCTCCTGGTGGGCCGCCGGCGAATTCATGATCTGGCAATCTGCCGGTTACGATGAAGTCAGGTTCTGGCTGAAAGCAAGTTCGTTCTGGACGCTTGCCATCGTCCTCACCTTCCACTTTATCCTCGCCTTTACCCGGCACCCGCTTGCGGAAAAACAAAACCTGAAGTACCTGCTGGCTTTCCTTTACACGCCCGCGATTCTTATATCCCTTCTTGAAATTTTCACGGAATCGGTATACACGGTCATCCAGGAACCCGGGATCGGGTATGTCTATGCTCCTGCCATGGACAGCCCGGTCTACCTGGCAGAATCGGTCATGTTCGCCTTCATCATGGTCATTGCGCTCTATATCGGCTTCTCGTCATGGCTGACGCAGAGGCCGGGCCGGGCCCGGCAGCGGAACTTCCTTGTCAGTATCGGGATTGTCATTATCGTCCTGTCCGGGGCAATGTCTGCTTTTACCTTCCCGCTCTCTGGAATCCATATCCCCAACACGGTTTTTTTCGGGATCGTCTGCTTCTCGGTCATTATATCGTATGCAATGATCTGGCAGGGGCTCTTTATCCTGACCCCGGAATCTGCAGCAGCAAATATCATACGAATGATGCCCGATGGACTTGTCCTTGCCGACAACACCGGCAGGATCATCACCATCAACGCTTCTGCTGAGGCCCTGTTCCAGAAAAAAAAGGACGATCTTGTCGGCATGCCGGCGGAGATTATCCTCCCCCTGCAAATCACTGAAGCGATACGGGTTGCAATACAAGAGAAGGGCCTGGTCTCGGACCTCGAAGCGGTTCTCGCAACACCGGAATACCGGGTTGTCAGCATCGCCGGGTCCCTTATCAAAGACCCGGACGGGGACTCGGCCGGTGTCGTCCTGATCATCCACGATATCACCGGACGGAAGGCATCGGAACGTGCTCTCCGGCTTGCAAAGGAGAAACTGTCCCTCCTCTCCCAGCTGACCCGGCACGATATCACGAACCTGGTAACCGCTCTCAACGGATATGTACTGCTCTTGTCAGAGAAGACAAACGATCCCATTTCTGCACAGTATACCTCTGCATGTGCAGGTATCCTCGGGAAGATCGACGGGCACCTCCAGTTCTCCCGTGAATATGAGGAGATCGGGAAACACGAACCCGTCTGGCAGTCCGCAGAAGCCATCGTCACCCGGGCAAAAAGCGACCTCCCTTCTTCCCGGGTGGAGATCTCGCTCAGTGTTCCGCCGTTCCTGGTTTATGCGGATCCGCTCTCGGTAAAAGTCGTGTACAACCTGCTGGAGAATGCACTCCGTCACGGGGGGTCCGGCCTGACCCGGGTCCGGGTTTCCACGGAAGAGCGGGCGGGCGGGGAGCTCGTCCTGGCAATCGAAGACAATGGTGCCGGTGTTCCTGCCGATCAGAAAGAGCTGATTTTCCGGCACGGGTTCGGGAAGAATACCGGTCTTGGCCTGACGCTCTCCCGCGAGATACTGGCGGTGACCGATATCCGCCTCATCGAGACCGGGATCCCGGGGAATGGGGCACGGTTCGAGCTGCATATCCCTCCGCAGTCGTGGAGAAAGAGCTGAGCTGCTATCATTCATTCGTCCTTCATCTGCAGGGATCCTGATGATTCTTTAGTCTTGTTTCGTGCAGAATTCTATTGAAAAGGTTATTTTGTCCGGTCTCTGAAGAGCAGCCATGCGATAAGCAACAATGCAATATTTGCAACAATAACAATATTGGATAATTCACCAGAGTCGAGGAGGACTAACCTAAAATACCAAATGCTGGTTGGGATAACCACGATTGCCATCGCGAGCAATGTGAAGGATAGAATAAAAACAGGAATCTTATCTCTATTTTTTACATTCAGGGATCCATCCATACCCCAGACTAAACAAACCAGTGCACTATTACAAATGAGGGTAACCATAACCGTGATAAATTGCTCTCTCACCGTGTAGAGCAGATCTATATGGCCATACAAAAAGCAGGTAAAAACGTTTTCATAAATATGAGAGAAAGCTGAATAAAATGCAGCAAGAGGAACGGATAGGATGAATAGTTGAAAGTATCTGGGAATATAAAAAATAAAATGAGGTATTAACAGGAATCCGAAGAGACTCAAGAGAATTAAAAACACTGTGTAAAAAATGATCACAAATCTCTTTTTTCTCTCTACAAGATTATTAGGCAGATTTAATCTCTGTCTGGTGGCGTAGACGAAACCAATCACTGTCGCGCAATTCCATAATCCATGCATCATCAGCCGGGTCTTTGAAACCGGCCCGTCCCTGAATACTATTATACCCGCGATTAGAGAGGCAAGCATTGAGAGGATCACAAATATCGGAATGCCTACAGGGACCGGGTTGCGGACAATCAGATCTTTTATCGTAACATCGAATGGGGGTTTGTTATCAAACCAGAGGTCATCAGTAAAATTATTCGAGGGGGAGTGAATCTGGACCTTCGTATAAATCGCTGGGATTGATTCACGCCCGTTGGTGAATTGCCGGAGTGGTGGGGAAATATACTCACTCCTAGTATGCCCCCAATCAGTACTCTGTGTGAAATACGTGGTTACTGTCCCGCCCCGGATCTCCACCGGATACATCGAAATTGGTTCCCCGGCCAGGATATTCTCAGTGACTATCGGTGTTACCCATTCGTTCACTGTAATAGTGATCGGAATAATCCGCGATCCATATGCAGAGGTCAGTTTCAGCGGAAAATAGATTCTATCCGTGGGGAACCTGACAAAAACCGAGAGAATGTCGTTCCTCATGATCCAGTCGTACCGGGTGTCGTGGACCTGGAACTGCGAACGAAATTCAGTGACATTACTGATAGAAGTGATGACAAAAGAATATTTCTTGCCGGTATATTCATTCAGGGTCTCTTTTGAAGCAGCGGGGAGGATTATTCCCTTTATTGAAAGATACCGTTCAATTGCATCTGCATCCTGTGCAGTGACCAGTTCGCTGGTGAGCCCCATCTTTTCAACGTGCTGATAGACCTGGACATCCGGCTGGATATCAGCAGATAGTGCCCCCCCCGAATGCTGGTATGGATTAAATGCTCCTGGGGCGAGACCGGAAAGTGGGAAGAGGGCATATGCTGCTGCCGTGCCTAAAACTTTTCCAATGGATCCGTAATATTCCCCGTCAAGGTTTTCCCCGTGCAGATAGGGATATCCTTTGAGCAGATCGATGGTGGTATCCTCCGGAGCAGCGGGCACCGGGAAGATCCAGACACTCTGGTTGCCGGTTATATTCCAGTCGAGTGAGACTGATAGGAGCATATTCTCATATCCGTTCTCATAAAAGATCGCACCGGCCTGCTCTTTCTCCGGTTGGAGGTTGAATAATTGCCAGTCCCCGGTAAATGCCATCCCGTCCGCAGCTACTGTTGGGATGAAAAGTGCAAAAATCAGGAAAAGCCAAATATATTTTTTCATCTATCAAAACGGTTCGGCACGCTGATTATTATGCATGCTGGTTTATTCCGAAGCCGTTCCGTACACGTTACCGTTCAGGCAAAAAAGTGATAAAACCAGTAGCGAGGGATGGATTTGAACCATCGATCTACGGGTTATGAGCCCGTCGGGATATCCTGACTACCCTACCTCGCTTCCTAAATCAGGATTATAATATAGTCAGGGGGCGCTGATATACTTTACTCACTTCCCCTCCCCCGGAGTGGCCGCATGTCCGTTACGATTAAATGAGAGTGGCCAAAATAATCATCAGCATGGATGATGAGCTTACCCGGATACGGGAGAAGCGAATACAGGAGATGACAGAAAAAATGAAGCGCGCTGAAAAAGCCGGGAGCGTATCGAACATTGAAGAGATACATTTCCAGGAATTTATCAGTACCCACCCGTTCGCGGTTATTGATTTCTGGGCGGAATGGTGCGGACCCTGCCGGCGGATTGCCCCGATTATGGACGAACTTTCAAAGGAATTTGCCGGAAAAGTCGCGTTCGGTAAGTGTAACACCGATGACAACCGGCGTATTGCCATGCAGTTCAATATATCGGCAATTCCGGCAATCATGCTCTTCTCAAACGGCCAGCTGGTTGACCGGATCATCGGCGCTTACCCCAAGGACTCTATCCGGGAAAAGATAGTCAGGAAGTTCGGGCTCAAGTAAACCCGCAGTCTTTTTTCCCGGGAATTTCCGGAAATTCCCTGGTGTCTTCTGCGTACGGGTCTGGCAGGGAAAAAATGAGCTGATGCCAGATACCCGGGATTACATCACGACCCGCATGGCAACCCCGTGCATCTTCTCCGGGGGAAGCGTATAGAACTCGGCGAACGGGGGGGAGACCTTCTTGATGAGGCTGTACACTTTCCAGAATGGCTTATTGGTAACAATGGTTTCGATCCCATAGAAGATGGTTTTTTCATCGATCCCGCGACTCTCCAGAAGTGATACGATATCGATCACTTCCATATAGCCGGTCGTGATCGTGAAGAGCTGGAGGCCATCTGCAAGGCCGGGATCGAGATGCGTCTCAACCCCGAAGGGTTTTTCCGTAATCCCGATCCGGACGAGGATATTGTTCTCGTAGATGATCTCGTTCTGGAAGAAGACCTGGCCGATATAGGGCGAGAGGTTCTTGACGTCGCCGACAAAATAGAGCGCTGTCCCCCGGATCTTGCTTAACGTTGCATAACTCTCACGGTAGCGCACGAGGAAATCCCCGAACGGGATGGGTTTTACGAGCTCGTGGAGACGGTCCTGCCCGCGGATGAACGCGACCGTGAGTATCAGCGGGATTGCGGCAAGGATGAACGAGAAATAGGCACCGTGCGGGATCTTCAGCAGGGTCGCTACAAAGAAGAAGAAGGTGATCACGATGAGTGCGCCGGCACAGATCATCTTGAACGGATCTTTTTTCTTGAAGAAAATGATCGTCATCATGATGGCAGAGATCATCATGGAGCCCGAGACGGCAAGACCATAGGCGGATGCAAGGTTTTCAGAGGACCTGAACTCGAACATAACCACAAGAACTGCAAACAGCAGCATCCAGTTGACGGCATCGATATAGATCTGGGAGCGGAGTTCGGGGGAGGTATACTCGACTTTCAGCTTGGGAAAGATCCTTGTGGTCATGCCCTGGTAAACAATCGAGAACATCCCGGAGATCATGGCCTGCGATGCGATGATGGTTGCGCAGACGCTTAAGATGAGGAAGGGGACGTAGATGAGGGGGCTGATGTGGTTGACCATCGCAAAGAGGACATTGTGGGTGTTGTCCGTCATCATCACGTACGCGCCCTGCCCGAGGTAGCTGAGTACGAGCGCGGGGAAGACCACTACCCATCCTTTGACGATTGGTTCACGGCCCAGGTGCCCCATGTCGGCATACAGTGCCTCCCCCCCGGTTATGCAGAGGACCACTGCGGACATAACGATGAGCGATGACCAGCCGTTCTCGAACAGGAACTGGACGGCAAAGAGCGGGTTTAAGGCAAAGAGGACCTGCGGGGCGCTGATGATGGAGATGATCCCGGTGATGGTGAGGGTGGCGAACCAGACTACCATGACCGGGCCGAACGCCCATGCCACGCGGTCGCTCCCCCTCCGCTGGATGAGGAAAAGACCGATGGCGATGGCTGCAGCGATCAGGAGGAGGGTAAACCCGCTGGTCTCTTCATATCCCGGGATCAGGAGGATACCTTCAACCGCCGAGAGGATACTGATTGCCGGGGTGATCACACCATCGCCGATGAAGAGCGCGATCCCGACCAGTGCCAGGACAGATACGAGTGAAGTGGCGATGCCGGGTTTTAAGAGTGTGTCAAGGATGGTTTTTAAGACAATAGTGCCGCCTTCACCTTTGTCGGAAAGCGACATGGCGAGCCAGATATACTGGAACGTGATGATGATAAGAAGTGTCCACGTGATCAGGGAAAGGAGCCCGAAGATGTTCTGGGCTGTGGGGAGCATGAAGAGCAGGATTGCCCCGATTGTGTAGATCGGGCTTGTCCCGATATCCCCAAAGACCAGTCCCAGGGATTTGACAATTTTCGATACCGGGGTTCCCGTGTCACTCATCCGTTATTGTTTCACCTTGACCCTCGAAAACCTTTCGGATGTAAAAAAGGGAACTGCGATGGATTATTACGCGTTACTCATCCCGTTGAGTTTTGCTGCCATGATAAAATCGTTCAGGGTCAGGCCGCCTGCGGCATAGGTATAGAACGAGACATCCACATGCTTCCCTTCCTTCATGGAGAGGTCCGGGAAGTGTCCCTCCGTGGTGGCGAAGCCTCCGATCTCGGCTATGAATGCAAGACAGGTGACAGCATCCGGGAAGGTGAACGTGCGGATGAGGTGCCCGTCCCGGAGCGACCAGCCCTGCACCTGCCCGAGGAGCTCCATCATCTCCTTCCTGATGAGCGGCGGGGAGCCGGTCTTGTACGGGGTGCACTTCATCTGTGCGAGTTCCATGGTTATTTTCTTGGCCCCGCCAGCCAAAAAACGTTTGCCCGGGGAAACCCCTTCGGGTGTCCCGGGGATCCAGAACGGGTTTTCAGGCCGGGACTTCTGACACCGGCAGGTCCACGCTGTGCTGCCACTGGAGGACCCCCATGACGAGGAAGGAGACCGGCAGGGCAATCACGATCGGGTCGACCGCGGTCCATGGCGAACCGAGCAGGGTAGCCTTACCGAAGATTGCCTGGCAGATGCCCAGGAGCTTTGCCTCCGCGGCATGGAAGAACGCGGTCCAGACAAACCAGACCACAGCACCGGTAATCATGCTGTAAAGGGCTGCTTTGGTGGATGGTGTCTTTGCATAGACCCCGACGGCGAATGCCGGCAGGAATGCACAGGCGCACAGGCCCATGAACATCGCGGTTGCCCGGGCGATGATGCCCACAGGCAGGAGGAAGGCAAGGATGGTCGAGAGGACCATCATGATAACGATCCCGGCCTGGTGGGCCCGCATGGAATGGGCACATTCCCGTCCCCGTCCCCAGAGGTCGCAGATGAGAGCCGTTCCCATCGCATGGTAGAGGGCAGAGAGCGTGGACATGGCGGCCGAGAGGAGTGTCAGCATAAAGATGACGACGAAAAGGTCCGGCATCGCCTGGTTGATATAGAGCGGCATGATGGCATCCACGTTCCCTCCTGCAGCATCGATGGCAAGCTTACCGGAGTTCTGGTAAAAGTACACGTTACTGAGTGCACCGATCGTGAATGCAACGCCGGTCATCATCAGGATGAATGGTCCGCCCACGAGGACTGCCCGGTTGAGGGACTTGTTGTCCTTTGCGGTCATGAACCGGACCACGAGCTGCGGCTGGGCGAGGACGCCGATGCCGACACCCAGCACGAGCGTGGTCACTACGGTGAACCAGATGGGGGAGCCGAATTCCGGCATCACCGTCCAGCCCGCCATTCCCTGATCAGCGAGCGCTTTCGGGACGAGGCCTGCCATGTCCGTGAGTGCAGTTGTTCCCGCGCTGAACCCGCCGACAGCGACAAGCGTGAGAGCAAGCAGGACGGTCATACCGATCAGCATGATCGTGCCCTGGAAGGCATCCGTGTACATCACCGCAATGAGACCGCCAAAGACAACGTAGACTGCGGTGATGAGGGCGAAGAGGATGAGAGAGGTTGTGTAATCGATGCCGAGCGTGGGCTCGATGAACCGTGCACCGCCGATGAGGATCGCTGCCGTGTAGAGCGGCATGGAGACGACAATGATGAATCCCGCGATGTACTGCATGAGCGGGGACTTGTAGATCTTGCACATCAGGTCCGGGAACGTTACCGCAGAAAGACGATGCCCGATCTCCCGGGTCTTCTTCCCGAAGATGACGAAAGCAAGGAGGATACCGACACCGATATTCAGCACCGTGAGCCAGATGAGGCCCATACCGAGGTTTGCTGCCTGACCCCCAAAGCCGATGATCGCGGACGTGGAGATGAAGGTGGCACCGTACGAGAGTGCAATGATCACCGGGTGGCTGTCCCGGCCGGCAACAAGGTAGTCTTCGGAATTCTTTGTCTGCTTGTAACCGATGTAACCGATGATGAGGGTAGCTGCCAGATAGATGAGGACAAGCACCGCCATCGTCAGTGTATCAACTGCCATTACTGCCGTCCCCCTCGTTCCAGCGCAGTAAACCGTACACGATACACGCCAGGGCTAATCCGATGGACAGCCCATAGCCGAGTAATATCTGTGGATCAGGGATTCCTAGAATCATGAGAAAACCTCTGGTAAACTCTTCATGACGACATTACACGGGGACCAAAGAGAGCGAGGGTCCCCTATCTAAAGAAGAATGCGTTGCACGGGCTCTCGAAAGAAACGGAAGTACAAACCCTGTGCGATCTCATTGTTTACCGGATCATAATCTGGAAACCGGCGTATATATGCGTTTTTATTCATCTCCCGGTGAAACCCATAGGACCATTGCCGGCCCGGGGCAAAAAAGGAGAAAGGCCATAATGCCCTGGGCACAACACTCTGACCAGTACCCGTGTCATCCGTATTCTCATCACTGCACGAATCCCTCCAGCAGGTGCTTGCCCAGCGATTTGACTGGACGGAGCTCCGCGATGTGCAGGAAGAGGCCTGCCGTACGATACGTAAGGGAGGCGATGCGCTTATCATCGCCCCGACAGCCGGGGGAAAATCAGAAGCCGCTCTTATTCCCGTGATGGACGACCTGCTGAAACACGGCCGTCCGGGGATCTCGTGTCTCTATATCTCCCCCTTAAAGGCACTCATCAACGACCAGGAGGAGCGGTTCCGGACCTTCTGCACACCCACGTCGCTCACCGTGATGAAATGGCACGGCGACGTTGCCCGGGGGGAACGTTCGTGGGAAGAAGGCGAGCCCCCCCATTTCCTGATGATCACCCCGGAGTCGCTTGAGGTCCTCTTACAGGAAAACACACACTCCCCCGATCTCCGTCAGGTACGGTTCATCATTATTGACGAGCTCCATGCATTCGTGGAGTCCGAGCGGGGCGTGCACCTGAAGATGCTGCTCCACCGTATGGACCAGCTGGCTGAACGGAAGATCCAGCGGATCGGGCTCTCGGCAACCGCCGGGAATCCCCGGGAGATCCTGGAATGGCTCTCGGACGGGCGGCATGCGGCGGACCTGGTCCAGGTCCCTGCATCACCCCAGGAGAAGCAGTTTGTCTTTGTTGTCGAACCCGGGGAGAGGGAGCGGATCGATGCGCTGGTCCGGATCGTTGCCGGTAAAAAGGCACTGGTATTCGTGAACAGCCGCAGCAGTGCGGAACGCATTGTGAACGCATGTGCCGGAAGGGTCCGGAACCTCCACATCCACCACTCTTCAATATCCCCGGCAACCCGCAGGCTTGCAGAAGAGGCATTCAATTCGCAGGACGGCGCCTGCATCATCTGCACGAGTACGCTGGAACTGGGTATCGATATCGGCGATCTCGATGTGGTGGTGCAGGTGGGTCCGCCGGATTCCGTCTCGTCTTTCCTGCAGCGGATGGGTCGGAGCGGGCGGCGGGGGAAGGCAGCGTACGTTGCATGGATCCTGAAAAGCCCTGTCGAGCTGCTCTGCAGTATTGCCATCATCGAATGTGCGGTTCAGAAACGCGTCGAGAATCTGCGGTCGCAAAAAAAACCCTTCAATGTCCTGCTCCAGCAGGTCTTCCTGTTTATCCACAATCATTCCCGGACAACACGCCGGGACCTTGTTTCTTTCCTGTTCACCGCGCCGGTTTTTCTGGAGATGGATCCACGGGTCCTGGACCGGATCCTGGATCACCTCATAAAGAACGAGTACCTCACGAAAGACGGGGAGATGATCATGCCTGGGCCTGAGGCCGAGCGGGTGTTCGGGCGATCGAACTGGAAGGACATCTACTCGGTGATCTCGGGCGGGGGTGAATACCGGGCTGTCACTCCCGATGGCGAGGTTATAGGGATGCTCGATGCACAGTTTGTCAACAGTAACGATGCAGGAGAGGTCTCGCTTGGCGGGCGCAGCTGGACGCTGGTCAAATGCGACGAGGGGCATAATATGGTTGTTGTTGTCCCCGGCGGTGGGGCCGGCTCGTCCCGGGTCTTCTGGACCGGCGGGAGCGAGGACGGTTTCTCCCCGCTGGTGTGCCGTGCCGTACAGAAAATCAGGTCGCGGGGGACAACCACACTGCCGCTGGGTGAGCGCGAGCAGGAGCTTTTACAGCTGGCACTGGCGCAATTCCCCGCGGGTATTGGATCGGCAGGCCTGTATGTTATGGAACAGGATGATGAAAAGAAGGGACCCATTACCGTGATCTCCATGAACGGGAGCAGGTTCAACCGCGTGCTGGCGCTCCTGCTCCGGTACCGGCTTGGTCAGAAAGTGCAGGTCCGGTACGATGATTTTCTCCTCATCGTGAACCGTGCCGGGAAAGATGCCCCCGGAGAGCGTGTGGCGCAGGGGATCCGGGAGATCCAGTCGATGGATTACCCTGCCATCGCGAAGATCCTGCCCCTGTTGCCGGTGGATACCTGGAAGTTTGCCTCTGCCCTTCCCGAATCGCTCTTCCGGGAGATGGTGATCTCCGATCACTATTATGGTGAAGATTTCCTGCAGACGCTCAGTGCATCAACGGTCTCCTGTATCCTTATAAAAAAACAGGATCCGCCGGCACCGTGACGCAGGTACGGTTTTTTCCGGATTTCCGGCACCACCACCATCTTATTATACGGAAAACTCCGACCGGCATCTATGAGATCAATCCCGGTGCTTCTCACCATCGCACTCCTTTTCATCCTTACCTGCGGGTGTTCCGATTCGCCCCCTGTGCAACCCGCGGTTACTGTAACGAGCGTTACAGAAACCCCCTTGCCGGTTATTACGACAACACCCCAGACCACAGTTATCACACTCACCCGTACGGCCTCGGTTTCAGGCAATAAAATCACCATTGTAAAAAATACGTTCACGCCGGCAGACATGACGGTAGGTGTCGGTTCGACTGTCCGGTGGGTAAATACTGATGACCACCCGCACCGGATCGAGTTCGCGGACAAGTCGTTTTCAACCTCTACCTACCTCCTCGGTGCTGGCCAGTCCGCAAGCCAGCGTTTCCTCCGTGTGGGAACCTATAATTATTCCTGCATGATCCACCCGCAAATGCAGGGGACTATCACAGTCGTGGCTTAATTATGTTCCAGGAAATTACCTATTTCCAGATTTTTGGAAAACCGCTGATTATGTACCTGGGGATCCTGACCCTGCTCTCTTTCCTGTTTACTGCTTCGATTGCTATTATGACCCTGAAAGGAATTCGCACGATACCTTTCAAATGGCATCCCCGTTTAGCTGCATTTGCGATCTTTCTTGCGCTGGTTCACGGATCGCTTGGGTTGCTTGCATATTTCTGAAGTCACTAAAAAACCGACCCCTTCCTGAAAGGAAATGCTGGAAAATTTTTTTAAGTATTATGAAAAGGGATATTTTCACGATCTTCAGAGGCCGATCATGCGCAGCATTGCCCCGATAAGGATACCGAACATGGAGGTGGAGGCGGAGAGCATCCCGAGGAGGATATACCCGGCAATGGCACCGACTTTGAGGGGCATATAGGTCCGGTTAAGGTTGAGCCTGCGAACGGCGCGGAAGGATTTCGCATCCGCCGAAATTGCTGGCTTATTCTGTTTTATCCGGACCATAGACATTCACTATCCTCTTGCTTGTATATTACTGCCTGACCATAAGGTTCTGCTGTCTTGTAACCATGTACTAGGAACATGCGCTATTTATTTTTTTTGAACTCTTAATGGAACCTGAAAATCCCAATTTTCCTTTTTTTTGGAAAAAAAAGAACAATTCATGTAGTTTTCCATGATCCGTGTAACTGTTATTGCAAGGTATAATTTGTGGAGTATCCTGTTCGCACCTTTCCAGTGCTGACTGAATTCGAATTAACAGGAAAAACAGGAACGCCGAGGGGGAGATTTGAACTCCCGAGGCGCGAAGCGCCAGTAGCTTTCGAGGCTACCGCCTTCCCGGGCTAGACTACCTCGGCACTATGCTCTTGTATTTTTTTCATCGCTTACTCTAATAGTTATCTGACCCGTATCCACTCCGGGTAACTACCCGGTCAATCCGGCAACAGGAAATCACTCATGTAAGGAAGCCCGGCTGCAGGAGGGTGTGAAATCAGCTATATCCCGGAGTATTATCCATGAAAAAATGTATCGGGGGAATTACATCCCGGGAGCGGAGCCGGCCCTGCCGCCCTGCTGGGTGATCATCATGTCATCGACGCGGATAAGCATGATGGCAGTCTCAGAAGCGCTCTGGATGGACTGGCGTTTGGACCGGAGCGGTTCAATGACGCCCTCGGCAAGCATATCAATGACCTTGCCTTCGTATACATTCAGGCCTGCATTCTTCTTACCCTTCGCGTGGGCATTCTTGAGCTCTACCAGCTTGTCGATTGGGTTGAAACCGGAGTTCTCTGCGAGTGCACGGGGGATCGACTCATAAGCCGTTGCATAGGCCTCGAGCGCGATCTGGACCCGGCCCCCGACAGTCTGGGCATAGTCCCGGATCTTCATGAGGAGCTCGGTCTCGACTGCACCGCCACCGACCACGTAGGTGCCGTCTTCCATGGCATCCATGACAACGCGGGTACCGTCAACAACGGCACGTTCAAGTTCCTCGAGCAGGTAATCGCTGGTCCCGCGGAGGAGGATGGTCGTGGTCTTGGGGTTCTTGCACCCGGAGATCCGGGTTACCTTGCCATCATCGTCTTCTTCGACAAGATCGGCAACACCAAGGTCTTTTGCGGTCAGCGACTCGGGTTTGTTGACAATAGTTGCATGAAGTGCCCGGGCTGCGTATTTCATATCCTTCTCGGGAATATCTTCGATGGCGAGGACACCGGCCTTTGCGAGGTAGAACTGGGCGGCATCTGAAATCCCCTTCTGGCAGAGAAGGACATTAGCACCGCTGCTGATGATTGCATCCGCGAGTTTCTTTAACGTCTCGCGTTCCTGCTCGCTGAATGCGTTGACCTGTTCGGCGTTTGTGATCTTGATCTTTGCCTTTACCTGGGTCTTGGTGACTTCAAGGGGCATGGCAACCATGGCCACTTTTGCCTTGGCGATCTTCTTGGGCATTCCGTCGTGAGACCGGACCTTGTCGATGACAACGCCGCGGATCAGTTCGGCATCGTCCATTGACTGTCCTTTCTGCTTCTTGATCATCACGTCTTCTTCGTCAACGGTAAACTTCCCGTTAACCTTCTCGGCAACGGTCATGACCGCATCGACAAGGATACCATCGAGTTTGGTCTTGACCTGCTCGATTGATTTGCCGGTGATCGCCGTGTTGGCAATCTTAAGGAGGGTCTTGCGGTCTGTCGGGTCTACCTTGAGGGAAAGGCCGTTAACAATCTCCAGTGCCTTCTCCATGCCCTTCCGGTAACCCTCCGCGATTACGGTCGGGTGGATACCCTGTTCAAGCATGCTCTCTGCCTGCTCCATCATTGCACCGACAAGGATGACTGCGGTGGTGGTCCCGTCGCCGACTTCGTCGTCCTGTGTATGGGCGACCTCGATGACCATCTTTGCGCCGGGGTGTTGGACTGCGATCTCGCTTAAGATCGTCGCGCCATCATTGGTGATCACGATATCCCCGGTTGTGTCGACAAGCATCTTGTCCATGCCACGGGGGCCGAGCGTTGACTTGACGGCACCTGCAATGGCTTTTGCTGCCGCAATATTCGAGCGCTGGGCCTCTTTCCCGTAATTACGCTCTACATTTTCTTTTAAGATGATAATTGGCTGTTGGGACTGCATAATTGATCCTCCGATGTTGTAAAAGGTGGAATTGAACTTCTATATATACGCTTCGTGTCTTCTTCCGGAAAAAAGAAGGGATCAGTCAATCCGGGATATTTTAAAGAGGGAAAAGACCGGGACTCCATCCACGTCCTTGATGCCGCGCTTGTCAAAGATGACCCAGATCGCGACCGGGACGGCGTTGTGTTTCTTTACGTGTTTCACGACCTCCCGCATGGTGTTGCCGGAAGTGATGGTGTCATCGACGATAATACACCGCTGGCCCCCGATTGCCGCGAAGTTCCCGCTGAACGAACCGGTCGGCTTGTCGCTGGTATTCTGTTTTGCCGGGTGGTAGATTGCAAGCTGGGCCGCCTCCTGCACGGCGATGATCGTTGCAAGTGGGATTCCCGAAAGGGCAATACCTACGATGACTTCAGCTGCAGGGGACTCACTTGCATCCCCTGGGTGGGAGAGATAGTACCGGCTCATCAGCATCTGTGCAGTCTCTTCGAGAAGGGGCCCCTGGCTCGAGACCGCGGTCCAGTCGATATGGACATCTTTTGGCGCTGCAGTTCCTTTTACCTGGGTGAGCAGCCAGGTGACCGTTTCCATGGACAGGGATAATTCATCTGCAATCTGACCCGGGCTGTGTCCTTCTGCAAGGAGGGCTTTTGCCCGGCTGATCAGATCGTCAAGGGAAGACATGGAGAAAAGATTCGCCGGTATCTATTTAAGTTTTCTTTTGATCGCAGCACCGCAGACCGGGCATTCCCCGTCATGTTCAGCGTACTTCCCACAACCACTGCACCGGTACTTCCAGTGAACACGCCTGGCTTTACGCTGGAGGATCGGGACGATCTTCACCCCAAGGACAAGGGCAATATTCTGGATCGCGAAATCATCGGTATACAGGTCTGCTCCCAGGTCAAGTGCAAGAGCGAGCAGGTCGCGGTCCGTACCGGAGGCTACGGAAAAATCTTTTGTTGTTTTTGCTGCGGAGATCACCCGCTTACTGCTCTCATCGGTAGGTGACAGTACCCTCAGGCCCCGGGCACACAATTTCTCAAAATTACCTTTAGCACGGATATCCAGGAGCTCGTCAACAACAGACGGAACCGTAAAGATCTCCCCATCTGCGGGAAACTCCCCGAAAAAAAAGCTGGCATCAAGCACTGCGCTCATGGGAGGCACCCGGGCCGGACCAGAAATGGAGAATTCATAAATCTCCGGAATCAGTGCTTTCTGAGTGCATGGGCGATCTGGTCCGCTGCCGATACCCTGCTGCAGCTCCGTTCGATTGTATCGCTGCAGATAACGTCCCGGATGCTGGTTGCCATGAGGCGGGTATATGCTCCCCCAGTGAAGACCCCGTGGACACATGCTGCAAAAACATCCTTTGCGCCCTGATCGTACAGCATACCGGCGGCTGTTGCAATTGTGCCTCCGGTGGAAATGATATCATCTACGATTACGACGGAGCGTGATTTTGCACTGAGCTGTCGCGGGGCCATTTTTACTTCAACGCCGCTCAGGCGCGTCTTCTCGAGATGATCGCATTCCCATCCTCCGACGGATGCAACCTGCTCTGCAAAGGCCATTGCGCCCTCGTCGGGTGCCAGGATGAGCGGGTTGTCCAGGTGCAGTGTCCTGATGTAGGAACCAATATCCCCTGCAAGGGAGAGGTTGTGAGCCGGCACGGTGAAAGACTTCAGAACCTCCTTCTCGTGGATATTGACGGTGATCACATCAGATACGCCCTGGCTGAGTGCCCGTGCAACAACCCGGGAACTAACCGGTTCCCCTGCCTTGAACCGCTTGTCCTGGCGGGCATAGGCCATGTAGGGCAGGACAAGATGGTTCGTTGCCCGGTCGCACGCGTCGACAAGCAGCATTAACTGGACGAGCGAATCGTTGTCTACAACGCTTCCGACGATCACCATCTCATCATCGATCTCCCCGGCCAAGAGGTAGTGTTCCCCGTCAGGGAAACGGGAATATTTTACATCGACAACCGTTGTTTTCAGAGCCCTTGCAACAAGGGTGGCAAGAACCTGGGATTGTTCCGTGCAGATGACTTTCATGGTATCATTCCTTGGTATGGGAAACAGGGGCGTATGTGTCCGCAGTGATTTAGTATGCAGTGTATGATATTGTAGTTTTTCCGCTTGCCTCCCGACCTGTGAAAAACTAAAAAAAGGATTCTGGATCCCCATTTACTGTCGTCAATGGTGATCAGCTGAAAGTACTTAAACTAGGATGAGACAAATTATATGAAAACCCAGTGGTTCAAAAGAGGTTAATCCTGTAATGGAAATAGCAGAACAATTTTCACCGCGAAAGGACGAAACGAAGCCTGATGGGATTATCCCCGGATCATCTGGTTCAGCCGCGGTATCAGCATCCTCCCAGATCGAGGTACCGGCAAAACTTATCGACCAGGTCATCGGTCAGGAACATGCTGTCGAGGTAATCAAGAAGGCAGCGATCCAGCGCCGGCATGTCATGATGATCGGGAGCCCGGGTACCGGTAAGTCCATGCTCGCCAAGGCAATGGCCGAGCTCCTGCCCAAGGAGGAACTGCAGGACATCCTTGTCTACCCGAACTCGGATGACAACAATAATCCCGTTATCCGGACGGTTGCCGCGGGACGGGGCAAGCAGATTGTCGCTGCCCATAAGGCTGAGGCGAAGAAAAAGATCCAGTTCCGGAACACGCTCCTGATGCTCCTCCTGCTGGGTATTGCCGGGTACTCCATCATCACCATGCAGCTGCTGATGGGACTTATCGCAGGGGCGTTTGTGTTCATGGCACTGCGGTACAGCACTCCCCGGGAAGAAGCGATGGTTCCCAAGCTGCTGGTCTCGAACGATACCAAGAGCATTGCCCCATTCATCGACGGGACCGGTTCTCATGCCGGTGCACTGCTCGGCGATGTCCGGCACGACCCGTTCCAGAGCGGCGGACTTGAAACCCCGTCACACGATCGTGTGGAAGCAGGGGCAATCCACCGCTCGAACGGCGGTGTCCTGTTTATTGATGAGATAAACACCCTTGATCCCCATTCCCAGCAGAACCTGCTCACTGCACTTCAGGAGGGGGAATTCCCGATCACCGGCCAGAGCGAACGGTCCAGCGGTGCCATGGTCCGCACGGAACCGGTACCCTGCAGGTTTGTGATGATTGCCGCAGGAAACCTCGATGCTATCCAGGGAATGCATCCTGCCCTGCGCTCCCGTATCCGCGGGTATGGGTACGAGGTCTACATGGCAGAGAGCATGGAGGACACGGACGAGAACAGGCAGAAATATATCCGGTTCATTGCGCAGGAAGTGAAGAACGACGGGAAGATCCCACACTTCGACCAGAGCGCGATTGACGAGATCATCCGCGAATCCCGCCGGCGCTCGAACCGGAAAGGCCACCTGACCCTTAAGCTCCGTGATATGGGTGGCCTCATCCGTGTTGCAGGTGATATTGCACGCGAGGAAAAAGCCGAGATTACCACTGCTGCGCATGTCATTGCCGCCAAGAAGACCGCCCGGTCCATCGAGGACCAGGTTTCCGCGGAGATCACCCAGCACTTCCGGGAATATGAGATGACGGTTGTCGAGGGCACACGCTTCGGGCGTGTTAATGGCCTTGCAGTGACCGGTAACGATGCCGGCTCGGTCCTGCCGATCATGGCCGAAGTGACCCCGGCACAGGGAGCGAGCGGGCAGATCATTGCCACCGGTATCTCCGGAAGAAGGCAGGAATCATGGCTGAAAGATGAGGAATCGATTGCCCAGCAGTCCATCAAGAACGTTTCCGCCCTCATCAAGAAATTCACCGGTAAGGACATCAAGAACATGGATATACACATCCAGTTCATCGGAACCTACGGTGCAGAAGGAGATTCAGCCTCGATTACCATTGCCACGGCCATTATCAGCGCGATTGAAAGCATCCCTGTCCGGCAGGACATCGCGATGACCGGCTCCCTCTCCATCAGGGGAGATGTCCTGCCAATCGGCGGGGTAACCTACAAGATAGAGGCAGCAGCAAAGGCCGGGATCAAGACCGTCCTTATTCCCAGGATGAATGTCGGCGATGTGCTGATCGAGGAACGGTATAAGCCGATGGTTACCATCATACCCGTTGACACGATCGATGATGTTCTCAAGTATGCACTCGTCCCGGAAAACGCGGAAAGTTTCCTCATCAAGCTCAAGAAGATGGCTATGCGGTCAACAGCGCTGATCCCCGATGTTACGGTAACCAGCCAGACAATGGCCTGAATACGATGCCCGGCATGAAATATTTCGACCTGCGGCATGTCACCGGCCAAGTGACTCATATCGATATCGATAACGGTGTGGTTGAGTCTGCGGGGACCTCTTTTTTTAACAAGGCTGTTCTGCGGGTTCTCAACAGGACCGGCTGGGGTGTCATCCAGATCGACAATTATACTCCCTGTACCGGCAGGAAGTTTGAGGATTTGATCGAGTCGGCACAGAAACTTGCGGTCATCACCGAAGAGATTGTGGAACTTGGCGATGTACCTCACGGAATCCTTCCTGTCCCCCCCATGAAGGAAGACCCCCGGTCAGTCAGTATCGAGGAGAAGTCCTCGCTTCTTGCTGAAATTGAAGAGGCAGCCCGGCATCCGCTGGTCACCAACCGGCGGGCGAATTATGTTGAGCGGATCGAACAGGTACGGTTCACGGACAGCTCGGCCAACGAGTACTCGTATGAGATGTGCCGTTCCGGTTTCAATGTCCTTGCTGTAGCCTCCCGGAATGGGAATGTCCAGATGGGGTACGAGCGGGAACATACCATCCACGGCTTCGATCTCCGTCACCGGCAGGAATCCGGTAAAAAAGCCGCGGAAATTGCGGTTGCCCTGCTTGATGCAGGTGCGGTGAAGGGGGGGAAGATGCGTGCAGTCCTCGATCCCGAACTTGCGGGTGTGTTTGCCCACGAGGCAGTCGGTCATGCGAGCGAGGGGGATCTCATCCAGGAGGGCAGTTCCGTGCTGAAAGGGAAGACCGGGGAAAAGATCGGCAATGAGATCCTCACGATTGTCGATGACCCCACTCTCTGCGAGTTCGGATTCGATCCGGTTGATGCAGAAGGATCGGCAGTCAGGAGGACTGAGATTATCCGACGGGGGGTTGTCAATGCGTTTCTTCACAACCGTGAGTCGCTGGCGGCGGTTGGGAACGGCATTGCCGGCCATGCCCGCGCCATGCCCGGGGAACCCCCGCTGGTGCGCATGAGCAACACCTTCATCGAGAATGGTGACGCCACCGAAGCGGAGATCTTCGCAGAATGCAAAAACGGGATCTTCTTAAAAGGCTCGCGGGGTGGCCAGGTGGATCCGGGACGGGGAATCTTCCAGTTTAACGCGGAATACGGGTATCTTGTGGAAAACGGCGAGTGCACAAAAATGATCCGTGACGTCTCGCTCTCCGGCGAGATCCTTTCGACACTCCACCGGATAACCCTCTGCGGGAACGACCGGAAGATGAGCCCGGGATATTGCGGGAAAGGCGGGCAGAGTGTACCGGTCAGCGACGGGGCGCCTCACGTTCTCCTTCTCGATGCGGTGGTGGGTGGCAGTGGACTGGATTGAAGATCTGATCAGGGAAGGACAGAAATCCGTCGATGAAGTTGAGGTCTTTTACGTTGAAGGCACCTCTATTTCTGCAGACTTAAAACAGAAGAAAGTGAACCTGGCAATAACCTCACGGGACTGTGGCCTTGGCATCCGGACCCTCCATAAGGGAAAGATCGGATCCTCGAGTACCAATGACCCTGACAAGGGGCGGGATTGTCTTGCGGCGGCAATCGCAAGCGGAAAACTGGCTACCCCGCTTCCCTGGGGAGGCCTGCCGGAGCCGGTCTCTCTTACCACCTCACCACTCTCATTCGATCCTTCGCTGGAGTGCGATCCGGGCATAGCCCGAGACCTTCTCCGGCAGATGCTCGAAGGGGCTGCCGGGCACCCTGCAGATATTACCGCAGGATCTGCTTCCCTTTCGGTCTCTTCAGTAACACTGGCAAACAGTCAGGGTATCCGGTATGAGAGCCATCATACGGGCGTGTCCCTCTCCCTTGAAGCGATATACCGGCAGTCAACCGGCTATGAATTCGACCATTCATGCTACATCGGGGATGTCGATCCCCGGAACGTTGGGGAAAAAGCAGCCTTCTTTGCCTGTAAATCCGCAGACGGGAAGGACATCCCGACCGGAGATTACCCCGTGGTTCTCTCCCCCCTTGCGTACGCAGAATTGCTGGGTAATGTATTTGTTCCTGCCCTCAACGGGCGCAGTGTCCATTCCGGACGATCGCGGCTTGCAAAGTCTCTTGGAGAAAACATTGCCGATCCCCGGATCCAGATGTTTGACGATCCGCTATTGCCCCGGGCGAGTGGAAGCACGCGGTGGGATGCTGAGGGGACACCGACCCGCAGGATTGATTTTATCCGTGACGGTGTGCTCCGGAACTTTGCCTATGACCTCAGGACGGCCTACCGGTACGACAAAAAGAGTACCGGATCTGCCGTCCGCGGGGGATTCGGGGGACTCCCGGCCATCGGTCACCACAATTTCATCGTTGACGGGAAGCGGGAACAGATCCTGGATGAACGGGTGATGTATGTCCACAACGTTGTGGGAGCTCATACAGCCAATCCGATGAGTGGTGACTTCTCTGTGGAAATATCCAACGCATTCTGGATGGAAGATGGGAGCTTCGAGGAGCCTGTCAGAAGTGCCATGATGTCCGGCAACGTCTTCGATATGCATAAGGACATTGCAGGTATGAGTAAGGAATCCCGGGCTGTCGGCTCGCTCATCCTTCCGTCGATAAAAATAAATAAACAGCGTCTCATTGGTAAATGACGTCTGATTTTAATAAAAATGGGGGGTCGCCCCGTATTGTTAAACGGGTATGAGCTGACTGGTCACTGTTGGTAATGGCAGTTTATTTCAGCATCTTTTTTGCCATATGGATCTTCTTTGATAATCAATGAAAGCGATTATCTGTACAACTATTCTCCTCATCATCTGCATTCTCGTGTCTGGATGCACAGGGATGACTCCGGCAGTTCCGGTCACCGTCACACCCATGGAGGAATTGGGTCTCACCAAACTGTCTGACAGCCATCCGAATGTTACGTTCTCCCACGATCCCGGGGTAATTGTCGTGTCGTTCCGGACTGATGGTGCACAGAAAATGGAATTGGATTTCTCTAACGTGTCACAGGGATACGTGGCAGCAACACAGTTCACAACAAGCGGCCCGTATGCAGGATCGGTGGCGTTCCAGGCGCCCGTGAAAGATACATATCAGTTGAACATCTCCGGCAATGGCAGGTGGACTGCTGAGGTCACCCCGCTCGTGACAACGAATCCCCTGAACGCTCCCATGAACCTTTCTGGTTCCGGAACTGTAGTCACTCCTGTATTCTCCCTGGAAAAAGGTGAATATTTCTTCAGCAGGAATGAGACGGGTCTGGCCTCGCCTTATTATTTTCTCTATTATATAAACGGCACTCCCCTTATGGATGCAAACAATTCGTACATCCAACCGGGATTTGGTGAACTTTCGTCACACCCGTTTGTGTTCGTCACCGTTCCCGAGAGTGGAACATTTTACCTTAGCGTTCTTGGCCGGAATAACCCTGGCAACTGGTCTGTTTCTATCACCTCAGTTCCCAGACTTCCCTCCATGGGACCCGGGCCGGAGATTAACTCCCCGCTGAAGTCTGCCGGGAATTCATAGCCGAAAACCCTGAATCCATTTTTATCCGTTTTCGGCAATTCTTTAATTATTAAGGACGATGATACATCTTGCCATATTTTTTCTTGATTCCGGAGAAAGAAACCGATAAGGTATTGTAAACCGGCTTCCATTGGTAAATAGAATCAGGAGAAGAAGATGACCTCAGTTATTGTTGCTATCCTCCTTGTCGTGGCAATTGTTGCGGTTGTATGGTACCTGGTAAAAGAATTCTCGGTGGTTATTGAAAACGCGGTTGTCGGGCTGATACTCCTCGTGGTCATGAACTATTTCCACATCATGCAATGGATGGGCAAGCCCGATCTCGGCTACGACCTTGCAACAGTCCTTATCTGTGCCATCGGCGGAGTCCCCGGGATATGCATCCTTGTGCTCCTTGACATTCTCGGGGTAACGATCTGAAAAAAGATCCCGGCGAGTAGTCGGGTGCAAATAAAAAAGGGCTTTTCTCTCTCTCTGTTTTTAAAAGACGTTGGCCTCTGAATAGACCTCGACCTGGTCCTGTTTCAGGTCATATGGCTTGATCTCCCGGGAATGGGATGACATTCTCATCTTCACGACTTCCAGTGCGAGATGTACATCCACCGAGATCTCCGACGGGCGGACATAACGGAGGAGGATGACGGTGTCCGAGAGGTATTCAATCAGGCCGTGACGACTTGAAAAAGGATTGTTGCGGTCAGTCTCTGACGTCATCATGATCGTGCAGTTCTTGTCGCGGAGCCCTTCGATAAAGCGGTACATCTCCCGCCGCCGTTCGGAATCTGTGTTAAAGAGATCTTCAAAAAGGGAGATAGGATCGATCACGACCCGGCTGGCCTTCTTTTCTTCGATGAGTTTGGGGAGTTCATTCTTGATCCGGTTATTGGCAAGATTGAAATCGGTGGGATCGAGCTTGATGAGGAACAGGGATTTGTTGATATAGGGCGTAACCTCCCACCCTTTCAGTTTCATGTATGAGATGATCCGCTCTTCCCGCTCTTCGAGGCTGATATAGATGATCGTCTCGTTTTTCTTGAGCCCCTCCCAGACAAATTCTAAGGAAAACGTGGTCTTCCCCGTACCGAACGTCCCGATGATACAGGTGATACTGCCGGGAATAAGCCCGCCTCCGAGCATATCATCAAGACCCGGGATCCCGACTTTGACCCTTTCGTTGCTCATATAATCACCCGGATGTTACTCACTTCGAAACCGCTCGTTTCTGTTATCCTGACGGCAAATTTCACGAGATCGCGCTCTTCAAGATGAGGCATCACACCCCTGAATTTCTCGAAATACATTACCCGCTGCCGCCGTGCCCCCTGGGTCTCTTCCCACTTGAATAAAAGGACAGCGTCCGCGATATCGGCGAGTTCCCGCTCCTTCGAAGAATCAAGGATACCGCTGGAAAGAAGCAGGTAACACGTGATGCCCCGTGTTTTCGATACCCGCTGCAGGCCCCGTAAAAACCCGGCCATATTGTTCCATGCATCTGCATGGGACGACTGTGTTGCCAGATCTGTGATAGAATCGAGAACTACAAGGCCGCCGGGTTGTACACTGTCAATTACTTTTGATAATTTTACAATAATTCCTTCCTGGCCCGTACGATTTTGCAGCCGGGTGAACACATCGCTGTGGCTGTACCATTCATCCGGGACAACACTGTGGTCAAAATAATGCTCGGAGAGATCCTCGAAACGGATGGTATCCACCATGCGGTCAAGGCCATCAACGTGAAAAGACTGCCGGATCTCGTTTTTGATATCCTCCTTCACCCGGGTGAACGTGATATAGCAGATCTCCTTTGGGACCAGGTTTCCTTTCTGGGACCCGGTTTTCGCCGGGTCCAGACTGTTCACCATGGAGCTGTAGACAAACTCGTAGTTTCCTGCCCCGAGATCGCCGAGGAGAAGAATCACGGATCCCGGGGGGACTCCCCCGTCAAGGATGGGATCCAGTGATGAGATTCCCGTGGACATCCGTTGTTTTACTGCTTCCTGCATCGGAACTCCTCATGAAAAATAACCAGTAAGAGAAACTCTCGTGGTCTTTCTGATATATTTATCTGATCCTGCGTGATGATAAAGGATTCAAACGGCCTTACTGAAAAAACAGAATTGCCGGGAGTACACATAATTATATAGAAGCATCTCCCGAATTATAATCCGGGAGCGCCCTTAAAGGAAAAAAGCGGGGAGCCATACACTATGGAAAGTTCAAAATCCACCGGATCCGATAATGCCCGGGAAAACGACGGGGATGTGCCACAGCAACAGGCCGGCTCCGGGCCGGATACCGGGGCAGTGAACCAGCCGGCTCCGGATAATAAGAAGAAGCCGGATGCAACATACCGTCATTATTTCCACCTTCTGCAGGGATCACAACGATCTGCAATCCTTGAATACGATTTTGAGCGGGACGGGACCCTTGTCACCCCGCGATTAAGCGACACCTACGAACTCGTTGACCAGTACTGGATAGAGAAAGGCCGCTCGCTTGTGATAATCGCTCTTAACAAGCGAACGAACCAGCGGGAGTACCTCCTGTTCGAACCCACCCTGTCAGAATTTGAATATGAGCTGCTGGAACGGTTATACGAAGATCTCCGTGACGTCCTGATCCTGTCATCCGACGAGATCAAAAAAGACCGTAAACGCATCCTCCTGGAAAAAATGTATGGTCTTATCGACGATTATGGCATATCCCTTGATACATCAACGCTCTACAAACTCCAGTACTTCCTGATCCGGAATTTCATCGGCTGGTCCCGTATTGACCCCCTGATGAAGGATTCCCATCTTGAGGATATCTCCTGCGACGGGAACAAGATCCCGCTGTTCTTATATCACCGGAAATACCGGAACATCAAGACCAACATTGCCTTTGAATCCGATGTCCTGAACTCGCTCGCCATCACCCTTGCCCAGCGGTCAGGAAAACACATCTCCTCCGGCTCTCCCATGGTCGATGCGACCCTTCCTGAGGGCTCGCGGCTCCAGCTGACTCTTGGAACTGAAGTCACGACCCGGGGGACGTCCTTTACCATCCGTAAATTCCGGGAAGAGCCCTTCTCTCCGGTTGAACTCATGGAAGTCGGTACGTTCAACGCCGATGCTCTTGTCTATTTCTGGCTTGCCATTGAGAACAACAAGAGCCTTCTTTTTATTGGGGGGACCGCCTCGGGAAAGACCACGTCACTGAATGCAGTGTCCCTGTTTATCCCGCCCGTTGCGAAGATCGTCAGCATTGAGGATACGCGGGAGATTACCCTGTACCATGACAACTGGATTGCCAGCGTCACCCGCGAAGCACTCTCCGAAGGGGGTAACGCGATCAGTATGTTCGACCTCCTGCGTGCCGCGATGCGACAACGCCCCGAGTTCATCCTTGTCGGGGAAGTTCGGGGTGTGGAAGCCCAGACGCTGTTCCAGGCAATGAATACCGGCCACACAACCTTCTCTACCATGCATGCGGGAAGTGTCGATGCGGCGATTCACCGTCTTGAGAGCGAACCCCTCAATGTGCCAAGGAACATGGTCCAGGCATTAAACATCATCAGTGTCCAGGCCCTCGTGTATCACGGCACCGAACGCTTCCGCAGGGCGCAGGAGATCGTCGAGATTGCCGGTATCGATCCATCGACCGGTAACCTCCGGGTCAACAATGTTTTCATGTACGATCCCGTGAAGGATCTTTTCACTTTCACCGGCAGGTCCCAGATATATACCGATATCGCCGAGAAACGGGGCTGGACGCGGGAACAGCTCGAATCCGAGATCCAGCTCCGGAAAAACCTGCTTAATGAGATGAAGAAACAGGATATCCGGGACTATATCTCGGTAGCCACGCTGTTCCATGCCTACAGCATTGATTCCGCGAATGTGCTTGCCCATATTGCCGATCTGCGCCAGGTAATCCAATGAGTATCCGGGACTATTTCCTGAAACGGATAAACCGGGACCCGCTCCGGTACCACAGCCTTCATGCAGATATGGTCTCTGCCCGGATGGGAATGACCCTTGAGCAGTACCTGTGGCGGTCGGTAAAGATTGCCTTCATCGCCGGTATCCTGTTTGCTCTTCTCGGGTATGTTGCCAGTGCGTATCTCAGCCTTCAGGCGCTGACCGGCAAGGCCGGTATTCACAACGTGTTTAACATCCAGCTTCCGGTTTTTTTCAGTACGGTGTATCCCGCAGAATATATGCAGGTGATCATAGTCCTCGTCTCCTTCATTATCGGGACGCTCATAGGTTACAACGTGCTCCTCCGGCTCCCTGCCCTCCAGAAGAATAACCGGAAGATCAAGATCAACCTCACGCTGCATAATGCGGTTGCCTACATGTATGCCATGCGCCGGGGAGGTGCCCAGATGATGATCATCTTCGGGTCGCTCTCGGACCGGGCGAATATCTACGGGGAGGTAGCCCTTGAGTTCCGTCAGGTCGTACGGGATGCAGATTTCTTCGGGTACGACATGGTCTCAGCGATCCGCCACCTTTCCGAAACAACTCCCTCGGAAAAACTCAAGGACTTTTTAGAGGATCTCCTGTCGGTCATCGAGAGCGGGGGGGATATGTCAGAGTTCCTGTCCATGCGGGTACGGCTGTACCAGGAAGAAGCCCGGTTCGAGCAGCGGCAGTTCCTCACGGTCCTGTCCCTGGTAGCCGAGTCATACGTGACCCTGTTCGTTGCGGGGCCGCTGTTTTTGATCATCATCATGGTGGTCATGGGAATGATGGGGGGATCTGCCGTATTCCAACTGGCGCTGGTCACCTATGTCGTCATGCCGGTCGGTTCATTGGTTTTCATGCTGCTCATCGACCTCATATCGATCAAGGCCGAAAAGACGGAACGCTATGTCAGGACCAAATGGCTCCACACCTTCTCCGACGTCACCATCGTCAAAAAAGCGGATGAGGAGTCATTATTCGAACAGCTGAAAAAGTATGACCAGCTCAGAAACCTTGTCTATAACCTGAAACATCCGCTGGAGAGTTTTATCTCCAACGTCAACCACACGCTCTATGTAACTGTCCCGATAGCAATCATCTACGTCATTATTGTCCTGATGAGCACTCCGCATTATACCGATATCGAGACCTACATCAACGTAGTCGACGACCATATCATCATTGCCCTTCTCGTCATTATGATCCCGTACGCCATTTTTTACGAGATCTGGTCCCGCAAGGTCCTCGGCATCCAGGCCCTCATCCCGGATTTTCTTGAACGGATGGCAGGGATCAACCAGGTCGGGCTGACCATCGCCCAGGCAATTGCCATCATGGTGAATACCAATCTTGGCCTGCTCAGCTACGAGATCCGCCGGATCAAACGGGACATGGAATGGGGCGCCAATTTCACCGAGGCACTGATGCGCTTCGAGGAGCGGGTCAGTACGCCATCGATCGCCCGGACGGTCACCCTGATCACGAAGGCGAGCGAGATGAGCGGGCAGATCGGCGAAGTGCTCACGATTGCATCCAGCGACGCCAAGATGTCCGAGGTACTGAAAAAAGAACGCCTTGGCGAGATGTTCATCTACACTGCTATCGTTTACCTCTCGTTCTTCGTCTTCCTGTTCGTTGTAGGTGTGCTGACCACGCAGTTCCTGCCGGTTCTCGACAACATTTCCACCCAGGGGCTTCCTACCTCGGGAGCGCTTTCCGGTATCGGCTCAATCCCGGTCATCACCTTCGGCCGGCTGCTGTATCATGCATGCCTTGTCCAGGCGATCTTCTCCGGGCTTATTGCCGGGCAGATGGGGGAATCCTCCCTTGCAGCGGGGGTAAAGCACTCCTGTATCCTCCTGATTATCGCCCTCGTTACCTTCAACTTCGTCTTCGTTATCATCTAGGCGTTTCAGATAGAGTTAAATGAATAAAGTGAGGATTTCGTAGTGAGGTACGAGCGACCATGTGCACAGTAGGCGGACCGGTTGATATCGATCTTCCCCCGGACCGGGTAACGGGGAAGGACTACCGGTGCAATGAATGCGGCGAGCGGTTCAAGGGTATCGGAAAGAAGCCCATGTGCCCCAGCTGCCAGTCGGAAGATGTAACTCCCGCATGAAGTACACCCTCAATGACGGGTTGCTGCTCATCCGGGGAGATCACTCATTCCTGCTTCTCGGGAAAGCAGAGGAAAAGTTTTCCCTCTGCATAGAGACATCCACAGAAGAACTCTACCAGGGGGTCACGCCCGGTGACATCATTGTAGTCTCGGCTCCTGAAGGCGGGGCAATCGAGCCGGCCCTGATGCTGATGGAACTTGTCAGGACCTGGCACGTTCCGCTCCTGGTGCTGCCAAAGGACCACCCGGGATCGCGCAGGATCTCCCGGGTAGTATCTGTTGCGCCGGAGATCCATACCAGCTGCTCGATCCGCCGGGGGACGCATCCTGATCAGCACCTGATCTGTTCCAGCGATGAGCTGGCCGGGATGGTGCTGAAAGGGATTGATGGCGGTGTGGAAATCCTGCATTTACCCGTGGAAATTACAGTCAGCCGGGTAAAATACCAGATCCCCATGCAAATTTCTTAAAACGGCCGGGAATTCTGCGTTTTTTTCTCCTGCGGGTTTTCATCTGCTCGAAATAACAATACATATATCTCATTTTTCCCAAGTATTGTACTTGCCGTGAGAGGAGGGTTGGATGAAGACTGAGGTCTTAAAAAACATAAAAAAGGCTGAAGAAGAGTACCAGTCCACCATCAGCAAGGCTCAGGAAGAGAAGAAGCAACGGCATTCTCAGGCTGAGCTCGAGGCTGATAACCTGGTATCTAAGGCGCAGAGTAATGCAGAACAATATAAAAAGCTGAAGCTGGAAGAAGCACGGCACCAGGCGGCACTTAAGCACGCTGAAATCAGAAAAAGTGGCAATCAGCGCGCAGCGACACTCCGAGTGAAAGGAGAACAGAACCTTTCAAAGGCAGTGCAGCTGCTGGTTTCGCGGTTTAAGGAGCAGCTGCATGTTAAAGCCTAAACAGATGAGCCGGCTTCTCATCGCTGGCTCGCGGGACCAGATGGTCCCGGTTATTGCGGAACTGTACCGCCATAACCTGTTCCACATCGAGGAGTATGTCGATGCAGGAGCAGAAGGCTATGAGGGCTTTAAGATAGGTTCGCCTCTTTCAGGTGCAAGCGAAAAGTCCACCGATCTGATCAAGATCCGGGCTATGACCAACGCTGTCTCGCTTAGTGCAGACGACGTAGATGCAGGACCGTCCTGTTCCATGGACGAACTGCAGACAAGAATTGAGCGGGAACTCCCGCTTCTCGAGCGGGAAGTCGAAGAGCTTTCGGTCAGGCGCTCCAAACTCGACACACGGGCAAAGGAACTCGAACAGAAGATTACCGAGATCACCCCGTTTCTTTCCGTACCGGTTGACCTGAATCTGTATCACGGTTACAAGAGATTCACCACCATTGCCGGCTACGTGTCCCGCGAAGTCACCTTATGTGTTCCCTGCGAGATGCATTTTTCAAAGGGAAAAGAGAAAAATTTCCTTGTTGTTGTATTTCCGACGGAGCAGAAAAGCGATGTCGAAAAGACTCTCCAGGAAGCCGGGTTCCAGTCGATCCCTGTTCCGGACGAGTCCGGGTCCCCGAAGGGTCGCATCGAGTTTTACCAAGGCGAGATTGCATCCCTGAATGGGGAGATCCAGGAGATCAGCAAAAAACTCGAAGACGTCAAGGCAAAACACGCCAGTTTCCTTGTCGCCTGCGAAGAACTCTTGAAAGCAGAAGTTGACCAGACAGAAGCCCCGCTCCGCTTTGCAACCACGAAACAGACGTTTGTTGCAGAGGGCTGGGTGCCGACTGATCAGGTCACGGCTGTGACAAACTCCCTTGTGCATGTGACAGAGGGGAAGATCTTCGTTACAGTATTGCCCACAGACCTTGAGCACGACTCGGTCCCCGTGGAATATAACAACCCGGACTTTGCAAAACCCACGCAGGTCCTCATGGATGTCTATTCCCGGCCCAGCTACACCGAGGTTGACCCGACCCTGATGATCGCGATTGTCTTCCCGATATTCTTCGGGCTGATCCTCGGGGATGTCGGGTATGGTCTGATACTTCTTATTATGTCATTCGGACTCCGGAAGTATCTCAAAGGTGAAGCGGGCAATCAGTTGCTTGATGTTCTGAGGAATGCAAGTATCTCGAGTATCTTCTTTGGTATTGTATTCAGCGAATTTCTGGGATTCCCGATTAAATTCTCGACGTTTGCGTGGGAACCAGTCCTGTACTCCCGTCACCTCATGTCGGAGGGGGGTCATGGCCCGAACATCCCGGAACTGATGGTCCTCTCGATCTGGATCGGTCTTTTGCATCTTTCGCTTGGCAGGATCCTTGGCATGTATAACCATGCAAAGCAGGACCACGGACACCATCGCACCCTTGCAGTCATGGCAAACTTCGGCTGGCTTGCCGTGATGTGGGGAATTGTCCTTGCAATCTGGTCCGCTGCAACAGTGCCGCTTATGCCGAGTTTTACCGGGCTTCCGGTAATTGCAGTCGTGCCATTTGTCGGGTTCGGACTGAATCTCGCAACAATCATCGGAGCAGTACTCATTATTGTAGGGATCGTCTTCATTGCACGGGAATCCGTCCTTGAAATCATCGAGTTGCCCACGATCGTGTCCCACGTGCTTTCCTACGCCCGTATCGTTGCGGTCGGCCTCTCTTCAGTCGCCATCGCAATGGTCGTGAACTTCATGACCTTTGATATGTTCATCAATCCGGCGCTGGAGAACTTCGATCTCGTAATAAGTATCATTATGATCCTCGTCGGTCTGGGGATATTCCTTTTCGGGCATATCCTTAATATCGCACTGGGGATCCTGGGTGGCGGGCTCCACTCGATTCGTTTGCACTATGTTGAATTCTTCACCAAGTTCTACAAAGGTGGAGGCATAAAGTACAATCCCTTTGGGATAAAACGCAGATTTACGGAGGAATAAATTATGGCAGCAGAATTAGTAGCAGCAGTTGATGTTATGACCATTGAACAGATCGCCGCACAGCAGGTTGGAATGAAGGCAATCGGCGCAGGTCTCGCAGTGGGCCTCACCGGTATCGGCACCGGTGTCGCCGAGATGGGTATCGGTGCAGCAGCAGTCGGTGCAATCGCCGAGAACAAGGACTTCTTCGGTCTTGGCCTTCTGTTCACCGTTATCCCTGAAACGATCGTCATCTTCGGTCTTGTCGTTGGTCTCCTTCTGTTATTCCTATAACCGGAGCGGACAATGGGATCAGAAGTGAAAGAACAGGAAGTCTGCCCCAATTGCGGCCATGTCCACACCCCCGGGGATGCGCACATCGGCCTTGAGAAGCTCGTGAAGGATATCCGGGAGAAGGCAAAAGCCGAGGCTGAGAAACTCAATGCCGAGGCAAAGGCCGATTCAGACCAGATCCTTGTCGCAGCAGGAAAGAAGGCCGGAACGATCAAGCTTACGGCAGAAGATGAGGTAACGAAGCAGACCTCGCATATCGTAAGCCAGGATGTATCGGCAGCAAACCTGCTCGTCAAGCGTGAGCTCCTCAATACCCAGAAGGCGCTCCTTGACCAGGTCTACGAAGCGACGAGAAAAGAGATCGCCGCACTCCCCGAGAGCTTCCACCGCGAAGCGATCAGGAAACTCCTTACCGAGGCCAAAAAAGAGATCCCCTCCGGGACGGTCTATTGCAATGCCCGCGATGTGACGGCTGTAAAAGCTCTCATCGCCGAGGCAGAGTTTGGAAAGTTCAGGATAGGGGCACCCGTTGATATCGACGGGGGTATCCTCATCGAGGGTGAAGGGGCAGCATTGCAGATTGACTATAGCTACCGAACGTTCCTTGCAAATGTCTGGGAATCCGGGTTGAAAGATGCATCGGACATCCTGTTTGGATAAGGGGGAGCACGTATGGGTGTGAATATTTCAGCACCGTACATCTACGTGTGTACCAGGATGCGGATGAGGAAGTCAAAACTCCTCCCCAAAGAGGAGTACCAGCGGATGCTCAACATGAGCGTCTCGGAGATCACCCGTATCATTGGAGAAACAGAATACAAACAGGAGATCGATGAACTCGGGACCACATTCAGGGGAATCGACCTGATCGAGGTTGCCCTCAGCTGGAACCTGGCAAAGGAATACCAGAAGATCCAGGCAATCACACCGGGGACGCTCAAGCAGTTCACGCAGGTCTACCTCAGGAACTGGGATATCCAGAACGTCATGAATATTCTGCGGGGTAAGATGCAGGGAGTGAAGACCGGCAAGATCAAGGAGATCCTCATTCCTGCCGGCAGTCTTGACAAGGTGGCGCTGGACCGGCTGCTCTCTGAGGAGAGCCCGGACCGGATCATCGAGATGCTCAAGGACAACCGGATGTACCCGGTGCTCGCCCGCGAGTATCCCCTGGCAAAAGAGACCGGGTCCTTTTCCCATATGGAGAACGAGCTCTACAAGCACCTCTACGCCACCATCATCAACGATGCAAAGACCGGGGTCAAAGGCGGGGCATCGTTCCTTGCCTATATCCAGCTCGAGATTGACATCAAGAATGTCAAAACCCTCTTCCGGCTCAAGGCAGATAAGGTCGATGAGGAAGCCCGGGAGATGTTCATTCCCGGCGGCAGCCTGTCGCTGAATGACTTTGCCAGCCTGAATAATGTCCGGGACTTAAACGAGTTCGTGGACATGATCCGGGCCAATATCAGCAACGATACCCTGCATGCCCTCCTTGACGAGGTCAAAGCCAAGAAAGGCGGCGTCCAGTATATCGAGGCACGGCTCACCCGCGTGCAGCTGGAGCAGATGGAGAAGATGAGCAAACGAAACCCGTTTTCCATCCACCCCATCCTCGTATATCTCGAGAAGAAGAAGTACGAGGTCTTCAACCTGCGGGCACTGGCACGGGGCAAGGAATCGAAACTCCCGTCTGAGAAGATCGTGGACTACCTGGTGATGTAAATGGAGATCGCAGTTATCGGAAACAGTGAGTTCATCCTCGGCTTCCGGCTTGCAGGGATCCACAAGACCTATGCAGCCGAGAATGACGAGAAGCTCGTTGAGCATATCACCAGCGTGCTCAGGGATACCAACGTCGGAATCCTCGTCCTCAAATCAAGCGACATGGAGAAGGTTCCAAGAAAACTCCGTGTAACGCTGGAAAACTCCGTCAAGCCAACCGTAATAGCGATTGGTGCTGAAGAAGGCGGACTCTCCATGCGGGAGAGAATCAAGAGATCGGTGGGTGTTGATCTGTGGAAGTAAAAGAGAACAAGACCAAAGAAGCAAAACAAGGTGTCCTGAAAAGGATCGCCGGCCCTGTCGTTACGGCAGTCAACCTTGACGCCCACATGTACGATGTGGTGAAGGTCGGCAAAGAAGCGCTGATGGGAGAAGTCATCAAGATCGAGGGCGACAAAATCATCATCCAGGTGTACGAGGATACCACGGGTATCCGCCCGGGTGAGCCGGTAACGAACACCGGGCTCTCGCTTGCAGCAGAGCTCGGTCCGGGCCTGCTGACCAGTATTTACGACGGTATCCAGCGCCCGCTCGCAGTGCTCGTCGACAAGATGGGCAACTTCATCGAGCGTGGTGTCACGGCACCGGGGCTCTCCCATGAAAAGAAGTGGACGTTCAAACCGATCGCAAAGGCCGGCCAGACGGTTGAGCCTGGCACGATCCTTGGCGAGGTGCAGGAGACCAATATCGTCCACAAGATCATGCTTCCCCCGAATGCAAAGCCGGGGAAGGTGAAGACGATCAAGAGCGGGGACTTCACCATTGACGAGACCATCTGTGTTCTCGAAGACGGTCGTGAATACCCGATGATGCAGCGCTGGCCGGTCCGTGTTCCCCGTCCCGTGAAAGAGAAGAAGAACCCGACGATTCCGCTGATCACCGGTCAGCGGATCCTCGACGGTCTCTTCCCCATCGCGAAAGGCGGTACCGCCGCTATTCCCGGCCCGTTCGGGAGCGGCAAGACGGTCACCCAGCAGCAGCTGGCCAAGTGGTCGGATGCCGAGATCGTGGTCTACATCGGCTGCGGTGAACGCGGTAACGAGATGACGGAAGTTCTGACTGAATTCCCGCACCTCGAAGACCCGAAGTCAGGTAAGCCCCTCATGGAGAGGACGGTGCTCATTGCAAACACCTCCAACATGCCGGTGGCAGCCCGTGAAGCATCGGTTTACACCGGTATCACCATCGCGGAATACTTCCGTGACATGGGGTACGACGTCTCCCTGATGGCAGACTCGACCTCCCGCTGGGCGGAAGCCATGCGTGAGATCTCCAGCCGTCTTGAAGAGATGCCCGGTGAAGAAGGTTACCCGGCATACCTCGCAGCCCGGCTCTCGGAGTTCTACGAGCGTGCCGGTCTTGTCGAGAACCTGAACGGCACATCCGGTTCGGTCTCGGTTATCGGTGCGGTCTCACCGCCCGGCGGCGACTTCTCGGAGCCGGTCACCCAGAACACCCTGCGTATCGTCAAGGTCTTCTGGGCACTGGACGCGAAGCTCTCCCAGCGCCGGCACTTCCCGGCCATCAACTGGCTCAACTCCTACTCGCTCTATCTCGAAGCCCTCCAGGACTACTATGACAAGGAAGTCTCCCCCGACTGGACCAAGATCCGGTCCTGGGCCATGGAAGTCCTCCAGAAAGAAGCAGAACTGCAGGAGATCGTGCAGCTCGTCGGTTCCGATGCCCTGCCCGAGTCAGAACAGGTGACCATCGAAGTCGCCCGTATGATCCGTGAGATCTTCCTCCAGCAGAACGCTTACGACGCGGTCGACACGTTCTGTGAAATGAGCAAGCAGTATGACATGATGAAGGCGATCAAGACCTTTGCTGACCTTTCCTACGCTGCCCAGCTTGCCGGTGTCAGCCCGGCACAGATCATCGCGGTCAAGGCCAAGGGCGAACTGCCGCAGATCAAGTTCATCAAGGACTACAAACCGGAACTCGCCAAGATCCTCAAACAGATGGATGATGAGTTCAACACACTGAGGTCGGCAGCATGAAGGAATACAGGACAATCAGTAAGATTGCCGGCCCCCTCGTTTTCGTAGAGAAGACAGAGCCGGTAGCCTATCAGGAGCTCGTAAACATAGTCCTTTACGATGGCACGATCAAGCGCGGGCAGGTCCTCGACACGAGCGACGATCTCGTCGTTGTCCAGGTCTTCGAGACCACGACCGGTATCGGCAGGGACAGCGGTGTCCGTTTCACCGGCGAGACCATCAAGATGCCCGTGGGCAGGGAGATGCTCGGCCGTATCCTGTCCGGTGGCGGTAAGCCTATCGACGGCGGCCCGGAGATTGTTCCGGAGAAGCGCCTCGACATCACCGGTGCGGCCATCAACCCGTACGCCCGCGGCATGCCGGCGGATTTCATCCAGACCGGTATCTCCACGATCGACGGTACCAACACCCTTGTCCGTGGCCAGAAGCTCCCGATCTTCTCGGGCGCTGGTCTGCCGCACAACAATGTTGCGCTGCAGATCGCCCGCCAGGCAAAGGTGCCCGGCTCAACCGAAGGGTTTGCAGTAGTATTTGCGGCAATGGGTATCACGAAGGAAGAGGCCAACTATTTCATGGCAGACTTCGAGCGCACCGGTGCCCTCGAACATGCAGTCGTTTTCCTCAACCTCGCGGACGACCCGGCTGTCGAGCGTATCATCACGCCCCGGCTCGCCCTCACCACTGCAGAGTACCTCGCCTTCGAGCTGGGTATGCACGTGCTCGTTATCCTGACGGATATGACGAACTACTGCGAAGCACTCCGCCAGATCGGTGCAGCCCGTGAAGAAGTGCCCGGTCGCCGTGGCTATCCAGGGTACATGTACACCGATCTCGCATCGCTCTACGAGCGTGCAGGTATGATCAGGGGACTGAAGGGTTCCGTTACCCAGATCCCGATCCTGACCATGCCAGGTGACGATATCACCCACCCGATTCCCGACCTGACCGGATACATTACCGAAGGCCAGATCGTGGTCAACCGTGACCTCCACCGCAAGGGTATCTACCCGCCCATCAACGTGCTGCCATCGCTGTCACGGCTGATGAACCTCGGTATCGGCAAGGGGAAGACCAGGGACGACCACAAGAAGGTCTCCGACCAGATGTACGCAGGGTACGCAGAAGGCAACGACCTCCGCGGCCTCGTGGCCATCGTCGGGAAGGATGCGCTCTCCGAGCGTGATCGCCTGCTCCTTGAGTTCGCCGACCTCTTTGAGAACCGCTTTGTCCGGCAGGGATATGACGAGGACCGTACCATCGAGGATACGTTAACCATCGGCTGGGACATCCTCTCGACACTGCCAGTCGACCAGCTGACTCGTATCGACCGCGAACTGATCAACAAGTACCACCCGAAGGTTAAATCCGGTGCAAAGAAGGAGTAAAAGTCCATGGCGCTGCGCGATGTCAAGCCAACCCGTTCGGAACTGATCAACCTCAAGCGGAAGATCCAGCTCTCCGAGCGTGGCTACAAGATTCTCAAGATGAAGCGCGATGGACTGATCCTTGAATTTTTCAAGATCCTGGCCAATGCCAAGGACACCCGTGGCGTGCTGCTGAGCAGGTACGACCATGCTGCCGAAATGATGGCGCTTGCGAATACGGTCGAGGGTGCAATCGGCGTGAAATCCGCGGCATTCTCTGTCAAGGAAGTGCCGCAGATCACCTTAAAGAGCAAGAACATCATGGGGGTCGTTGTTCCCCAGATTGAATCGAGCAAGGTCAGGAAGAGCGTAGTCGACCGTGGTTACGGTGTGCTCGGGACCTCCACCGTCATCGATGAGACCGCTTCGGCCTTCGAGGAACTGGTCGAGGCCATCATCGAGAGTGCAGAGATCGAGACCACCATGAAACGGCTTCTCGACGAGATCGAGAAGACCAAGCGCCGTGTCAACGCGCTCGAGTTCAAGGTCATTCCCGAGCTGACAGCAGCCCGGGACTTCATCAAGATGCGCCTTGACGAGATGGAACGCGAAGAGCTCTTCCGGATGAAGCGGATCAAGGCACGGAGCACTGCGTAAATTCACAGGAGGATATGGATGCCAATTGGAACGATGAAGGAACTGGGTGCCGAGGGAAAAACCGTGCTCCTCCGGCTCGATCTCAACTCTCCCATCGACCCGACATCCAACCTTATTCTCGACGACAAACGGTTCCGCGAGCATCTCCCGACCATCCGGGCGCTCGGGAAAAGCCGGGTCGTGATCGTTACCCACCAGAGCCGGCCGGGGAAAAAGGATTTTACGACGCTGGAGGCTCATGCCGAGAAGCTCGAACAACTCCTGGGAACCCCGGTGAATTACATAGACAGTATCTTCGGGCGTCATGCCCGGGAGGCGATCCATGCAATGAAGACCGGCGACGTGCTGATGCTCGAAAACGTCCGGTTCAATGCAGAAGAGAACCTCACCCTGAAGCCGGAAGAAGCGAAGAAGACCCATCTTGTCAGGAAACTCTCGTCAATGGCGGACGTCTTCGTCAACGATGCGTTCGGCACCGCCCACCGCTCTCAGCCTACGGTGGTCGGCCTGCCGATGGTCATGCGTTCGGCTGGAGGACTCCTGATGGAAAAAGAGGTCTCCACCCTCTCGAAAGTTTTCAAGGGGGCGCCCCGCCCGGTCTGTATGGTTCTTGGCGGTACCAAGGTGGACGACTCCATTGATGTTGCCCGTAATGTCCTTGATAAGGGGATCGCGGACAACGTCATCGTCATCGGTGTCGTCGCCAATGTCTTTTTGATCGCGGCAGGGTATAATATCGGTAAACCCTCCACGCAGCTGATTGCCCAGCTCAAATACCAGGCCGAGATCGAAAAAGCGAAGGAGATCCTCGTAAAGTATCGTGACCGCGTGGTCATGCCGGAGACCGTTGCCGTCCGCGAGAAGAACCGCCGTGTTGAGTACCCGATCACGAAGATTCCCGAAGACACTCCGGTCCTCGATATTGGTATGGACTCCATCCATACCTTTGTCGGGGTGCTGAAAAAGGCCGGTACTGTTGTCTTCAATGGCCCCGCAGGGCTCTTTGAGGAAGCGGATTTTGCCACAGGTACCTATGAGATGCTCAAGGCGGCATCACAGGTGGAATTCTCGGTTGTAGGTGGCGGCCATACAGCGGTCGTCATCGAGAAGATGGGCCTTGACCGGAATTTCACCCACATATCCACCGGCGGCGGGGCATGTATTGAGTTCCTGACCGGAAAAGTGCTCCCCGCCGTGGATGCCCTCGAGCAGTCAAAAAAGATTTTCGGGTAACTAAAAAATTAGTCTTTTTTCAGAAGCGCATTAAGCATAAAATCTGTCACGGGATTGTTGTACCGCTTATGGATCACCGGCACCGGCTGTGCAGGATCTGCATGGAGGACAGCAACCGGTACCTGGGCCGAAGGAGTGAGCTGGACTTCAGGAATTTCGAACGGTTTCCCGGTCCCACTCCTGCGTGCCCGCATGGTCTTGAGCACGGCAAAGGAGAAGATCACAGCCGTTAACAGGAAAAGACTGATGGCACAGAGCGTCGTGATACCTGCGATCATGACAAGACGGCTCTCCTGAATGACCGCCCATCCGCCAATGACAAACAGGAGCCAGAAAAGCGCGATCGAGATCTTCGTTGTCTCGATGGGACTTGAGATGCTCCGGGTACGCTTTGACTCGTCTCCCGAGGGGAACTGGTCGATCAGTTTTCCGAGTGCAAGGAGGGCGATGCTGCATCCGATGGCAAACACCCCCAGAAATCCAAGGAGTAAAAGGATTATTTCGTTCATGTTGTTCACCTCTCGATGATCTCCTGTTTCACACCGCGCTATAAAAAGTACTCCATAGGTATTGTTTAAGTATTACACTTGGGAAAAAAGAATCACTTAAGGATTACTACGGCGATTTAACAGCCTATTTATAGTAATCCGGCGAATTTTATAGGGAATGGCAGAGAAGATACCGGCGACCCGCGGGGAACGCGTTGCGATCTCGTATAAAATGCCCCCCAATATCTACGATAAGGTCAATAAACTGGTGTACGAGGAAAAGAAGTTCTCCACGGTCTCCGACTGCATCACGCAAGCTTTATTAAGCTTCGTCGATAATCACCACGATATGGGACAGTTCAAAGAGCTGTTCAGGGACTACATGTCATCGGATGAAGGTCGGGAGCTCATGAAAAACATGATGAAAGAAGTCCTGCTGGATGTGTTATCGCACCAGAAAATCGATACCAAAGATGCTAAGGGTAATTCATAGGTAACATTTGCCCATCTCTTCTTTTCCCGTCACTGTAGCATATGTTGTTGAATAAATTCCGGGCTGAGCGCTGTGCACTATGCAGATACGGGTTATTGCGGTCGGGAAGATCAAGGAAAAATTCCTGCAGGATGGCATTGCCGAGTATGATAAGCGCCTCCGCCCCTATGCGAAGGTACAGATAATTGAGATGGCTGAAGAGAAGCGGCCGGCATCCGCATCTCCCGCCACCGAAGCAGCCGCAATGGAGAAGGAAGGGGATCGGATCATTACTGCAATCCCCGACGGCTCTTTTGTTATTGCGCTTGATGTGCAGGGAAAGAACTGGTCAAGCCAGGACCTTGCTGCATCATTGGGGAGCTGGGAACTCTCCGGGAAGAACCATCTGGCATTCGTGATCGGGGGAGACCTGGGTCTCGCCCCGATGGTCCTTGCCCGGAGCGATATGCGCCTCTCGCTTTCTCCCATGACGTTTACCCACCCGATGGCCCGGCTCCTTCTCCTCGAACAGGTATACCGGGCGTTCCGGATCCGGCGGGGCGAACCCTATCATAAGTGATTTTGTATTTTTTCCCTGCGATGCACACGTGTCTTGTTATTCTCTGGCAGGATATTCCATGCTGCATATCTTTGAGGTGGATGCCCAGTGAAAGGATACTATGAGCAGACCATGGAGTTCCTCAAACCAAAGGTCGGGCGTACGCTGGCCGGGGCATTATTGATAAAACATGTACAAAACTGGGAATTGCACCGGAAAATATTGCCGCAGGCACCCTTCCAGCTCTTGCCGATGAGCTCTCTGGACCGCTCATGATCTATACCGGGGAAAAGTCTGCAAAAACCCTGATTGCGCAGATAAAAACAATAACCCCCTGACGGTGGTGCCATGGGGAGCCCCGATATTTATATTCCCCCCCATCGACAGATATACGTGTTTTTGAATATGGTGAGGCAAAACTGAATATGACAGAACCTGTTACAAACAGCTCTTTCCTTTCCCGACTGAAGGAATCGTTCCATGATTCGTCCGGTGAGATTGTCTTTGGCATGTCGGATGGTACCGTATCGATATTCGGCCTTGTTGCCGGTATGGTTGCGGGTGCCCAGACCGGCAATGTTGTTTTCCTTGCCGGTGCAACAGCTGCCGTCGCAGCTACGGTCTCGATGATGGCAGGCGTTTTCCTTGATCTCGAGTCCGAGCAGGATGCTGCCAGGGTCGAGGCCGAAGCGCGGAAGGCCGAGATCTGCAGTGATCCGGAATGTGCGGTGAACAAGCTGATCGGCGATCTCCAGGGTGCGGGGCTGAGCCCGGCGTGCCTGGACGCGATCCGTACGGATCTGAAGAAGGATCCTCTTGTGATCGTGAAGTTCGAGGACGCCATTGCCGGTGAGGAAGTAGCCCCGGCACAGAAGATCCCGATCTATGTCCATGCCTGCTGGATGGGGATTGCGGACTTTATCGCGGCAATGACCCCGGTCATCCCGTTTGCGTTCCTGCCGTTCGAGCAGGCGAAGATTGCCTGTCTCGCGGGGACCGCCGTTCTCCTGTTCCTGCTCGGCCTGGGACGTGCCCGGCTGGGAAAACGCCCGGCATTCCGGACCGTGCTTGAGACAATGGCAATTGCAACCGCTGCGGGTATTGCCGGGGTTGTATTCGGTCTGTTACTCACCAGCTGAACAGGCCTGCAAAAAAATCTTTTTTTTCTGGTGTGACATCCCGCACCTGTTCCAGTACGCGCGAACCCTGTTTTCGGTTACTCTCCCCAGTCCCGAAGGTTCCTGTAACCAGTATTATCGAATACTTATTTATATCCGGGTTGCATCACACTACTCCAATGTATTTGTCCGCATCTCGCGTCACAGCCGGCGTATTGCCGGCACGGGCCACTCGTGGTAAGCGGACGCTTTTCTTTATCCTGTAGGATCCGTCAAAACGGCAATCCGAAAGGGTTCGGGTATCGTTGTTTGAATTGTTAAAAAATGGTGAAGATATGGGTATAAGTCTTGAACAGCAGGATGGCGAATGGTACAAATCCCTTCCCCATAGTGGGGGAGTGTACGACCTGATATACACGGCAGTGTCCGGCACCGGTACAGCCGACCGCCTCCGGGCAGTTGTTGCACTGGGAAAGAGCGGGGACCCGCGTGCGGTCCGGCCTCTGGTAGACCTGCTTGGTGATACCGACCAGGAGATACGGCTTGCCGCAACAAAGGCACTCGGCAGCCTTAAAAGCGGCCGTCCGGTGGATGAGCTTGTTGAACGGCTCCAGGACCGGAGTGAACAAATGGTCATTCGCGAACAGGCAGCAGTTGCCCTCCTCGCTATACGGAGTACCGGCGCTATCAGGGGACTCAGGGTGTTCGTGGCAGACGAGACTGAGGACATGGCGATCCGCTCGTTCGCCGGAGACCTGCTGAAGGATGCCGGGTCCCTCTGATCCGGACCCCGGCACTTCCCGCCAGTCCCAGTCTTTCCCGGAACCGGGCCGGAATCCCGGGTATTCCTTTTTGTGAATCCAGTCATTACTCTGGTCTTTGATCAGGGATCCTGAAAACCGTCCGGAGATCCGTTATCCTTACGCCCGTTGCGATCAAACCGGGTGATATGGAATCTCATACCACCTCTCCGGTCTCCGGCACCTGCAGCCGCTGCGGCGAATGCTGTCGCTGGCTTCCCCTGGCCCTCGTCCGGCAGTGCAAACCCCACCAGCTGCACTACCTCCGCGAGCGGGGGCTCAAGGAAGCAGACGGCCAGTTCCTTGCCGACGCCCCGTGCCGGCATTTGCAGAAAGAGGAGCCGGATGGCAGTGGCGTTACGAAGTGGGGTTGCGCTATCTACGAAAAACGGCCGGCAACCTGTCGGGACTTCTGCGGGAAGGTTTTGAGTGGCGGGAAACGGTTTTTTGTTCCGGAAGGGTGTACGATGGCGGGTAGCCGGGAGCCGGAAGACCGGTAGGGGGCCCGGCTCCTGAAACGAAGGAGCTGAGTCATGAGGAGATTCCGTTATAAAAATTGGATGAAAATAGAAGTCCCTGAGTATCAGCCTGCCTCCTCTTCCGGTACCAGGCCGGAATCCCGGTTCCCCACTTTATCCAGGATCCCATTGTCACTCAGGTCTATGAAAACAGATCCGGATACCCTTCCGTTATCCGTTATCCTTACGCGTATTGCGATCCCACCTGTATAAGCATGAAACCCGAGCATAGCCCGCCGGTCCCCGGCACCTGCAGCCGTTGTGGCGAATGCTGCCGCTGGCTCCCGCTCATATCCGTTCAGGAATGCCAACCTCACTATCTGCGCTACCTCCGCGATCGGGGCCTTAAGGAAACCGATGGCTACTTTCTTGCCGATTCTCCCTGCCGGCACCTGCAAAAAGAGGGGCCGGATGGCAGCGGAAAAACACTATGGCGCTGCGCTATTTACGAGAAACGTTCGGCTACCTGCCGGGACTTCTGCGGCAAGACCCTGAGCATGAAAAAGGAGTATTACGTTCCTGATGGATGCACGATGGCCGCTGGCAGGGTGCCTGAAGACAGCTAGGAAGACCCGGCTCCCGGACTTCTTTTCCACACATCGACCTGCCGGAACGGGATCTCGATCTTCTCTTCGCGGAACCTGATGAGGATGCGGCGGTTGATGTAATCCTGTACATTCCATGCATAATCATAATAGGTCGTCCAGAGGATGAGCTGCCCGTCGAGACTGGACTCACCAAACTCAAGGAAATATACCTCGGGTGCGGGATTGGCAAGGACCCAGGAAGTCTTCTCCGCAGCCTCCCGGGCAATAGCCAGAAGGATGTCAGTTACCCTGTCCATATCGGTACCATACGCAACCGAGAACGGGATCCGGACTTTCAGGTAATTATCAGGCAGGGCGTAGTTGATGACAACACCCGAGGTAATTGTCGAGTTTGGCACGGTTATGATCTGGTTGTCCATTGTCCTGATCCGGGTACTACGGAACCCGATGCTCATCACATCGCCAAAAAACGTATCGACCTTTACCCGGTCGCCGATCCGGAACGGCTTGTCAATGGCAATGATTATGCCTCCGAGAACGTTGCTCAGGATCTCCTGTGCGGCAAGGGCAAGGGCAAGGGCACCGATACCTGCACCCGCAAGGAGCGGCGTGATATCAAATGCAAAATTGGTAAGGATGATGAGAAATGCAAAGAACCAGATCAGGTACCGCGCTGCAATCACGAGGGCGGGTATGAGCCGGGCGTCGACATCCGCATCTGTTTTCTCTGCAATCAGGGTCCCGTACGTGCGAATAGCATTGCAGACAAAGACCGAGATAATCCATGCCCCGAGCAGGGTGAAGATCGCGTTGATCACCTGGGGTGTTATAAACCCGTCCAGGGATTCGGGAACGATATCAAAGCGGGTGAGGGCGACATAGATCGATAAAGCGATGATGCCAACAACGAGGGGAGTTCCCACTGCCATCAGGATGATATCATCCAGTTTGGTTTTTGTTTTCTCAGCTCTCTCTTTCAGCCACTGAATGATGAAATGCGCAATACCGGCCAATATCAGCCCGGCTACAATCGTAATGGCTGCATAAAAAAAACCACTGTCCATCAGGATCCCCTCACCCGGAACCGGGTGTCAAAGAAACTCATTGTCATGACTGTTCTCTTATAGTTTATTATGCGGGTTTTAAAACCCGGCAGTTGGCAGAAGACAAAGTTTGAAGTATCTGCCATACTATTTAACATAGACATTTCCGGAATCCCGTGATTATCCGGAACAACCTGCGCTGGAAACAATGTGCAGGTATTATGCGGATGATGCTAAAAAACGGCATCAGGAGAAAAGAATCCCTGAACAGGGTTATGATGATCCACGGTTTCGTGGTGATGGCCCGTATTCCGGGCCTTTTGCCGTAACGGGTAATAATCCCGTACGGTTCCTTCAGGGAAATTCTCCGATACGTCAGAAAATGGTTCGCATAAGCAGGGAAAGAGACCGTTCTTATCCCTTATGTCCAGCAATATCAAAAAGATTGCCATCATTTCCGGCAGGATCCAGCCTTATGGGGGATCCATGCCTGATTGGTACGGCCAGCTGATTCCCGCTGATCTTCCCGGGTTCTCCCGGAAGATTTTACCCGGATAAGGGCCGGCTGACCCGGGCAGAACTGTACGATACTGCGATCTCTAAAAAATGGGAAAATAACGCCGGAAGAATTCCACAATACCAGGAATCCAGGAGATACAACACACATGGAAATAGAAATTATCGCCGTAGGCGGATATGACGAAGTCGGGCGGAACATGACTGCCGTCCGCTGCGGAAAGGAAATTGTCATCTTTGACATGGGGCTTCGCCTTGATCAGCTGATGATTCACGAGGATGCTGAAGTTGACGAGATGCATTCCCTTGACCTGATCAAGATCAAGGCAATCCCGGACGACACCGTGCTTCAGAAAGTGGAAGGTACCGTCAAGGCCATTGTCTGCTCTCACGGGCACCTCGACCATATCGGGGCCATACCGAAGCTTGCGCACCGGTACAAGGCGCCCATCATCGCGACACCCTATGCTACCGAACTTATCCGCCAGCAGATATCCGGGGAGAAGAAATTCGGTGTAGGCAACAAGCTCTTCGCGCTCAGCGCCGGGCAGCGGTACACGCTCTCCCCGAACCTTATCCTTGAATTCGTGCACACGCAGCATTCGATCATTGATACCGTGACCCCGGTACTGCACACCCCTCACGGGGCAATCGTGTATGCCTGCGACTTCAAGTTCGATCGTTCACCGGTCATCGGCAAGCCCCCGGACTTTGCCCGCTTCCGGCAGCTGGGGAAGGAAGGCGTGCTGGCCCTCATCGTAGAGAGCACGTACATCCATCGCCCGGGGCGGTGCCCCAGCGAACGGATCGCACGCGATCTTGTGCGGGATGTTATCACCAGTTTCGAGGATGACAAGAGTGCTATCATGGTATCGACATTCTCCTCCCACATCTCCCGGGTGAAGACCATCGCAGAGTGCGCCCACGAGATCGGCAGGAAACCTATCTTCCTCGGGCGCTCGATGGAAAAATATGCCGTTACCGCAGAACAGATGAAATTCGTCTCGTTCCCGCCGACAGCAAGTGTCTTTGGGAACCGGAGGACCGTGGACCGCATGATGCGCCGGATGATGAAGGAGGGTAAGGACAAGTTCCTTCCGATTGTCACCGGCCACCAGGGTGAGCCCGGTTCGATCCTTACCCGTATTGCTCTTGGCGATACCCCGTACCAGCTGGGCAAGGGCGACAAGGTGATCTTCTCGGCCAACGTTATCCCGAACCCGATGAATGTCGGGGCACGGTATGTCGTGACCCAGCACCTGAAACGGGCCGGCGCCCGGGTCTTCGAGGACCTGCACGTCAGCGGTCATGCCTACCGGGAAGATCACTACGAGTTCCTCCAGATGCTGCAGCCCCAGCACATCATCCCGGCGCATGCAGACCTGACGATGACCGCAGCATACGCCCAGTTTGCCGGCGATCTCGGGTACACGGTAAACCAGAATGTCCACCCGATGAGAAACGGCGAACGGCTCCGGATCAACTAAGGAATTGTGCAGCCGGTTTCCCGGCCCTTTTTATTTTTCGGGGAATGAATGATCTCCCGGTTCCGGTACTCTTCGTTTGCCTCCTCATTGACCCCCAGAAACCACGTGATCCGGTCAGGGGGATCCCTCTCCCCACCCGTGCACATACGTAAGCGCTGGTTCGCGTGGAGTTACGACGGAGAGGTGTCTGTTCCCGTATAAATCAGCAAGGGGGACCCCCCAGCCCCCCTCCGGATTTTTTGGAGGTGGGGGGGTCGACCGGCGACCCCCCTCCTCAAAGGTGAGTAACGTACACTTTTACGCAACGGCCGGGGCGGGGTTTCGTGTGGAAATACCGGCTGATATCTTCTGCAGCACCGGTTCCCGAATTTGAGGGGGGGGCTGAATCCGGCGGGAGGGGTGGGGGGGTTACCCGGCACCCCCCCCATAGCTGGCAGGTGGGGTCGGACCGTTTTGAAAAAATAGTGGAGGGGGGGTAGGGGGTTGACCCCCCTGGCAAATTTTCCGGCAGGATTTCAGTGACGGTTTATCATCAAACCTTACTGAAAAATTTTTCATCGCGATCCTGACCCTGCTTGAAATTCCGATCCGGATCAATCAAACCTTGATTATTTTTTTTTAACCAAACCCTGATTTTTTATTTTCAATCGAACCTTGATTGAAAATTTTTCAGCAGACCCTGATTGAAAAATGGTGCACTGGTGCAGTCTTCCGTCGTGAAAGCTTCTTGTGCAATGGTGCACAAGTGGTTAACTTTTGACCAGCAAACCCTGATGAAAAATTTTTGAGCAGACCTTGATTAAAATTTTTCAAGCAGACTTTGATTGGAAAAAATTCATCGCGATCAGGATCTCGATTGAAAATGTGATCCGGATCAACCAGACTTTGATTTGAAAAAGCAGGCACCTACCCCTTTTTCAGCGTAACCGCCCGGTTCACAAAGAAGAACGATCGGTCGACCTGCAGGAACCCGGCCTCTTCTGCCAGTGCAAGGTTATCCCGGAACTCCTTACCGGAAACAATGAACGGGGGTTCGGTATAGAAGAGCGTGCCGCCCGTTTTCAGGAGCAGGGCAATCTCCCGGAACAGCTTCGCCGGATCGGGCACTTCGTGGATCACGAAGATGGTGAAGGCGGCATCGAAGGTCTCATTCAGGTCTGCCGGGAGGTTGATGGAGTCGGGTTTGCACTGGTGTGTCGTGACCCGGGGCAGGAGGCCTTCGGGTTCCAGTTTCCCCTTCAGGATCGCGAGCATCTCCTCCTGCAGGTCAACTGAGAATACCTGCCCGCTCTCCCCGACCCGTTTCGCAAATTCCCGGGTGAAGAACCCCGGCCCGCAGCCGAAGTCGAGGACCCGGTCGCCGGGCTTTACATACCGCTCCGCGAGCCGGTCGGGACGGTAGAGGAACCGGCGCAGGCGGGTGTCGAGGTGGCCGGCTTTTTCAGCAGAGAAGACCTCGTGGTGATGGTGGCGGGGTTTTGCGGTCACAGTCATAATAAAATGTTGGGATGAGACTGGAAAATTGTTCCGAATTTCCCGTGCAGGGACCCGGCAGAATGAGGCGATACCTGCGGAGCTTTGAAAATGATATCCTATCCCCCGATGGCAAGGGTGAGGGGAAGGGTGACGAGACTGATTAAGTAGGTGCCGATCACGAGGGCGGCCGCCAGTTTCCCGTCGCACCCGTACCGGTCGGCAATCACCGCCGCGATGGCACCTGATGGCATTGCCGCAAGGATGACACTCACGTACCGCTGCATCACCGGCAGACCCGCGGCATATCCCCCGGTAAAGACGAGCGCCGGGAGGATGAATAAGTGGATGACGGCAACAAGGGCGAGGAGCGGGACGAGCGTACGGGCCCGGACCGGGCGCAGCAGGAGGCCGAGGGCTATCCAGACCAGCAGGTTCAGGGCGTGCTGGATGACGACGAAAAACTCGGTGAAGACATCAGCGTAAATGTCCGCCCCCGGGAGGTGGAAGACCGTGAAGAGGACGGACACGATGAGGCCCAGCCAGAAGGCGAGGAAGACCGGAGAGAAGAAGAAATCCTTTAAGAATTCAGGGAGGGAGATACGTTCCCCCCGCTCAGCAAGGCCGAAGTAACCGGCAACCATGATGCCGAGCGTAAAAAACGGGAGGGCGAACCCGAACACCCCGAGGGCATGGCCAAGTGCCATTTCCTCACTTAAGGGGCCGAAGACATCGGCAAGGACCGGTGTACCGACTGTATAGGTACTCCCCCACGCAGAGAGGATCACGACAGTCCCCGTTACCGCAGGGGAGAACGAAAAGGCCCGGCACGCCGCCCATGCCACGACCATGGCGACAATGACCGCAACATTCACGATGAGGACCGGCAGCACCCATTCGGCCCGGATGGCGGTCGTGGTAAGGAGCCCGAAGACGATCGCCGGCAGGGCAAATTCAGTGACAAGCCGGTCAAAGACCGGCTGGTGGGAATCGTCAAAGATCCCCCGCACTTTAAGGAGCTGGACAACCCCCACGATCAGGAGGAACATCACGATATACTGGAACATAGCGAAGGTGACATTCAGCATGGTCGGGCACACCAGATCCCCGGGGATATCCTTCCGGATGTGTTCGTACTGCCGTGGCAGTGTCTGCTTTTCCGGTATGTACAGATGGGTTGGGTCATGGCAGGTCTCTTACAACAGCAGGAAGGTCACGAGAGGGATGGTCACAAGGCTGACAACGTAGGTCGCGATCACCATGGCCGACGCAAGCGGCCCGTCGCACCCGTACCGCCCGGCCACGACGGCAGCGATGGCGCCCGAGGGCATGGCTGCTTCAATGACCAGGATCTCGGCAGCGAGGGCGGAGAGGCCCAGTGTCGTTGCCCCGGTAAGGACGAAGAGCGGCTTGAAGAAGAGCTTTAGGCAGACGATGAGCAGGAAGAGCGGGAGGATAGGTTTGAGGTCGACTGGTTTGAGCATGAGGCCGAGCGAGACCGCGACTAATATCTCAAGGCCGTTGGCGAAGTACCCGAAGAATGTCGTGAAGAACTCCCCGCTCATGACCCCGGAAGCCATGGGGATCTGCGAAACGATGAGCCCGAGGAGGAATGAGATGAAGATCGGGGAGACAAAGAAGTTCTTCATCACCGGCCAGACCTCGGAGGTCTGGTTCGTCTCGCGGCTGCCGAACCATGCCGTGATGGGGACGCCGATTAAAAAGTACGGGATGCAGGCCCCGAACTCGCCGATGATCAGGCCCAGCGCAAGCGCCTCGCTGTTGGCGCCGAAGGTCTGCCGGATGAGGGGATACGCCATAGTCGAGGTGCTGCCGATGCCGGCAAGCATGATGAGCGCCCCGGTTTTCCCGTACGAGAGTTTCATGGCCCGGCACGCGAGATACGCAAGGAAGCAGCAGGCCGCAATGGAAAGGAACATCACGAATGCGGCAAGGATCTGGTCGGCATGCACCCGGCTCACGGCAAGCGTGGAAAATATCACCACCGGGAGGGCGAGTTCGGTAACGAGGCGGTTGAAGACCGGCTGGTGGGAATCGTTGAAGACCCCCTGTCTCTTTAAGACCTGGATGAAGATGACGAGGAGGAAGAAGATGGCAACGGATTTTAACAGCGGGTACAGGTGCTCCATAATCTCTCCTTCCGTGGGGTTACAAAGTATTGATCCGGCAAACGTAATTAATCCGGGCGATACGCCCTTTTAAAAAACCCAACCTTAATAGATTCGGACAAACGTTCTGTTATCTATCGCAAGGTAGGTGCCCCATGAAACGAATCATACCCATTGCAATCCTCCTCATCGCAGCGGTTCTTGCTTCCGGCTGCACGTCCGGCCAGGCAGCACCCCCCGCCTCGCAGGGGGATACTCTCTACGAGCAGGCAGAGAGCGCATTTGCGCAGGACAGCTACCACGCTGCAATGGATCTCTACGGCAAAGCGTACGACCAGTACAAAACAGAGGGCAACACACCCGCCGCACAGGATGCCCTGAAGAAGGCCTCGGTCTCGGCACGGATGATCATTGAGTTCCCCTTCAACCGTTCGGAGATCGCTGCTCTCATCGATGAAACATTCCCGGGCGTATCCGCTGAACGAAAAGCAGGGTTCCTTCCCTGCGACAAGAGCCAGTGCATAACGAGCGACGGCGAAGTCTGGTACTTTTCCAACACAATCCCGAATATCAGGTCCCATAACGTTGACCTGATGCGTGAGGCAACGAAAAAGAAAGGTGAGACGCCGTTCTACGACCAGATGAAGTCCATCGCGTTTGCCCCGGAGGATGAGAGTGCCGGGAATTACCAGAACCCGATCGCATGGGAAGGCACCGAAACCCTGAGCATCCCGGCGGGCGACCTGCCAGAGACCGGCACCCTGCGTCTCTGGGTTCCGCTTCCCGTTGAGACGGAATCGCAGCAGGATGTCACCATCATCTCAGTGGAGCCGGCACAATACGTCAAATCATCGACCGGCACCGGTGCAGACCTCGGCCTCGTCTGCCTCGAGGTACCCCTTGAGCAGGTGACCGGCGAATTCCTCAACATCACTGCACGCTTCGGCTATACCCAGTACGAGCAGCGGTTCACGATCGACCCGGCAAAGGTCGGGAGCTACAACACGAGCGACCCTGAATACCGGAAATACACGGCTTCCGGCAGAAACATCGTTATCACACCGGCGATGAAAGCAAAGGCACTGGAGATTGCAGGGAATGAGACCAACCCGTACCTGCAGGCAGAAAAGCTCTACTGGTATGTAATCTCGCACCCCTACAGCAATGTTCCCCACGTGAGGCTCAGCGCGGGCGGTACACCCGAATCAGTCTATATGCTTGAATCAGGATTCGGGGACTGCGGCACGCAGAGTATGTACTTTGCCGCCCTCTGCCGTTCACTGGGTATCCCGGCGCGGGCCATCGGCGGCTACCAGCTCGTCCCGGGCCATGAGGGCACCCACTTCTGGTCCGAGTACTACCTCCCGGGTTATGGCTGGATCCCCAATGATGTGACGATCGCCGAGGGTGCCGAATGGTCATATGACGCAACCGATGTTGAGAGACACCGGTACAAGGTATTCTATGCGAGCAATCTCGACCCGTACCGCTACATCATCCAGAAGGATGTCGATATCCCGATCACCCCGGACCCGGGCGATGTCGTGATGTTCGATATGGTTGTCCAGTCGCCCAAGGCTGTCTGCGAAACCTGTGACACGGACCCGGAGTTTGAGATGCTCAGTAACTGGAAAGTTACCGTGAAAAAAGCGTGAGTGCGGGGCAGGACCCCGGCCGCCTTTTACCTGCAACCGGTCAATTTGCCTTGAGAAGATCGTAGTGTCCTGTGAAAAAAGGAAAACTGTGAAAAAAGGAAAATGGTTACCGGTAACCGGAACGGGGAAGATCAGTTGCCCGCGTCCGGCGCCCCACCCGTTTCTTCCCCGGGCCCGTCCTGTAATTTCTTCATCGACGGGAAGAGGATAACTTCCTTGATGGAATCGTTGTTGGTAAGCAGCATCACGAGCCGGTCGATACCGATCCCGACCCCGCCGGTCGGGGGCATACCGTACCCGATGGCGTTGATGAAGTCGTAATCGATCATCTGGGCTTCGACATCCCCGAGGCGGCGCTTCTCGTCCTGCGCCTCGAACCGTTCCTTCTGGTCGACCGGGTCGTTCAGTTCCGAGAAACCGTTCCCGATTTCCATACCGTTGATGAAGAACTCGAACCGCTCGGTGAAGCCTTCCTTTGAGCGGTGGCGCTTGGCCAGCGGTGAGTTCTCGACCGGGTAGTCGTGGATGAAAGTCGGCTGGATGAGTTTCTCCTCAACCAATCCTTCGAAGAATGCGATGAGGAACTCCCGCTGGCTCTGCGGCTTGTCCGGCTCCTCGAGTTTGTGCTGGCGGGCAAGCGTGCGGAGTTCCTCCACGCTGTGGGAGAAGACATCAATACCGCCAATCTCCTTTACTGCATCTTCCATGGAGAGCTTCTTCCATGGTTTGGTGAAGTTGAGCGTAATCTCCCCGTAGGGGATCTCATATTTCCCGTGGACTTCGTTGATGATGGAGCAGACGATGTCCTCGGTGAGGGCCATCATGTCTGAAAAGTCGCGGTACGCCCAGTAGATCTCAACCATCGAGAACTCGGGGTTGTGGTCAGCGTCTACTGCTTCGTTGCGGAAGTTGCGGGCGATCTCGAAGACCTTCTCGAAACCCCCGACAACGAGGCGCTTGAGATAGAGTTCGGGAGCGATCCGGAGGAAGAGGTTCTGGTCGAGGAAGTTGTGGTAGGAGGTGAACGGCCGGGCATTCGCTCCACCGTAAATCGGCTGGAGGATGGGAGTCTCGAACTCGAGGAATCCCTGGTTGTCAAGGTACCGCCGGAGGAGGGAGACGATCCGGCTCCGGTTCCGGAAAGTCTGCCGGCTCTCCTCGTTCACGATCAGGTCCACGTACCGCTGGCGATAACGCTTCTCGATGTCCGTGAGCCCGTGGAACTTCTCCGGCAGGGAGCAGACCGCCTTGCAGAGGAGGGTGAAGGTATCGACCCAGATGGTGATCTCCCCGAGTTTTGTCCGGAACACGTGGCCGGTAACCCCGATGATGTCCCCCCGCTCGATGAACTGGTTGAAGAGATCGAACTGCTGCTCCCCGATATCGTTCTTCCGGATATAGAGCTGGATCTTGCCGGTCTCGTCCCCGAGGTCGGCAAACAGGGTCTTGCCGTGGTTGCGGACAATGTAGATCCTGCCGGCGGTCTTCACGGGCTCGGCGCTCTTGTCGTGGGCGATATCCACATACTTCGTCTTGATCTCGGCAACGGTGTGTTGCCGGTCGAACGAGGTGGGGAAGATGATGTGGCCTTTTTCTTTCAGTACACGGATCTTGTCGAGCCGTGTCTGGTCGAATGTTGTATTTTCGGTGGGACTGCTCATCGTAAAAACACCCGGGGACTGGGATGATATGTATCGTAATAATGCGATTTTGGATGTAATAATACCTTCAGCGGTTTGCGTCGGAACAGCAAAAATGGGGATGCCCCGTTAAGGGAGGTTGCGTTTTTTCAGGAGCGAAGACGCATACTTCGCAAGACCGTACACCCCGTCGGTTGACGGGTGGACCTCGATGAACTCGTCAAAGTCATGCACGGAGAAGTGTTTCTTCATGAGAAATGCCATGTAGCCGGCGATGAGGCCGCCGCCCGGCCCGGCCGCACAGATCCCGGCAAGTTCCCCGGTTTCCGGCTCGAAGATCACCTTGGCAAGACCGGTTTCCCCGGTGGGTACGGACCAGAACGAGCCCGGGCCGGCCGGCCCCGGGATGGCAAGCGACCCCATGCCCTCGTTCTCGTTGATACAGTACGCGAGCTCGTGGGTGAGGCTGATGGACCTCGGGATATTCTGATAATCCATGGTCCGGGGGATCCCGAGAATATTGTCAGCGGCCACGATTCCCTGGTGCCGGGCAACAGGCGTGAGGTATGGCGGGCCGACCACATCGCCGCAGGCATACACCTCTTCGACACTCGTCCGCATGCGGTTATCCACAATAACCTCGCCAATGGGCCCTTTCTTCAGCCCCTCCAGCGACTCCGAGTTCGGTACGAGCCCTGCTGCAAGGAAGACGGCGTCGGTGTCCAGCTGCCCCCCGGGAGTCTGGACTGAAGTGACCCGGTCTTCGCCACCGATTGAATTCACCGGCGTATTCTCCCGGATCGTCACGCCGGCAAGTTCCCTGATCGCGAGTGCCCGGAGGTGCCTGTCGGTGTCCTTCAGGAATGTGCTGCGGGAAAGGATTGTTACGTCACACCCGAACGTGGAAAAGATATACGCGAACTCCGCGGCAACCACGCTGCCCCCGATGATGACCATCTTTTCCGGGAGCTCTTTCATACCGGGAAGGGTTTTGGATGTGAAGACACCGGGAAGATTCACGCCCGGGATCGCAGGGACGAATGGCCGGGAGCCGGTAGCTGCGATGACCGCTTCGGCTTTCAGTTCCTCGTCACCGGCAAAGACGTTTTTCCCGGAAAGCCTTCCGGTTTTGCCGTAGATGATCTCCACCCCGGCAGATCGTGTCTCCTCGTCAAGGATCGAGGTAATCTTCTGCTGGATCTCCCCCATCTTTTTTAAAAGCACGGGAAAGTCTGGTCCGGGGACTCTATCGATGACGCCAAGATCATGGAGTTCCCGTGCCGAATGGATGAGGCGGGCAACATCATTCATCGCACAGACCGGCATGCAGCCCGAGTGGAGGCACTGGCCCCCGATCCCCCCGTTTTCAACAAGGGTGACCTGTTTTTTTGCCGATGCAAGGCGGATGGATGCCAGCCTTCCGGCCGGGCCCCCGCCAAGAATAACGATCATGACCGGACACCAGACAACGGCAGGAACCGTGCCGGATCATTCAGGGAGTGTATTTCAAAATAATAAGAAACCGCGGCGGCACGACACCGTCCGGTGCTGCAAAAAAAATGCGGGGATGGGCGGGGATCAGAAGACTTCGACACCCTCATCCATCGGCTCCGAGAGGAGTTCGCCCGTGAACGCATTCACTTCGACAATCTTCTTGCCACGGATCTGCCAGACCGGGACATAGACCTGTTGTGTGTCCACGGTGATGTTCTTCCGGTCCGGCTTGAGGATCTTCTCCTCGTAGAAGATCGCATCGCCCTTCTCCTGCTTGATGCGGACTTTCTGGGTCAGGCGCTCGATGAGATCGTTTACCATCCGCTCGGCTGCCTCGTCCTTTTTCATATGCGGGTTGCAGACTTCGGCATTTCCGGGAATGTCCGTGTCCTCGACCTGTTTACCGTCAAGCTCGACCTTGATCCCGTTGATCGCGTTCAGGGCGCTCCAGCCGTCGGCATCGAACGGGATGCGCCGGTCCTTGTATACCTGCTCGCCCGTGCTCGTGTAATGGAACAGGTAGTAGGGGATGAACCTGAGTTTTGCCGTTCCCTGCACACCGGCAGCACGGATGGCTGCCTGTTCAGTCAGTTTTATCGGGAAATGGGGGATAGTAACACCGGAGGTATCCGGTGATATTGCAGCGGATGCGACCGGGGGCGATACCGGTGACTTCCTGCCTTTTGAGGGAGTGAGGTCAAGTGCGAGTTCGCGGTTCAGGACATCTGCGAGAACCGCTTCACCGGTATACCGGACGAATTCATCAACACCCCACTGGATGCAGTTCTCGGTTACAATGTCCTTATCGATCGAGAAAAGGAGTTTTTTGCAGTTCATCTCGTGGTCATCGATCATAAGACTGTAGTTCGTCTTGTCGAACTGGCTGATCATATCCTTCTCGTTTGAACAGAGCACAAGAAGGCAGACCCCCTCACGGACTGCTGAAAGGTCGAGTGGATCATCTACTTCTTCCACTTCGAACCGTGCCGCTTCAAGAATGAGACGCATTGCATTCTTGGCCTTTTCCCGCATTTCAGGTTCCATCATACATAAATTGCCCTACGCTTATAGAACAATTTTTCTATTGCATTGTCAGAAGATTATTAGCATGGTCAACCCGCTGAAGTTCGTGAACAACAATATCGAAGAGTATGCTATGAAGGTCACGTTCGATCCGGTTGCGGGAGAAGGCAACGTTGTCTACAACCTGTCCCTGATAAAAAATGAGGACCTCGATTTTGCCATCAGTATTCTCAAAGCTGCCCATCAGACCGGTCTCAGTGTCAGCGGGCTGGTCAGATTTTTCTCTTCGGGAGAGTCCATAGCAGATTATCGCATCCCGAATGGGTGCACCGGTATCTGTACGATGTGCAGTATCACCTTTGACGGTCTCCTTATCCGTCGCGGGATCCCGGTCAACCCCATCGGGGGCGGGGTTGTCCAGGTCGAAAACCGCACGCCGATTCGTTTCACCCATATCATCCTCTACGAACATACGACTATCGACCCGCTGCAGGTGCTCATCTCCCAGAAAACCACCTCCGTTACCGATGTAATGCGCAAGGGCAGCGGGAACATGCTTGCCAATATCCGTGAGTTCCACATGGAGGCAGAACCGCTGGTCGGTATCGTGCTTGACGAACTCTCAAGCAGCAGCTACTCCGGCATTCTTGAGGTCGGGATGCCGAACCTGCCACTTCTCGGCGTCCCGGTAAGCCCACAGTATGTTGCGATCGCAGCCGTCGGAGGTACCAATCCGATGGCGGCAATCCGTGAGAGCGGGCGCTGGGTGCAGACACAGGCCATGAAAGGCCTCATGGACATCCGGCAAATGGTGGAGATCCGCTCCTTTTAACCGGGCCGGGGTTATCGGCTCTTTACCCGGCTGATGATGAGGATGTATTCGAAAGGGGCAATCTGCTTACGGGAATACCTGTAATCCGCCCGGGAACCGGATAAAAGACAACAGATTCCCCGGCACGGGTCTGTGACCGGCCCGACAACCGCGCGCGGGAGACCGCCGTATTTTGAGATCTCACTTACCCTGGCGTCTGGCACCCGCAGATACCCTGTTCACGAGTACCCCGGCTTTCATTTCAGAAGAACCAGGGCAGTCGGGGAACCGGGCCGTACCTCGCTCCAGCCGGTGATAATCCTCGCCGCACCCGCAATTGGCGCCGGGTATTATTTACTTGTAATGCGAAAGAAGAAGTGATGTTCGGGTGGGAAGGGGAGCTTCCACAGCCTGCGAAAAGGACCCTGGAAGAGATGCGTCCCGTCCTTTACGACCCGCAGTGCCGGTGCAGTGATCCCCTTTATTTTATGTACCGTGACCTGGCGAGGTCCGATGCGGACTGGCAGTGGTTGCATGAGCATCAGATCCGCTACGACCTCACGGTAATCCCGCCGCGCAACCTCTGCGGCGAATTGGTCAAAACCAAGGGGCATTACCACCCGAAGAATCCGGCCGGCGTGGGTTTCCCGGAGATCTACGAGGTCCTCGAGGGAACCGCGCATTACCTGCTCCAGTCCTTTACACTCGACGATGTCGTATTGATCACGGCCAGCGCCGGCGATCTCGTCATCATCCCCCCTGATTACGGGCATATCACGATCAACCCGTCTCACGAAGAGACCCTCTCCATGGCCAATATCGTGTCCACATCGTTCGAGAGCGAGTACAGGGAGTATGAGGTCCGGCGGGGTGCTGCGTATTATGAGTTGTCGGATGGCACCCTTGTCAGGAACCCGGCTTATGGAAATATTCCCCCGGTCCGCAGGCTGGGAGCAAGCTGCCAGCGAGGGACCCAGCGCATCTGCAAAGGACCGCTCTATGCGCTAATCGGGAACAGCGATGCCCTCAGGTTCCTTAATGTTCCGGAGCAGTACCAGCCGGTTTTCACGGCGATACTAAAAGGTTAGGTACACCCATCCGCTTGTGCCCGTTCTTCTTCACCATCGCAAGCACTTTCTCTTCGATTGTACTCTTTGGCTCCCAGTTCCGGCTCTCCAGTGCCTGGAGCGCTGCATCGATCTGATCGTACGAGAGCCCGATCTCTTTCTCATCGCTCTGGCCTTCCCATAAACCGGCGGATGGTGTCTTTTTGAGGATCGGTTCCGGGATACAGAGTGCCTTTGCCATAACATACACGTCTGACTTGTAGAGGTGGAGGATGGGCTGGATGTCAGCAGCATTGTCCCCGAACTTTGTGCAGTAACCGAGCATGTACTCGCTCCGGTTCGAAGTACCGCAGACAAGCCGGTTGTCCCTGTTTGCATGGTAGTAAAGGGTCGTCATCCGGATCCGTGCCATCAGGTTGCCCTGCAGGTAGGGAGTTGAAGTAAAACCAGGGATCTGCCGGAACGCGGCAAGCATCGGTTCGATAGAGACCGTGCGCCATTCCATACCGAGCGCGGCGCAGAGTGCGGCAGCGTCTTTGCAGTCCTGCGGATTACTGACCGCGGACGGTAGGGAGAGGCCGAGTACCTTGTCCGGCCCGATCGCCCGGCAGCAGAATGCGGCTGCAACGGCCGAGTCGACACCGCCGCTCACACCAATGACAATCCCTTTGCAGCCGCTGTTCCAGTAAGCATACCGGATCATCTGCTCTACCTGCCCCATCCTGCACCCGAGGTCCCCGGTTGAACACTTCATTTTGATATAATGGTCAAAGGGAGTTTTTCAACTGTTCGGTTTTTTTATGGGGCGGGGATGATGAATCCTCCCCGGTTTTTGGAACGGCGGCACCCGCGGTAACTGTTGCGGTATCGCCGTTATTGATCTGCTCCGCAAGGTGCATGAGTGCGAATTTCGTTGCCGGGTGGCGCTGGTAATAGTTCCGGAGCAGCACCGCAATCTCTGACGGGATAGTTTCACGGTGAGATGTCCCGGGTGGGAATCCGGTTCCCTTTGCCTCGATCTCTCCGTAAATGTCCAGCTCATCTGAAGGTATTGCAATGAACGGGCAGATCACGGGAAGCGGGTCGCCCTCACCTGAAACGGGATGAACAAGCCGGTCAGCGTTGCCAAAAAGGAACTGCGCCAGTACATCCTGTGCGATATTATCGAGCGAGATCGCTCGTGCAATCCTGGTGACATCGCCGTTCGCTGCAGCTCCCGTTCCCCCCGGCAGGGGCATTTCAATACAAGGTATCCCGAGAGATTTCGCAAGCGTTGTGGCAGCTGACACCCCTCCAGTCGCGGTATCCTCTCCACGGGCAGGCACTGCACTTAACCGGATGTCCCTGCGGTCAGCAGTCAGTTTTTTCAAAAAACACAGGAGTCCGGCGCTTTTCCGGTCGCCGGAAATAACAACAGCGATATGGTCCCCGGGACGCATCCAGCGGTGCGAACGGATGGAGCGTTTTGCACGGACCTCGATATCCAGGACAAGGTGACGGCTGCAAAGGTGCCGGCCGGAATATGACTGGAAGAAGATGGCCTCGTCTTTGCATTTATCGCACTGCATGCGGTTTCCTCAGGTACAGTGGAGGAAGGAAAGATGTTGAATCTTGTGCCGGCAGATGGCAGGTGTCTTTAAAGATGTGATTTTATAGTCTGCCACATAACCACACTGTAATATGGTCGTCGCCGCGGACCGGATCCGCTCCCTGAACAAGTACGAGAAAACCATCCTTCTTGCGCTCGAACGCGGGATGAAACGGTACTCGTGGGTGCCGCTGGAAATGATAAAGACGACAACAAAACTTTCGGAGTCCGAGATTACCTACCGGATCTCCCGCCTGATGGAGTGGGGGATGATCCGGTTCAACCCGGTGCCCTATGACGGGTATGCGCTGGTGTTCGGCGGCTACGATACCCTTGCGCTTGCCACCCTGACCCGGAAAGGCACCATCTCTGCCCTCGGCACACAGATCGGCGAGGGCAAGGAGTCCGTGGTCTACGATGCCCTCGGGCTTGGGCCGGTTGCGATCAAGTTCCATCGTGTTGGCGGGCGCTCATTTTCCTCGGCCCGGCTCAACCGCGAATACATGCCCGAGGACGGGCACTGCCCGTGGCTGATTGCCTCGAAGAAATCAGCGGAACGGGAGTATCTCGCCCTTACAAAACTGCACCCGGCGGTCAGCGTGCCCCTGCCCATCGACCAGAACCGGCATACCGTTGTCATGTCGCTGGTCAACGGGCAGAACCTGAACCGGTGCCGTCTTGAGGAGCCGGGGGAGGTGCTCGACGAGATCTTCGAAAATGTCCAGAAAGCCTGGCATGCCGGCATCATCCATGCCGACCTCTCCGAGTACAATATCCTCATGGATGACGGAAAATGCGTTCTCATCGACTGGCCCCAGTGGATGGAGACCGGCCACCAGAATGCATAGACCATCCTTGAACGGGACAT